>NZ_CP047593.1:1617781-1941338 GCF_009905215.1 Tichowtungia aerotolerans | reverse complement strand
ATTTACGACTTTTTCTCACTCCCCGGACCATCCTGTCTGGGTGAGTATTGGTTTCATTTGGGAAGCATCTGTTTTAAGAGCGGCTATTCCGGCGGAACCAATGGTCAGGCTCCGGACCCATATACACTGCTCCATCATCTAACCGTGAATTTCAATGCCCTCCAGGTTTCCTATGTAGCCGGTCCATCTCTATATTTTTTCGACCCAAGCGGGAACATGGAAAAGGATAAGACCTACCATTATGATGTGCTGAACCCGACAATCACAGTGAAACCCGTTCCCGAATCGGCAAGACATACGTTAACAGACCTTACCGGCAGAAAATACCTCTTCGTCTGCTGCCTTTCATAAAAAAATTCCGCCACGGGAGAACCCAAAGGCTTCCGGCGCCTTCTTCTCCTGCCGGGAGTTTTTGGCCCTCCGCGGCGGCAGTTGCGGAATCTGGACCATGGCCGGTGGTCGGCAGCACCGGCCATGGTTCACCGCAGAAAACACAAAAAACGGTTTGGTTCGGCATCCCAAACGAACTCGCCCCCCGTTTTTTACCAAAATAGCCACATAAACCGCGATAACACCCCGCCTCTTTTACCCCCTTTCTCTCAAAAAAACGCTTATACTGATTCTCCTTGTTGGTAACAACTTAGATTCGTTTTGAATAAGAAAGGTATTATGATGAAAAAATTATTCATTGCATTTATGGCCGGCTGCACGCACGTCGCGACGGCTCAAAACAGTCTGACGCTTGAAAACGGCACGGCTGCCGTCTACGACGTCGCGCAGACAAATTCCTTTAACGGTGTGGCTGTGGGAAACAACAGTTCGGGTAATTCCCTGTCGATCCTGAACGGCGCGGCTATCGAGAATTCGGCGAATGGCTATATCGGCGGTGGTCTTTTTGCATACCGCCGCCTCTTCCTCTCATAAATCGCGAACAATCAAAACAGCTCACCGGTTCTTCTTCTATAAAGCCCCCAAAAAAACTTTCGGGAATTTTCTCCAGCCTTTTGGATAAGGGTTTTTCCGATGTATTTAAAAAAGGAAACCAATGAAATCACACACAAGAACGCAGATAAGGACAAATTGTTTGATGAACAGGAATCGTGCACATCCATTTGGACCGGGCCTTCTGCATGTCAGAAGGCTCGTGCCGACTCTCCTGCTGATGGCTCTCCCCCAGTCCCATGCAGGAGTGTTGTCGATTGTTACTTACAACGAATTTACCGGAGCCGCCACCTACGACATGAATCGCTACACACTGTCCGGATCAGGCCGCTATGAATTCGCCGGTTCATCGCTGGAATCCATGCTCTCCCACCCAAATTTTCTGGGAGTTGAGGACGGCGAACTGCGTATTGCAGATTCCGGCGGTTTCGGAGAACAGTACAATTATACAACTCTGGTTGGAGTGGCCGACATTTCCACCCAGCCCCTCCGTGGCGGGCCGCACAACGGCGAGAACATCGTCGGCAATTCCGGGTTCGTGGATCTGATGGACGATGGATACTATCTTGTGGATGCTGACGACACCACGTCGTTTTACGGCGTTGGCGGAGCGCTCGTAGCGGATTACTCGTGGACTCAGTTCTCCGGCGGCGGAGACCTGGATGGCCTGAACCCCGCGGCGGGGCTGGGGATCGCCGCAGAAGACGGCTTTTGGTATAACCTGTCGCTTGATGGCACCTTAGAGGCTTATTATACCACAACAGGAGCCCGTACTTTCGATTACTGGAACTGGACACACTTCAGCGGAGGTGTTCTGAACGGATACTCGCTCACCGATGCGCTCGATCCCGATGGATTCACCTTCCAAAACGAGGATGGAACCGAACAGACCACCGTCAAGTTTCTAGGCATCGGAGCAGACCAGCTTGTCTTCTCAAAGTTTGTGGAAACCATCCCGGAACCAACAACCTGTTCGCTCATCTTACTCTCCGGGGCGGCCATGCTCGTATACCGTCGTCTGCATACAGCAAGAAGCTGAACCCGGCTCCGCAAGCTGATACAAAACCGACAAGTTCCGTATAAAACGTGAAGCGCTGTCCCGGCACAGGAAAAGCAAAGAAGGTCGGCAGCCGAGCTGTGACCAGCATCCTGTTCATCCAATCAAAAAAAGCCGCCCAGCGGGGGGGGGCTTTTATGCACACTATTAAGGACGTGCTCTATTCCTGTCCGTCCCAGCAGTAGGTGCAGAGTTTTTCTTTGGGCAGCCCGATGGCGTCGACCAGGTCGTCCAGCGTCTGAAACTTCAGGCTGGTCAGATTGAGGCGCTCGCGGATTTTTTCCACCATGGCCTCATATTTTTCAGAGGTTGCATCGGCATATTCATCGAGATGTTTGTACTCGCCTTCCAGCTCTTTGATGGCAATGCGCGTTGCGAGTGCGTCGATGGAGCGCGAGCGGGAAAAGTTGAGGTATTTGCAGCCGAAGACCAGCGGCGGGCAGGCCGCGCGCATATGGATTTCTTCGGCGCCGTATTCGGTGTAGAGCCGGTCGATGGTGTCCTGAAGCTGCGTTCCGCGCACGATGGAGTCTTCACAGAAAAGCAGCCGCTTGCCTTCAATAAACTCACGAACCGGAATGAGCTTCATCTTTGCAACACGATTCCGTTCCGTCTGGTTTTGCGGCATAAAGCTGCGCGGCCAGGTGGGGGTGTATTTTACGAAGGAGCGCCGGTACGGAAGCCCGGACTCCTGAGCGTATCCGAGGGCATGGGCCGTGCCGGAATCGGGAATGCCGCAGGTGCAGTCGGCGGTCACGTCATCGGCCTGAGCCAGCTTCCGCCCGCACTCATTGCGAACATCCTCCGCGTTGTGCCCTTCATAGGAGGAGGCCGGATAACCATAATAGACCCACATGAACGTGCAGAACTTCATGCAGTCGCCGGGGCATTTCAAGCGTTCCACGCACTCCGCGGTGATCCGGACAATCTCGCCGGGGCCGAGCTCGCGCTCAACAGAATACTGCAGGTTGGGCAGCGCACAGGTTTCCAGCGTGACCGCATAGCCGTCTTCGCCTTTTCCGACAATCACCGGCGTCCGGCCCAGCCTGTCGCGTGCGGCATAAATTCCGTCTTTCGTCAGCAGGAGAATCGAGGCGGATCCCTCAATCGCCTCCTGCGCGCCGGCGAGCCCGTCCGCGAAATCACTCCCCTGGTTGATCAGATGCGCGATGAGCTCCGTAGGATTCACCTCGTTGCCGCTCATTTCGGAGAAATGAACTCCGGCAGCACAGGCTTCCTCCTCCAGTTCCGCCGCATTCTGAACGGCGCCAACCGTGGCAATGGCGTAGCGGCCGTGCCGGGAGTTAATGATCAACGGCTGGTCTTCATAGTCGCTGATGACGCCGATAGCCATCTTTCCGTTCATTTTATCAAAGTCGCTGTCAAACTTTGAGCGGAACTGGGCATTGCGAATGTCATGAATGAAATGAGTAAAACTGCCGTCATCACTCAGCGTTGCGATCCCGCCGCGCTGGGTTCCCAAGTGGGAGTGATAATCCGTCCCATAAAACACATCCGAAACACAGTCCCGGTTTAAAACCGCTCCAAAAAAGCCACCCATGTCGTATCTCCCGGTTCGTTATCTGCGCAAAAAGCTGATTTAACAGAAACGGATATTGAACAAAAGGGATTAGCCCGTCTTTTTGGCCAACTAACAAAGACTTTCGGGCGCCGTGCGCAGCGCCCGCAGTTTGCGCCGGAAAAAGAACAGCAGCAGAATGCCGTCGGTCACCAGGCCGATTGAGAGCCCGGCCCAGAGCCCGGCCGATTCCATGCCGCGCGCATAGGCCAGCCAGCATCCGGCGGGCAGGCCGATCAGCCACATGCTGATGCCCGTCAGGACGAGCGGGATTCGGGTTTCGCCCATGCCGCGCAGCGCGCCGATGAGCACATCCTGCAGCGCATCGGGGATCTGATAGATGGCCACGAACAGCAGCAGCGATGCTCCCAGCGCAATGACGTCGGCCTGATTGGTCAGAATGCTCACAATCCCCTCGGGCACCGCGAGGAACAGCACCGCGCTGACCGCCGCCAGCAGAGTTCCGACCAGCGCCCCGGCCACCGCGTACTCTTTCACGCTCCGCAGGCTCCCGGCGCCGTAGGCGCGGCCGACCTTCACGGCGGTCACCCCCGACAGCGACAGCGGGATCATATAGGTCAATGAGGTGACATTGATGAGCACATTGTTGGCCGCCGCCGTCACCACCGACATCCGGCCGGCCAGAATCGCCACCAGCGCAAACAGCAGAGCCGTCATCAGCGGAATCACGCCGGCGGGCAGGCCGACGCTCCAGACCTCGCGGACCGTTCGGCTGCAGATTTTCGGGTGCCAGGAGAGCCGGCTGCGCGAATAGGCATACAGCGCCGCCAGCATCAGCGTGCGGGACAGCACGGTGGCGATGGCCGCGCCGGCGATCCCCAGTCCCCAGCCGAACATCAGCCACGCATTCATTGCGATATTGAAAAAGTTGAAGACAAACAGCAGCAGATTGGGGGCCATCGTTATGGACCGCGCCAGCAGCAGCTCTTTGAGTGCGGAAAAAAGCAGCGCCGGCACAATGGAAAACGCACAGATGTAGAGGTAGGTCTGTATCAGCCGCTCGAAGCCCGCCTCATACCCGATCAGGGGCACCACAAACCGGGTCACCAGCAGCGAAAGAACGGTGAGCGCCCCGCCGATCCAGGCCGCCAGTGCCAGGGATGAAATCGGAACCTGATGCGTCGGCTGCTTTGCGCCGAGCAGCCGCGCCTTGATGGGACTGATCGCAGACATAATGCCGCCCCCGAACACCAGGAACGGAAAGAAGAATGCGGAGGCAACGCCCATCGCGCCAAGGACCTCAATGGAATAGCGCCCGGCCACCAGCACATCACCGACCCCGAACAGGATTTCACTGACCCTGCCCCCCAGCACCGGCAGCATAAAAAACAGCAATTCTCGAATAATGGATAGATATTTTCTCACGCGAACTCCGTGGTTTCTTTTGTGCACAACACACCGGAGCCCCTTCGTGAGAAGCTGGAATACAACCGGAAGAGCAGGAAGGAACCCACAAGAACCTCAGCCGGTTACCAGAGTCTCTGTTGGCGCAAAAACCTACTGAAATCGGTCCGGTTGTCAACTCGAACCGTTCCCGAACAGAACGGGCCGGGACCGAAAGGAAGAGACTGGCAAATCTGAAAGTCGAAAAGGCTTCTGTTCAGGTATTCGAATTGCTGTCCGTTCAGGATCTGCTATCCTTACCTGCTATGAAAAAATATATTCTCATCGCCAGTCTCGCCGGGTTGTTTCTTGCAAACACAAGCCTCTCAGCGGAATCAACAACCCCGCCCAGGTCCATCAGGATTCTGGCAATCGGAAACAGCTTCAGCGTGGACGGCCTGGAGCATGCCTACTCCATCGCGACCAATGCGGGAATTCAGGAGGTAACCCTTGGCAACCTGGTGATCGGAGGCTGCTCGCTCGAGCGGCACTGGAGGAGTGCGAAGGCTGACATCACGGACTACAATTATCGGAAAAACACATCCGGCACATGGATTGACCGCAGAAACAGCACGATGGAATACGGACTGCTGGATGAACCGTGGGACATTATTACCATTCAGCAGGTCAGTCACTGCAGCGGACTGCCGGAAACCTACAACGCCGATCTGGATCATCTGATCACCTATATCAACAGCAGGAAAACCAACCCGGACGCCAAACTCGGCTGGCAGATGATCTGGGCCTATCAGCAGGACAGCAGCCACGGCGGCTTTGCAAAATACGACAAAGATCAGATGACCATGTACAACGCCATCGTCACTGCTGTTACGAAAAAAATTGCGCCGAACAAAGCATTTGATTTCATTATTCCGTCCGGAACTGCCATCCAGAACATGCGCACCAGTTATATCGGAGACACACTGACCCGCGACGGTTTCCATATGTCCCTGAACCTTGGACGGTACATTGTGGGAATGACCTGGGTCAAAACGCTGACCGGAGCCTCGATCGAGGAGGTTTCATGGGTGCCTGATGCGACTGAAGTGCCGAAGACGCTTCTGCCCGTTATCAAAGAAGCGGTTAATAATGCCATCCAAACTCCGTTCGCCATTACCGAGTCGAGTTACACAGAAAAACAGTAATGCACCGGCACGGCACGAGACCGTGAGATTGATCTTGCGCCAATTATTTTAAGAGCACAAAAAACCTGTAAAGCTCATCAAGCCTGTATAATAATCCCGTCTTTATCAGGGACTATGCGAAAGGTTGATATGAAGCTTAAATGGTTGATTTGCGGGATTGCGGTCGTTTTACTGTCGGGATGTGCCGGCATTTACATGTCGGGATGGACTGGGCCCACCGCCACAGTTGTGTACATTCAGGATACCGGCAAAGAGCACTTTTTCTCTGTAATCACCGGGGAAGTCATTCCGGAAACCGATATCGACAGCTTTGCGGGAGAGAGCTTTTCCAGCAGGCATGGAGTCGTTCAATCGACGGCGGTCTACGCCTATGAATCCGAACAGTTCTCTGACCATCCCGCCCTGCTCGGCAGCTGCGGAAAAGCGCCATTATCCAAAACGGTCAAAGCCGGAGTTCCGCTGCGCAATCTTTATCGCACCCGTTACCAAACCAGCGCCCGCCACTCCTATCAATGTCAGTTCACCACCTCTGTGTTCACTCCGGAGACCGGCAAAAAATACGAAGTGGTGGTGGAGCCGATCGATGGCGTGGAGGTCTACGAGCTGAGCGGCACAAAACGTATCAGGCTGGATAACGTGAGCCGGGGACCGGAAGGAACCAGATTTTAAATGAAGAAAAAATTCAACATCTTCATTTGCGGCGCACTGACTGCGCTAAACGTCTTCGGAGCGTCCATCACTCAACTTATAACAACGCCTTCACAGCAGGTATTGCTGGAATGGACCGAGCCGGCACACCCCGACAGCGACGGATTTGAACTGCTGACCAGCACCAACCTTTCCGACAGCATATGGTCCCCGGCGGGCGGTCATGACGAGTGGCCCGGTTCGGCAACCAACTGGTCCGAAGACATCTCCGCGCCTTCGACTTTTTATAAAGTCAATCATGTCAGTCGGGGAACTGTCACTGACGCTCAGATGCTCGGGATCATTGATACCACAAATCTTGTCAATATCTGCGAATACTATGGTGTTCCAACAAACCTGGTCACCTATTGCGTAGCCGCCGTAACCATCAACTATTCCACATTTGATGCGCGCCATATCTCCACCAACGCTTCCGGACTGCTGATTATGCCTGTCGGCATTGACTCCTTTCCTCAACCACCCGCCGAAATTCCTGCGATCTCCCTGCTGCACGGAACCATGTTTGCGAATGAAGAGGTGCCTTCAGTCAGACATGTTTACGGCGAAGGTCTTGCCGGGGCTCTGCTGGCGTCAAGCGGCTATGCCGTATGCATGCCGGACTATCCCGGCTTTGGCGCATCTTCCGGCACACATCCTTATCTTCATGCCCGCTCAGAAGCAACCTCTGCCGTAGACATGATGCGCGCCGCATTATTTGTTCTGGAAAGCTACACGGAACTGCCCCAACCCAACGGACAGTTGTTCATTGCCGGCTATTCGCAAGGCGGACACGCCACTCTGGCGTTGCAAAAAGAGCTGGAGCAGAATCATGCTGATGAATTCCCGCTTACAGCGTCAGCGCCGATGGCCGGCCCGCACGACCTGTCCGGCGTTATGAAACCGCTGATCTTTTCCGGAGAATCCTATAATTATCCGGCATATATTCCCTATGTTATTCTGGGCCTTAATTCGGTTTACAGCTTCGGCACGATCACGGATTTCTTCAACGAACCATATGCCTCCACTCTCCCGCCCCTCTTCGATGGGAACCACTACGGATATGAGATCAACGACCAAATGCCGGCAGTCCCGCGCGAAATCTTCACCGAAACGTTCATCAACGAAGTAAAGAGTGATGAAAACCACCCATTCGCAGCTGCCCTTCGGAAAAACGACACCTACCGTGACTGGGTCCCGACCACCCCGACCTGCTTCTTCCATTGCGCATCAGACACCATCGTCCCGTACAGCAATTCGGTCACGGCTATGAACGCATTCATCGAGGCCGGCGCATCGACCAATCTGGTATCCCTCTTCGACCCCTATCCGGCGGGTGATCACTCCGATGGATTCTTTCCGTGCCTCCAGGCAGCTAAACTCTGGTTCGATTCATTCCTGGCTCCTTAATCCCCCCCTGTTCTTTTTCCAGGATTTGGAAACGGCGACTCCAGCCTTTGGACGCCTGCCTGGCAATGATTGAGCTTTCGGCCAATTACGGGAGGGGGCTTCTGACAATCCAGACAATTGCGGAACGGCGGAACATTCCAAAGAATTCCTGGAGCAGATTCTGCTGTTTCTCAAAACCGGCGGCTATCAGCTCGTCAAATCGCCGGATCAGATTTCCCTGGCGGAGGCGGTTCGGCTGATGGACAGCGCACTGGCCCCGGTCGGATCCGTCAGCGAATACTTTTATGAGCACACCCCCGCTGAAAACAGCCCGAAATTAATAAAGGTTTTCAGCGACATCCGCGGTTTCATCGCACAGAAAATGGAAACCGCCACCGTCGCGGAACTCATATAAATTTTAAGCCAAACGCGACTAACCAGATAGACTTTATATGAAAAGTATCACCTACCTCATTACCGGAACTCCGCCCCGGCTGAATGACTGCCTCGACCTGGCAGCGAAGTCCTCCGCTGCACCGACCGTTTCCCTCTCTCTGAAGTATCTGGAATCCTGTCGTGAAACCGACATCCTGACTCAGCTGGCCGGAGGGGCCATCGCTGGACCTTCGGCAACAATGAAGTGTACATCGAAATCATTTACGCCGGCTTCTCTATGCTGACCGGAAATTTGATGAGTCCGAACGCTGCACTGCGGAAAAACAAAACCCGTTCAACAAATCAGCACCGGCATAAAAAGTTCCAGCCCGTATCTGCACCCAAAAAACTTCCCAGAGCTGGAACAGGGCCGCGCTGCCTTGTTCAATAATCGGCTGAAACAAGGCTACTGTCAGTTGCCGCCGGGTTGGTCAAGACTCCCTTTCCGGATTACTTCAAACCCGCCGGTTTCAGTATCCAGCCGATACACTGAAAAATTGGTATCCAAGTCAAAGGACTCATCGCGCAAAGCGAAATTAAGAGAGGCGGAACCAACCTGGTGATCACTTTGTACCCGGTGAAAAACATGCCGGTACCACGTCAGCATTGCCGGTCCGTCAAAGAGAAGTTTTCCATCCAGACAAACACGATCAGCAGTAATTTCAAACTGATGCAGTCCATGATCAGAATGGTAGATATCTACAACCCGTTTCCCATGCAGTACCAGCAGATTATCCACCTGCGCTGTATGCATATACCATGGTCGAGCGACCGAACCAACCGGACCCGGCGACACCGCACCGCCCTGATGAATGACCCGATCAACAGCATCAATGCGACCCAACCGCTTCATGGAAACCGCATCAAAACTGACACCGGGAGTCCGCCGCAGCACGCAAAGCGACTGTACCGCATAAAACCCCCGAACCTCTTTGATTATGTGATGCTTTTCCGCCATAAACCGCCTCTCATCAAATTCAGAATGTTCGTAGCCGACACCGTTTTCTACAGGGAAAAGACTCTGAATACCATATGTATCCGACTCCCTTTTGTTCCGTTGCCCTGCGGTGCGGTCGAATCAGACCCGATCAACGGCCTCCCGGGATTTCCCAACTATTGGAAAAAGAAAAAATCCGTCATACTATGACTTCCAAGGTCTGAAAAACTCTGTTAGAGTTTTCACCCCTGAACGGAGCGGCCTTGGTTCGAAAAAAGAAACAGGTTTTGTAGACAAACCGAAAGGGATATTCTACCTTCGCCGCAAAACAAGAGCGAAAAGATCGGGTATTGCCGTTTTTGAGACAGAGGCTTGTTATGAATAAAAATTCAACTGCTCAACCGAAACACTTTCCGAACCCGCAGGGATTGTATCACCCGCAAAATGAACATGATGCCTGCGGCGTAGGATTCATCTGCAACCTGCACGGAAAAAAATCACACGATATCATTCACCACGCGCTCGAAATTCTGGTGCGCCTGACTCACCGCGGCGCGGCAGGGTCCGACCCGCTCACCGGCGACGGTGCGGGGATCCTGCTTCAGATCCCTCATGCCTTCTATAAAGAACAATGCGCAGAGATCGGTATCAAACTCCCCGGCGAAAAAGAATACGGCACCGGCCTTGTTTTCCTGCCGCAGGATGAAGCAGAACGCGCTCAGTGTATCCAAACCCTGGAAAAAGCAATTGAGTCCGAAGGACAAACCCTCCTCGGCTGGCGTGAGCTTCCGACCGATAACTCCGGCATCGGCCACATCGCCAGAAAGTCCGAGCCGGCCATGATGCAGATTTTCATCGGCCGCGGGGAAGGAATCACCGACGAACGCACCTTCGACCGCAAGCTTTACCTCATCCGCAAGACGGCGGAAAATGCCATTTTCCACTCCGACATGGTGAACAAGGATGATTTTTACATCCCAACCCTGACCTGCCGGATCATCATCTATAAGGGCCTGCTGCTGCCGGAGCAGATGGAGCATTACTACCCCGACCTTCTCGATCCAAAATTTGAGAGCGCCCTGGCGCTCGTTCATCAGCGCTTCAGCACCAACACCTTCCCGGCATGGAAACTGGCTCAGCCGTTTCACGTGCTCTGCCACAACGGCGAAATCAATACGCTGCGCGGAAACTTCAACTGGATGAACGCCCGCCAGGGTCTGTTCAAATCCACCCTGTTCGGTGACAACATCGAGCGTCTGTTCCCGATTATCCAGCCCGGCCTGTCGGACTCCGCCTCGCTCGACCAGGCGGTTGAGCTGCTCTACCACACCGGGCGCTCGCTGCCGCACGTAATGAGCATGCTGATTCCCGAAGCATGGCAGAACCACAAAACGATGTCTCAGCAGGAAAAGGATTACTACGAGTATCACTCCACCCTGATGGAGCCATGGGACGGCCCGGCCTCGATTCCGTTCACCGACGGCACCTGCCTCGGCGCAATCCTCGACCGTAACGGCCTGCGTCCCTCACGCTATGTCGTCACCAAGGATGGCTATGTGATCATGGGGTCAGAAACCGGCATCGTGGACATCGACCCCGCCAACGTGGAATATAAAGGACGTCTTGAGCCGGGCCGCATGTTCCTGGTAGACATGGAAAAAGGCCGCATCGTTCCCGATGAAGAAATCAAAAGCGAGCTGGCTCAACAGCAGCCTTACGGAGAATGGCTGAAAGAAAATCTCGTCGACCTTGAAACACTCCCAACCGAAAAAACAGCCCCGGCTGACAGAGAAACCATCAATGAACGCCAGCGCATGTTCGGGTTCACCATGGAGGACCAGAACCATATTCTAATGTCGATGGCGAAAACCGGCACAGAACTTTCCGGTGCAATGGGAATCGACACGCCGCTCGCTGTGCTGGCCGAAAAGCCGCAGTTGCTTTACAACTACTTTAAACAGCTCTTTGCGCAGGTCACCAACCCTCCGCTCGACGCCATACGCGAAAAATGCGTCACCTCTGTACGGACTAATATCGGCACCGAACAGGACCTGTTTGAAGAGACCCCGCTGCACTGTCGTCAGCTCAAACTGAAACAACCGATCCTCACCAACGAGATGCTGGCTAAAATCAAGAAGCTCGACCGCGAAGGCCTCAAAGCGGTTACGCTGCCGATGCTCTACAACGTCGCAGACGGCGGTGACGGCCTGAAAGCCGCACTGGCGGAACTGTGCGAAAACGCATCGAAGGCCATCAAAGACGGCTGCACGCTACTGGTTCTTTCCGATCGCGGCGCCGACAAAGAAAAGGCCCCGATTCCGGCGCTGCTGGCAACCGGTGCGGTTCATCATCACCTGATCCGCAAACTCCAGCGCACACAGGCCGGTCTCGTAATCGAATCCGGCGAGCCGCGCGAAGTCCACCACTTCTGCCTGCTGTTCGGCTACGGCGCCGGCGCGATCAACCCCTACATGGCTTACGAAACATTCGACAGCATGATCCAGGAGGGACTGCTCGACGGTGATTCCGCCACCGCGAACAGCAACTTCATCAAGGCCATCAACAAGGGCATGCTCAAAGTAATGTCCAAGATGGGGATCTCCACCCTGCACTCCTATCGCGGCGCCCAGATCTTCGAAGCCGTCGGTATTAACAGCGACGTCATCCACCACTACTTCACCGGGACCGCATCCCGCATCGAAGGGATCGGCCTCGACGACATTGCCAAAGAGGCGGAAGCCCGTCACAAATCCGCATTCCCGGCCCGCAAGGTTGCCGGCAATCTCAAACTCGACATCGGCGGAGCCTATAAGTGGCGCCGCAACGGTGAAGAGCACATCCTCAGCCCGCTGGCCGTCGCCAAACTGCAGGAAGCCACATGGACCGACAGCGTTGACCGCTATTACGAATACGCCGAGCTCATCAATGACAACAGCAAAAACCTTGCCACACTGCGCGGACTGTTCGAGTTTGATAAATCCGCCGAGCCCGTTCCGCTGAGTGAGGTCGAACCGTGGACGGAAATTGTCAAACGTTTCAAAACCGGCGCGATGTCCTACGGGTCTATTTCGCAGGAAACACACGAGACGCTCGCGATCGGAATGAACCGTATCGGCGGAAAATCCAACAGCGGCGAGGGAGGAGAGGATGCCGAACGTTTTACGCCGGATGAAAACGGCGACCTGCGCCGCTCCGCAATCAAGCAGGTGGCGTCCGGACGCTTCGGTGTCACCAGCCACTACCTGACCAACGCCGACGAACTTCAGATTAAAATGGCACAGGGCGCCAAGCCGGGAGAAGGCGGACAGCTGCCCGGCCACAAAGTGAAACCGTGGATCGCCAAAACACGCCACTCCACACCGTATGTGACGCTCATCTCGCCGCCGCCACACCATGATATCTATTCGATCGAAGATCTCTCCCAGCTCATCTATGACTTGAAGAGCGCAAACCCGTCGGCCCGCATCAACGTGAAACTTGTGTCTGAGGTCGGTGTAGGAACGGTTGCTGCCGGCGTATCAAAAGGAAAAGCGGACGTCGTCCTGATTTCCGGATACGACGGAGGAACGGGCGCTTCGCCGCAGGCATCCATCAAACACGCAGGACTTCCGTGGGAGCTCGGCCTCGCCGAAACCCAGCAGACGCTGGTTCTCAACAACCTGCGCAGCCGGATCCGCGTCGAATGCGATGGAAAACTACTCACCGGCCGCGACGTCGCCGTCGCCGCCCTCCTCGGTGCCGAGGAGTACGGATTTTCCACCGCGCCGCTCATCACCATGGGCTGCATTATGCTTCGCCTGTGCCACATGAACACCTGCTCTGTCGGGGTTGCCACTCAGGACCCGGAACTGCGTAAAAAATTCGCGGGCAAACCGGAATACGTCGTCAACTTCTTCCGTTTCATCGCCGAAGATCTGCGCAGTATCATGGCCGAACTCGGCTTCCGCACCATTGATGAAATGGTCGGTCATTCCGAACGCCTGAACGTTCAGAAAGCGGTTGCCCACTGGAAAGCCCAGGGCCTCGACTATTCAAAGATCCTCTACAAACCGGAAGTGGATGCCTCCATCGGAATCCGCTGTACCGAAAAGCAGGATCATGGAATCGACCAGGCGCTCGACCACGAACTGATCAGACAATCTACTCCTGCGCTCGAAAAAGGCGAGAAAGTCGTCATCAATGTGGAACTCAAGAACATCTACCGCACCGTCGGCGCAATGCTCTCGCATGAGATCTCCAAAAAATACGGCGCCGAAGGACTGCCGGAAGACACCATCACGATCAACTGTACCGGCAACAGCGGCCAGAGCTTTGGCGGATTCAGCGCTCACGGAATCACCTTTAATGTGAAAGGCGACGCCAACGACTACTTCGGCAAGGGGCTTTCCGGCGCACGCCTGATCATCCGTCCACCGGAAGCATCCAGCTTCAAAGCGGAAGAAAATATTCTGATCGGCAATGTCGCTTTCTACGGAGCCATCAAAGGAGAAGCATTCATCAACGGGCTGGCCGGGGAGCGTTTTTGCGTCCGCAACTCCGGAGCCATCACCGTGGTCGAAGGAATCGGTGACCACGGCTGTGAGTACATGACCGGCGGCCGCGCGGTCATCCTCGGCCCGACCGGCCGCAACTTCGCGGCGGGAATGTCCGGCGGAATTGCCTACGTTCTCGACGAAGCGGGAGACTTCATCCAAAACCGATGCAACCCGGAAATGGTCAATTTTGACCCGCTGGAAAAAGAGGATCTTGCGTTCCTCCGCGATCGCGTCGAAAAGCATCTCGCCCTGACCGGCAGCCCGAAGGCGGAGCGACTGCTTACCGACTGGAACAACACCCTGAAGAAATTCATCAAGGTCATCCCCGTCGATTACAAAAAAGCACTGGCCATGCTCGCCGATGAACAACGCACGGGAGAGTAGAGGAAAGGCTTTAGGCTATAGACCTTAGACTTTAGGCAGAGGAAATGAGAGATCATCGGAACCTGAAAGCATTTGAACTGGCGGATGCGCTGGCTCTGCAGACCTACCTGGAAACGTCCACTTTTCCAAGAGAGGAAATTTACGGACTAACATCTCAGATGCGGCGTGCCGCAGTTTCCGTTCCATCAAATATCGTAGAAGGATGTGCTCGAAATACGGAAAAAGATTATCTCCGGTTTCTGGATGATGCATACGGATCAGCAAAAGAACTGGGCTACCAGTCATCGCTGGCGAAACGTCTTGGATATTTGTCAGATAACAACCTGGAAGAATCAGCGGCAGAAACCGCACGTGTACTAAACGGTTTAATTAACGCATTAAGGAAAGGGGGCGGAGAACAGCCCTAAGGCCCAAAGCCTAAGGTCTAAAGCCTTCTCCGTCTCCGAAGGAGACGAACCATGGGAAAACCAACTGGATTTAAAGAATTTGAACGCAAGACACCGATGGAACGTCCGGTCTCGGAGCGCATCCACGATTACAAGGAAGTCTATCAGCCGTTCGGTGAAGACAAACTGCAGGATCAGGCAGCCCGCTGCATGAACTGCGGGATCCCGTTCTGCCACATCGGCTGTCCGCTGGGGAACATCATTCCGGAATTCAATGACCTCACCTACAACGGTCACTGGAAGCAGGCGTGGGAAGTTCTTTCCGCGACCAACAACTTCCCGGAATTCACCGGACGCCTCTGCCCGGCTCCATGCGAAGAGGCCTGCGTGCTTGGCATTAATGAACCGGCAGTTACCATCGAGAATATTGAAAAGCATATTATTGAACATGCTTTCAAAGAAGGCTGGGTAAAACCCGAACCGCCCGAGGAACGCACCGGCAAGACTGTCGCCGTGATTGGCTCCGGTCCGTCCGGACTGGCTGCCGCACAGCAGCTCAACCGCGCAGGCCACACGGTGACTGTTTTTGAACGCGCGGACCGCATCGGCGGACTGCTCCGCTACGGCATCCCGGACTTCAAACTCGAAAAATGGGTCATCGACCGCCGCCTGGAGGTGCTCGAAGCCGAAGGCATCACCTTCAAAACAAACGCTTCCGTCGGCACCGACCTGTCCGACGACGAGCTGAAAAGCTTTGACGCCATCGTGTTGGCCATCGGCTCAACCAAGGGCCGCGACATGCCGATTCTCGGCCGTGACCAGGAAGGCATTCACTTCGCGATGGACTTCCTGCCGCTGCAGAATAAAACCTGTGCAGGCGACTTCGAGAAACCGCAGATCTGCGCCGAAGGAAAGAACGTAATTGTTATTGGCGGGGGCGATACAGGCTCCGACTGCGTCGGGACATCGATCCGGCACGGCGCAAAAAGCGTTGTTAACTTCGAGCTGTTCCCGCAGCCTCCGAAAGACCGCCCGGCTCACCAGCCCTGGCCCTACTGGCCGATGAAACTGCGCACCAGCTCTTCCCACCGCGAAGCCGAACACGATCCGCGCAACTACTGCATTCTCACCAAAGAATTTATCGGAAAAGACGGTCACGTCACGGGCGTCAAAACCGTCAACGTTGAATTCAACCGCGAGCGAAAAACCGGCAACGCCACCATGGACGAAGTCCCCGGATCCGAAAAAATATGGGACGCCGACCTCGTTCTGCTGGCCATGGGCTTCACCGGCCCGGAACCGGACAACGCCATCCAAGCACTCGGCATCGAACTCGACGAACGTGGGAACATCAAAACCACCGGAAACTATCAGACCTCTGTTGAAAAGATCTTTGCCGCCGGCGACTGCCGGCGCGGGCAGTCGCTCATCGTCTGGGCGATTTCCGAAGGCCGCGAAACCGCGCGCTGCGTCGATGAATATCTGATGGAAGAATCCTGCCTGCCGACCAAGGGTAACGGCGAACTGCCGAGAAGGTAAAACCAACGGAAGAAAAGAGCTTTTCAAAGAGGAACTCCCGCGCACGGTTGCGAAGACTTAAAGAACGAGCGGAAACCCGAACCCATCCGGTTCCCGTTCACATGGAGAAGGATCCCCCGAGGCGGAGGGATTCGTTCAATGCATCTGTTGAGAAGCTTTATGCCCAGAGCGTTGCTCCCGACAGACCCGGTCAAAAAAATCTCCGCAGGTCTGGAACAACGATTGGGTTTGTGTTTAACTCCCCGGCTTTTGAAAAGGACACGACTATGAGCGACATTCCCAACTGCCCGACATGCGATTCCGAATATGCCTACGAAGACGGTGCACTGCTGGTCTGCCCGGACTGCGGACACGAGTGGAACCCAAATGAAGAATCTGAAGCCCTCTCGGATGAAAACGTGATCAAAGATGCCAACGGAAATGTGCTTCAGGATGGCGATACGGTTTCGGTGATCAAAGACCTGAAAATCAAAGGGTCATCGCAGGTCGTCAAGGTCGGCACCAAGGTCAAAGGCATTCGTCTTGTCGACGGCGATCATGATATCGACTGCAAAATTCCCGGTATCGGCGCAATGGGCCTGAAGTCTGAGTTCGTCAAAAAAGTCTAAAAGCCGCCGGGTTCGTTTTCCAATGTTTGGAAAAAGTAAATCCGTACAGCATGGCACCCCATGCGTACGGATTAAACAGGCAGCAATCGAAGCTTCCGAATTATTTTTTCGTCTTCTTCGGAACGACCATCATGAAGATGTTGCGCCCCTGCAGGCGCGGAGCCTGCTCAACGGTTGCCACTTCGGCAATATCGGCAGTAACTCGCTTCATCAGCTCAAACCCGAGTTCACGGTGAGCGTTTTCACGCCCGCGAAACATGAGTGAAAATTTGACGCGATCGCCGTGTTCCAGAAACTCGAAGGCATGGCGCAGTTTGGTTTCGTAATCATGCTCCCCAACATTGACGTGAAACTTGACCTCTTTGAGCTTAACAACAGACTGTTTCTTCTTCTGCTCTTTTTTCTTTTTGTCCTGCTCATATTTGAATTTGCCGTGGTCCATAATGCGGCAAACGGGCGGCTTCGCACTGGCGGTGATTTCGACCAGATCAAGGCCTGCCTCATGAGCGAGGGTTAACGCTTTGCGTGTCGGGATAATGCCGAGCTGCTCTCCGTTTTCGTCGATGCAGCGGACTTCCGGCACGCGGATCATATTGTTCATACGCGGACCAAACTCACGACGCGGTCGGCCCCTACCTTTATAATTCGGACTTGCGATAATTTCCCCCTGGGTCTCTGGTTTCTATTTATGCCTTACTTTGCACAGCATTTTTTATTTTTTCAATAAAATCAGCACGGCTCATCGTCTCCTGCGCTCCGGTACGGTCACGCACAGCCAGCTCGCCGCTTTCGATTTCTTTGGCCCCGAGCACCAGCATGTATGGAACTTTGTCCATCTGCGCTGTGCGAATCTTGGCGCCGATTTTGCCGTCTTTGGTTTCGACGGTCACACGAATGTCTTCTTTACGCAGCTCGGCCGCCAGTTCACCGGCGGCATCGATCTGATCCGCGCTGAGCGGAAGAACGCGCACCTGTTCCGGAGCGAGCCAGACGGGGAAGGCCCCGCTGTAGTGCTCGACGAGAATACCGAAGAAACGTTCGATACTGCCGAAGAGCGCGCGATGCACCATATAAGGACGGTGCTTTTCGCCATCTTCGCCGACATAGGTCAGGTCGAAGCGCTCAGGCAGGTTGAAGTCGAACTGAATGGTGCTCATCTGCCACTCGCGGCCGATGGCATCCTTGATCTTGAGGTCGATCTTCGGACCGTAGAATGCGCCGCCGCCTTCGTCCGTTTCGTACGGAATGCCTTCGGCTTCAAGCGCTGCTTTGAGCGACTCGGTCGCCTGCGCCCAGCGGGCTTCTTCGCCAACCGCTTTCTCGGGGCGGGTGGAGAGGTAGGCAGTAATCTCTTCAAATCCGAATGTTTTCCAGATGTTGTTCGAGAAGCGGATCACCTCCGCCACTTCACTTTCGATCTGTTCCGGCGTACAGAAAATATGTGCATCGTCCTGGGTGAAACCGCGCACACGCAGCAGGCCGTGGAGAACGCCCGCTTTTTCGTAGCGGTATACCGTGCCGAGCTCGGCCCAGCGCAACGGCAGGTCGCGGTAGGAACGCAGGCCCGCTTTATAGATGTTGATGTGGAACGGGCAGTTCATCGGTTTCACATAGTAGTCCGACTTGTCGATCTCCATCGGCGCGTACATGCCCTCGGCGTAGAAATCGAGATGCCCGGAGGTTTCCCACAGATTGGCTTTTCCGACGTGCGGAGTGTAAAGGATTTCGTAGCCGTTGCGGAAGTGCTCCTGACGCCAGTATTCCTCGATCAGCGAGCGAATGCGCGCACCTTTCGGATGCCAGTGCACCAGGCCGGGGCCGACTTCGTTATGAATGCTGAACAGATCCAGCTCCGTTCCGAGTTTGCGATGGTCGCGTTTTTTGGCTTCTTCGAGCTGTTTCAGGTAGAGCTTCAGCTGCTTCTCGTTGGTAAAGGCCGTGCCGTTGAGGCGCTGCAGCATCGGATTGGTTTCCTTGCCGCGATAGTAGGAGCCGGCCACGTTCAGAACCTTGAAGGCCCGAATCTGTCCGGTGCTCTCGAGATGCGGACCCCGGCAGAGATCAAAGAAATCGCCGCATTTATAAAAGGTAACCACTTCATTTTCCGGAATGTCGGCCAGACGTTCGAGTTTGTACTTCTGCCCGACGAGCATGGCTTCGGCTTCAGCACGGCTCACTTCGATGCGCTCGAACGGAAGATCCTCTTTCACGATTTTTTTCATCTCGTGTTCGATCTTCTCGAAGTCCTCCGGAGTAATGCGCTCAGGCAGGTCAAAATCGTAGTAAAAGCCGTTCTCGACCGAAGGGCCGATATCAAGCTGGACGTTGTCATAAATCCGGCAGACGGCGGCGGCCATCACGTGGGCCGTCGAGTGACGGAGCGTTTCGATTGCAATTTCGTTTTTCATAAGAGCCGCAGACTATACGTTTGCAGGCTTTCCGTGTCAATCAGACCCCGCAGGACTTGCAGTTTTCCAAACTTCGGAAAAAAACGCCGTTTCGGTGGCCAATCCCGGAAAAAATCTCCGCGCCTTTGGATTTGCCGGAATCCCCGGAAGGCCGTATGGTGTCGGGTCATTTTTACGGAGGAAAAGTCATGGCTCTAACAGAAGAACAACTGCTTGCTCATCTCGAAGCGGAAACCGTTCCGGTTGACGAACTGATCGAAGAATTTGATGCACTCGCCGCCGACGGCAAGGATGTACGCGCGTTTGAGTGGGCGGAACTGCTCAAAGACAACCTGATCGACAAAAAACAGCTCGACGGGGCCGTTGCGGTCTACAAGTGGATGGCTCTTAAACAGGAATCATCCCCGGCTATTGCCCAGAAAGAACTTCTGCATATCCTCAGCACAAGCCGTAAAGAGCAGAAGTTTATCGAGCCTGCCTTCGAAAAAGCCTCTTCCATTGAAGAGGCTTTTTTGCGCCTGCGCCACCTGCGCGCCATGAAGCGCGGCATGCTTTGCTACAACAAAACCTGGGGCTTCGGCATCATCGACCGCATCGACGCGTTCTACCAGAAAGTGGAAATTGAATTTGAAAAGAAAGGCGACCACGAACTCGCCTTCTCCTACGCCGCCGAAGCTCTTGAAGTGCTCGACGACGACCACCTGCTGGCCATCCGCCACAATGATCCGGAAAAATTCGCCGAGATGCTCAAAAAGGAGCCGGGCGAAATCATCCGCATCACGCTGCGCAGCTACGGCTCGCTCTCTGTCAATCAGCTCGAAGACCACTTCGTCCCCGACCTGTTCGACGAATCCGGCTGGAAAAAATTCTGGTCCGCCGCACGTAAAGATCTCAAAGACGATCCGCTCATCGAAATCCCGACAAAACGTTCTGTGCCGATTCGCGTCCGCACCAAAGCCAAAGCCTACGACGAAGAATGGTTTGCCAAACTCAGGACCGAGCGCGACGTTCCCGCTCTCTTCAAAAAATTCGAAGAGATCCTGGCGCAGAACATAAAAGAGGTTGAACCTTACATGGCCGACGCCATCGCCGACCGCCTCGCCTTCGCCATCAAAGGCGGCGCGCTCAATCAGCCCGGCTGGATTGCGTGCGCACTGGTCTACGCCGAACAGCTCGGCGTAGAGCCCACCGATATCGACTGTGCCGCCGAGCTGACCAAACTGGCTGAACTCGACGACCTGCCCGCCCTGCTCGAAGAACTTCCGGCCCGCTTCATGCAGGCATTCATCAACCGCCTGTTCGACGGCTCCGGAACCGCCCGCAGCTTCCTGCTACGACGCCTGCCGGAATTCGGAACCACCGCACTCAACGAAACCATCGAAGCACTCATCCGCAACGGTGCCGAAGAAGAACTCAGCGAACAGATTCTCGACACCGTTCGTCGCCGGCAGTGCAGCCCGGCCATGCTCCTGTGGGTCCTGCGCAACGAAGAAAAAGCGGCAGCATGGGGCATGGACGACAAAGCCGACCTCTCTTTCCAGACCATTGAGCTGATTGAGCAGGAGCATGGTGGCGCCGCCCTGCGCGCCCAGAACCAGCTGCGCGAACAGATCGAAAACGTCTCTTCGCTCAAAACCATTCTGGCTGCCATGACCGACTCGCAGAAGCGCGACTTCATGCGCCGCATCAGCGAGTCGCCCGCATGGAGCAAGCTCGACCGCCAGAGCCTGCAGGCCAAAATCATTAAAATTTCTCCCGACCTGCACGAAGTGGTTCTCAAGAAGACCGCCGCACCGAAACAGGAGAAAAATCCGCGCATCACCTCCTCCCGCAGCTATCAGGCCCGCAAGGATCAGTTCGAGGATATCATCCGCAAACAGATCCCGGAAAATTCCAAGGAAATTGAACTGGCCCGCAGCTACGGCGACCTCCGCGAAAACGCCGAGTTCAAATACGCCAAAGAAAAACAGCGGCTGCTCGGTCTGCAGGCCGAAGAGCTGCAGAATGCGCTCGATACCGTTAAGCCGACCGATTTCGCCGGCTTCCCGTACGACGTCGCCGGCATCGCCACCGGCGTGGAACTTGAATACGCTGACGGCAGTCGCGAAACCTACTACATCCTTGGTGAGTGGGACCAGAATGAACAGATGCACATCATCTCCTGTCAGGCCGGAATGGCCAAAGCGCTCAACGGAGCCAAAGCCGGAGAAAAAACACAGGTACCGACCTCCAGCGGCATCAGCGCTGAAGTTACTGTCACCGCGGTCACCCCGCTGCCCGAGCACATCAAAGCATGGGTAAAAGGATAACAGGAACAGGCTTCGCCTTTAAAACCGCAGGCCTTGGGTTTTCGCCCAAGGCCTTTTCTATGGCTTACGACCCTTTTACATCACAACGATTCTGCTCATGAATCGACCGGCACGAAGTGGCAGCTCACTGTCTGCCCGAGGGCATCGGCCACGATACGGATCGCGCCGCGCCCGGCGACATCGGCCGCATCGATCACCCGCACGGTATCCGCCCATTTTCCAGCGGAGGGGACAAGATCCAGTAAGCGGTTGGGTGCCTCTTCAAAGAACGCGGTGTTGAGATAGTTTTGCCCCTTGTCGGGGAACAGCGCGAGATAAAGCATGTCCAGCTCGACGAGTTCATTGAGAAAATGGGTTCCGAGCGAAACGTCCGGCACGAGGGTATCGTGCATAGCGACGATCTCGCAAAGAATCGTGACGGTGTTGATATCGCAGAAAGAAACAGGAATGCCGAGCGAAGGGCTGCTGGTTCCCCAGCGGCCGGGCCCGATGATCATGACGTTTTCGGGCACGTTCTCTTTTTCGGCGCGATTGATGTCGCCAATCAGCCGGGCAATTTCATAGCGGGTATTAACCGGAAGCTGCGCATAGCGCTCGGGAACAATATAGATAAAGCGCCCGATCTGCCCCAACCGGCTCTGCCCGACGACCGCGCCGCGCGCTTCGACAATCCGGTCTTCGACAGGCACATTGATCTCGGGCAGATTAATGGCTTCCGAACCCTTCGCCTGCAGCGGGCGGCACTGCAGCAGATTGATTCGATATTCTCCGTTTTCCATAAAGTTGGCCGTAAACTCGATATCGACCGGGTAATCATAGGCAGTCTCTATGGTATCGAGTATCTCCCGCAAATCATTCACGAAAGACGTTTTAGATAACAGCTGCTCAAAGGTGAGAATTCGCCTCGGCGGCGCATCGCGCGGCAAACTGCGATCGATGCTGGTATAGACATCCAGCGGCAAGCCGCTGGCCTCTCCGGTGACATCTTCAAAATAACCGGAGACGAGCTGATTGGCCTCGAGGTCGAGGTAGTCGACGCGCCGCTGGGTGTACTGAGCCACTTCGTCGAAGTTGGCTTCCGGCCGCTTGTCGGGCGCGTTGAGCGCGACAATCCGGGTGTGATCGTCGTCGGCCTGATCGACGGCGCGGGTACCCAGCCCGAACACCAGCCTGATGACGCCGGCCTGCGGGTCGATGCTTTCGTGCCAGGCGTACGGATTGAACGAGAACCCAACGCCGGCGATTTCGGGATAAAACCTGCGCCCATGCATCGTGCCCGAGACGCGCATCACCAGCAGGGCCATTTGCTCATCGCGCTCGAGCATACCGCGCCGCGCGCGGTAGCGCAGCGCCTGCTCACTCATCGAGCTGGCATAAATCCGCTTAACAGCGGCGAGGAAGTCCTGCATGCGCCGCTCGCGCGGCCCCTGATTGACACAGAAAACACTTTCGTATTTTCCGGCAAAGGAGTTGCCGAAGTTGTCTTCGAGAAGCGAACTGGAACGCACGATGAAAGGAGACTGGCCAAAGTAGTCGAGCATTTCCTCAAACTGCTTCATGATGTGGGCGGAAAACGTGCCGGTGATGATGCGCCGTCGCGCCTCATCGGCACCCTCGAGAAATTTATCCGGATCGCGCTGATTCTGCCGCACCCACCAGATGCCGTTGCTTACCAAAAAAGAAAAGAACGCATCCGAACCGATAAAGAAAGAATCCTGCGCCTCCATGAGCTCAACGAAACGCGTATCACTCCCTTTCACAATAGCGCACGCGAGCAGCATCCCAACGGTTTTTCCGCCGATCAGACCGGTGCCGATCATCCGTTTGCGGATATCTAGAATATCCTGCAGAGTGAGGTAACGGGCGATCAGCTTCTGCATGCCCGCGTCGCGCGAGACCACCATGCGCACGAGTTTTTCGTAGAGATTCTTACCCCGCTCGGGCAGGTCGGGGCGGTAGTCGCCCGATGCCATCAGCTCCTGCGCCTGCAGAAAGGAGGATTCCCAGAAGCCGAGGCTGCTGTCGGAGTTCAGGCCAGACCATTTGGCAGAAGTCATGATCTCCGAGGTGACCGCGCTGGAGGTGACGAGGCTGAAGGATTCGCCGCGCCGCACGTGCAGCATGTTCATGGTGGGCGAATAGCGGTGCAGCACCTTGATGGGCCGCACATAGAGATCGCCCCTGTGGCGGTAGACATCGACAAACAGCTGGGTCGTGTTCTGGATCGGGACGACGGCGCGCGAGGTGTGGTAGTTGCGGTAGAGCGCGAAGTAAGCGACCGTTTCCATGTCGAAGAGATGGGGGCAGGTCAGCATGAAAAAGTTGCCCAGCATTTCGTCGGAGTACCAGTCGACCGCCAGGCGCGACAGGCAGTCGAACACGTAAAACGTTCCCGGCCCGGCCTCTTCGATCACTGCGCAAATCTGCTCGATGAAATGCTCGAAGCCCTGCTCGGGGTCCAGTTCGTGCACTTCAGCGCCTTCGTTCTCCGTAACCAGAGCCTGATGGCGGGCGTAACGAAAATAGATCAGCCGACTGCCGTTTGTAAGCGCCGCCCGGCAGAAGGGAGTGACGAGCTCATGATATTCGTCGGCAGAGTCGATCTGCCAGACGATGTTGTCGCCGATCAGAATGCCTTTCAGAACCTTGTCGAGCTCCGGAAGTCCGGTGGTCAGAGTTGCATCGGTCGAATTCATACCGCGTTCCTTTCCGGTTTCCGCCCCGTTGACGCGGGTCGCCGCCGGGCCTCCAAACCTTGGAAGCGGTATAACTTATTTTTCCAGTCTTGGGAAACGTTCGTTAGCGTTTTTCCGCCGACCGCAGTTAAAATGCGGCGAGACGCTGTTCGAACTCGGTGTAATGGAAGAGGCGGTTGAAGTCGATCAGGCTCGAAAGTGCACTCGATTGAATGCGCGCACCGGTCTCTTCAAAAATCGACATCGGGTTGAGCCCGCCGATGATGATTGCTCCCGCGCGCTGCGGGCCGACCGGTACGCCGAAGAGGCTTTGGCCGGGGTTGCCGAAGCAGAGCAGGCTGCCGAGCCCGATGGTTTCGAGCTGTTCGGAAATGCTGTGAACCGCCTCGATGCTGTCGGCCGGAAACTCGCGGAAGCTGGCCCCGATGAGGCCGTTACCGTCGGTGACGGCGCCGACGTAGTCGGCCATGCCGCTGCGAATAAAGACGACGAGCGGGTCGATGCTGGTTCCGTCATAATGGATGATATCGACGAAGCGGGTCGGTTTGCCGTTGTGCAGTTCGAGCAGTCCCCCGAAGCGCGAGAAGGTGGGGATGCCGCGGCGGAGCAGCACGCCGTTGAGTGTGATCGAACAAACCGTCCCGATCCCGATGTGCCCCTCGGGAATGGTGATGCCGGCCCCGGGATCGCCCGGCTTGAACAGCGTCAACAGGGTGCCCATCGAATATCCTTTACTAAATACCTTCTTAATCAGCTCAAGCCGTTTTGCCGTAATTACCGGAAGCGGAACGACCGACACATTGACAACGACGGAGCCGCGGCGGAGGGCGGGATCGAAGTCCATGCGGTAGGCCATGGCGTCAATTTTGCCGGAGAGCAGGCCGATCCGTTCGAGGACGCGCGAGGCGGCGGCCTCATTTTTACCCTTGTCGGTGATGACGCGCCCGCGGCGCCCGCGGTTTTCGGTGAAACCCTCCTGATCGAGCTCCTGCAGATAAAGCCGCACCGTGCGCTCGCTAATATCCACCCCTTGTGCGTTCAACAGCTCGGTGATGCGGGTACTGCTGAGCGAATCGGTGCTGCGATGCAAAATGTCCAGGATTGCCAATCGTTTCTTTGCGCGTTTGTCCATAAGGGGGCCCTCTCCAAATAACGGCAAAATTGCCGATAATCGCTTCAGCTGCAAGCTTTTTGACAAATCGTTTTGCCCCGAGGTGCTTTTTAGGCTATAGCTTTTCCCCGCATGACGGCAGAAGAGTGTCAGAACAGCGGCAATGAATTGCCGCAATTCCGGATAACTGTTAACGAGAAGGAGTGATTATGAATTATGTAGAACGCGTCTGGGAAATGGTCTCTCAGCGAAACGCCGGGGAGACTGAGTTCCTGCAGGCTGTCCGCGAGGTGCTGGACTCGCTGGGACCGGTACTGGAAAAGAATCCGCAGTACGAAGCGGCTGGAATCCTGGAGCGCATCGTGGAGCCGGAGCGCCAGATTATCTTCCGGGTTCCGTGGATGGACGACGCAGGCCACTGCCAGGTCAACCGCGGCCTGCGCTTTGAGTTCAACAGCGCCCTTGGCCCGTACAAAGGCGGACTGCGCTTCCACCCGACGGTCAACCAGAGCATCCTGAAGTTCCTCGGCTTCGAACAGATCTTTAAGAATTCACTCACCACGCTTCCGATGGGCGGCGGCAAGGGCGGTTCCGATTTCGACCCGAAAGGCAAGTCGGATGCCGAAGTGATGCGCTTCTGCCAGTCCTTCATGACCGAACTGCAGCGCCACATCGGCCAGGACACCGATGTCCCTGCCGGTGATATTGGAGTCGGCGCCCGTGAAATCGGCTTTATGTTCGGCCAGTACAAACGCATCCGCAACGAGTTCACCGGGATTCTTACCGGCAAGGGCCAGGGCTGGGGCGGTTCGCTGATCCGTCCGGAAGCGACCGGCTACGGCGCGGTTTACTTTGCGGAAGAAATGCTCAAAACCCGCAACGACACGTTCGAAGGCAAAGTCTGCACCGTTTCCGGTTCCGGTAACGTCGCGCAGTACGCGGTTGAAAAGATCACGCAGCTCGGCGGCAAAGTGGTGACGCTTTCCGACTCCAGCGGAACGATCTACGACAAAGACGGCATCGACGCCGAAAAACTTGCCTGGGTGATGGAACTCAAGAACATTCGCCGCGGACGCATCAGCGAATACGCTGCGAAATTCGGCGCCGAATACCTCGAAGGCCAGCGCCCGTGGGGCATCAAATGCGACTGCGCATTCCCGTGCGCCACACAGAACGAAATCAATGGCGACGAAGCGAAAGTCCTGCTGGACAACGGCTGCTTCCTGGTCAGCGAAGGCGCCAACATGCCGAGCACCCCGGAAGCGGCTGAGCTCTTCGTTAAGAGCAAGATCCTCTACGGCCCCGGCAAAGCAGCCAACGCCGGCGGCGTGGCCACTTCCGGACTGGAAATGAGCCAGAACTCCATGCGCCTGAAATGGAGCCGCGAAGAAGTCGACAGCAAACTGAACGGCATCATGGTCAGCATTCACGAAGCGGCCCGCGCCGCTGCCGAAGAATACGGCCAGCCCGGAAACTATGTCATGGGTGCGAACATCGCCGGATTCACAAAAGTGGCCGACGCGATGCTCGACCAGGGCATTGTTTAAAAAAACAAATAACGGCGGGTTGCTTAGCAGCCCGCCGGATGGTTGACTCAGCTTCTCCGCCTTGGCGGAGAGGTTTTTTGTTAACCCGGAGTGTAGACCAATGAATCGAATACTTGAAAAGAAACAGCTATCGGAAACCGTCTTTCAGATGCAGATTGATGCTCCGCTGATTGCCCGCGAACGCCGGGCCGGTCAGTTTATCATCCTTCAGCTATGCGAGGATTACGGCGAACGGATCCCGCTGACCATTGCCGATGCGGACGCAGACGCCGGCACCATCACCATTATTTTCCAGGCGGTCGGCGACACAACCAAAAAGCTGGCGCAGCTGAATGCCGGCGACGACATCGCCGCACTGGTCGGGCCGCTCGGCACACCGACTCATATTGAAAACTTCGGACGCGTTGTTTGCGTCGGCGGCGGAATCGGAGTCGCTCCGCTGCACCCCATCGTCCAGGCCCTGAAAGCGGCCGGCAACCACGTCACCATTATCATGGGTGCGCGGAACAAAGAACTGATGATTCTCGAAGAGGAAATGCGCGCCATGGCCGACGAACTGATCGTCTGCACCGACGACGGCTCCTACGGCCGCAAGTGCCTCGTCACCGAACCGCTCAAGGAACTGTGCGAACAGGATCCTCGCCCGAATCTGGTGGTGGCGGTCGGCCCGCCGATCATGATGAAATTCTGTGTCGAAACCACGCGCCCCTACGAAGTGCCCACACAGGTTTCGCTCAACACCATCATGGTAGACGGCACCGGCATGTGCGGCGGCTGCCGCGTGACGGTCGGCGGCGAAACCAAATTTGTCTGCGTCGACGGCCCGGAGTTCGACGGCCATCTGGTTGATTTCGACAACATGATCAACCGGCTGGGCTCCTATAAAAAGCAGGAAGAGGCCCACAAGTGCCGCTGCATGCCTGACAACCCATAATCCGGAGCAACATCATGACTTATATTCCCGCCGAAAAACTGGCCGCTGATGCCGAAAACGTACTGAACGATCTCAACGCCCGCACGGAACCGCTGACCCCGAAAGACCGAATGGCCATTCCGATGCAGGAAATGCCTTCGCAGGATCCGATGGTGCGGCGCTCCAATATGGAAGAAGTCGCCATCGGCTATACGCCCGCTCAGGCACGCATCGAAGCCGAGCGCTGCCTGCAGTGCAAAACCGCACCCTGCGTAAAAGGCTGCCCGGTCAGCATCAATATTCCCGGTTTTATCAAAGCGATCGCCGAAGGCGACAACAAGAAAGCCGTCGATGTCATCAAAGAAAGCAGCCTGCTGCCCGCAGTCTGCGGCCGCGTCTGCCCGCAGGAGGCGCAGTGCCAGGCGCCCTGCACGGTCGGCAAAGCACTCAAATCGGTCGACCAGGCGGTCAGCATCGGACGTCTCGAACGCTTTGTCGCAGACTGGGAACGGGAGCAGGGACTGGTTGAAAAGCCGACCGTAAAACCGGCAACCGGCAAAAAAGTCGGCATCATCGGCACCGGCCCCGCCGGACTGACCGTCGCCGCCGACGTCCGCCGCGAAGGCCACGACGTAGTTCTTTTCGAAGCGTTTCACAAACCGGGCGGCGTAATGGTATACGGCATTCCGGAATTCCGCCTGCCCAAAGCCATCGTGCAGAAAGAGATCGATACCCTGCTGGCCATGGGCTGCGAGCTGCGTACCAACTTTGTGATCGGCCGCACGCGTAAGATTACCGACCTGCTCGAGCAGGACGGGTTCGACGCGCTCTTCATCGGAACCGGCGCCGGCCTGCCGCGCTTCATGAACATCGAGGGCGAAAACCTTGTCGGCGTCTACTCCGCCAACGAATACCTGACCCGCTCGAACCTGATGCGCGCCTACGACAAAGAACGGGCACAAACCCCCATCTTTGAATCGGAAAAAGTCGCCGTGCTCGGCGGCGGCAACGTCGCCATGGATGCCGCACGCACCGCTGTACGCCTCGGCGCCAAAGAGGTCCACCTGATCTATCGCCGCACCGAAGCAGAAATGCCGGCGCGTGTGGAAGAGATTGCCCACGCCAAGGAAGAAGGCGTTATCTTCCACTTCCTCGAAAATCCCAAACGGATTCTGAGCGATGAAAAGGGCTGGGTGAGCGGCGTCGAATGCCTGCGTTACGAACTGGGCGAACCCGACGATTCGGGCCGTCGCCGTCCGATCGCCATTGAGGGCAGCGAGTTCGAAATCGATCTCGACACAGTGATTGTCGCCATCGGAAACGACTCCAACCCGCTCATTCGCCAAACCACGCCCGGCCTCGATACCAACAAGTGGGGCAACATTGTCGCGGATGAAAACGGAAAAACCTCGCTCAGCCGCGTCTTTGCCGGCGGCGACATCGTCCTCGGCGCAGCAACGGTCATCCTCGCAATGGGTGAAGGCCGCAAAGCCGCAAAGGCGATGAATGAAATGCTGGCCAAGGACTAAGAAAAAACTCCCTAATCCAGCTGTACGCCCTGTGTGACCACACGCAGGGCGTATTTTTTATACGTCCCGGACTCCGGGAAGTCGCCCAGGCCGATGGCACAGTCGCCGAGGCCGGATCCGGATATCTTGGCCGGAACCTTCTGCTCGCCGAACCGCTGAATAATGTCCGCCAGCGCGGCGTTACAGAGCCCCATCTCAGCCATCAGCTTCTGATTGAGAACCAGCATGTCGCCCAGTCGCGAAAAATCTTCCATCACCTCGCCGACGCTGGCATCCATGCGGTCAAAAATCCTCTCAAAGTAATCCGCATTGTGAGCTCGTTTTTCTTCGAGATAACGGATCACGTCGACCGTCTTCATTTTGGAGCCGGAATAAACCGCAGTCAGCGGAAACTCCTCGCAGACCGGATGAATTTCCTGCGGGTCTGCGCGGTAGGCAACCACGCCTCCAAAAACGCTGGCCGCGACGTCCGATCCTGATCCTCGCCCCTGCACCCGATGAACCGTCGCCAGCGCCCGCTTAAACAGATCGATTTTGTTTTGAATGTTTCCGATCAGCGCAGCGTGCGTCGCCACTGTGACTGCAGCGGATGATCCGAATCCGATGTCGCTTGAAAACTCGGATTCGATTTTCAACTCAATCCCCCGCTCCAGCGGATACTGCTTTACCGCATCGAGCACAAAACGGAAATCGGGATGGTCTGCCAAATCGGCGAGCGGCGATTCGTACTGCCCCAGCGCGGAATCAATTTTCAAAACGGGCTTGGCGAGCGGCGAGAGCGAAACGGTCATGCGCCGATCAATCGCGCACACCAGCGCGCGCCGACCGTGCAGCACAGCATGTTCGCCAAGCAACATTAACGATCCAGGTGCTGATGTTTTGATTAACAATTGGTTCATACATATCCGTTTCTGTAGCAGTCGCCCTGCGGGCGATTCGTTCGCCACAGGCGAACGGCTACACAGATTGAATCAGACAATCCGTGTGCCCAGCGGATCGCCGCGAACAGGCGAAACGGTATAGCCGTATTTCTCGGCCAGCGCGCTCGGCATAAAGTCGGCCAGCACAAGCACAACGCCGCCGCGTTCGCCTTTGGTTGATCCTGCCCCACAGATTTTTGCCGCGCCGCCGGCGGCTTCTACATCGGCCACAAACTGCTGCACTTTCTGCGGCACCACGCCGATGCGGCAAAGCAGGCGATGATTTTCACGCAGAAGCGAACGCATCAGCGCATCGTTGTTTTCGCGCACTGCGCTTTCGACCTCGCGGGTAACGGATTCAAAATCGCTCCAGATTTTATCGTTTTCGAAACGCTGCTTCACATTTACAACGCATTCGCCGGTAGTCGTTTCCGGACTGCCGGTTTCAACCAGATACATCTTCATGCGAGGGAGCGGAACAGAACGGGCTTTACCCTGCTCAAACGCAGCGCACCCGCCGTAGAGAGAAATGTAGGAATCGACGCCGCTGGGATGCCCGTGCTGAAGCTTTTCGGATTCGAGGCTGAACTCGTAGGCCCACTCCGGTTTAAAATCGACACGCAGATAATGTCCGACCGCACGCAGCTCGCTGAGCACGGCGGCGGCAGACGAGCCCAGACCGCTGCCGACCGGCAGGTTGGATTTGAGCTGAATCACAATGCCGCTGTCGAGAGAACGGTGCAACCCGTCCAGCAACGTAATGAATCCAAACTTAAACAGGTCGACCGGCTTGTAGAGCACATCCCGAATTCCAAGCTTTCCATCAAGAAACAAACGGTAGTTGGTCTGTGCCCGCCGTTTGAAATCCTGCAGGGCCAGCATCGTGAACGAATCGTGTTCCTGAATATCCGGCAGATCGAACGATACCTGATCATCATCGGCATCCTCAATGGTGGCAACCACACTGCGGTCGATCGCCATCGCCACGGCGGGCCGATCATACACAACCGAATGTTCGCCGCTGAGAATCAGTTTGCCTGGAGCAATTGCTTTCATTTCGTGCGTATTTAAACATACATATCTTAAAAAAAACAATCCTTTGGACCACGCTAAAACCGCAGGCGGGAGTTGGAACCGACCATCGATTTATGGCATGTATCGGACATGCACAGTCCGTTTTTAATTCTAGCACCGATGCGGGGAGTCACCACGATGCACTACCGCAAGGCTTTCGTACGCCATTTCCAGGGCCTGGACGCCGAAATGGCGCCGTTCATCACCACTGTACCCGCAGAAAAGATCAACCCGAAGCTTTTGAAGGATGTTCTGCCGGAGAATAATTCCGGTCTGCCGCTGATTCCGCAGCTGCTCGGCAAAGACGCCGCCGAGTTTGTAAACATGGCCAAAGCCCTGCACGACCTCGGTTACGAAGAAATCAACTGGAACCTCGGCTGCCCGCATAAACCCGTCCGCAACAAAGGCCGCGGCTCCGGCCTGCTGCCGCACCCCGAAAAAATCGACGCCCTGCTCGAAACCATCTGCGCCGAAAGCCCGTGCAACATTTCCGTCAAAGTGCGACTCGGAATTTCGGACAAATCAGATCTGCTCAACCTGATTCCAGTGCTCAACCGCCATCCGCTCAGCGAAGTGATCATCCACCCGCGCACAGCGGAGCAAATGTATGACGGAAGCGTCGACCTCGACGCCTTCGCCGAAGCCTATGAACTCATCCAGCATCCCGTCTGCTACAACGGCGATATTTTCACCCTCGCCTTTTTCCAAGCATTGGAACCCTATTGCATAGGGGTGCATAGGTTTATGCTCGGCCGCGGACTGCTGGCGAATCCGTTTCTGTGCGAGCAGATCAAAAACGGGAATCCGGACATCGGAAACCCGATTGGCCGGCTGAAGGCGTTTCACGACGAGGTGTTTGAAAACTATCGCACCGTGATCGACGGCGATCTTCCAATGCTTGGAAAAATGAAAGAATTCTGGCGCTATCCGGGCCAGAATCTTTCCAATGCCCGGAAATTCCTGAAGAAGGTCAAAAAATGCCACCGCCTCACGACCTATCATGAAATCCTGGACGAATATCTGGCGGATGCGGAGTGGACGGCATGAATGCAATCAACCTCGCCGTTCTTCTCGCATACCTGACCGTGATGGTCTGGATCGGACTGCGCTTCGCAGGGCGGCAGAAAACTGCCAATGACTTCTTTCTGGCGGGCCGCAATATGCCGTGGCTCGCGGTCGCGATGAGCATGTATGCCTCGCTGACCAGCGCGGTAACCTACATGGGCCTGCCCGGCCTCGCCTATCGCAGCAACGTCACACTGCTGGCCGTGGCCATCGTCAGCCCGCTGCTCGCGCCGATCCTGATTTTTCTGTTCTACCCGGTCTACCGAAAGCTGAATATCACGACGTCGTATGAATACATCGGCATCCGCTTCGGTCCGGTCGCGCGCAAAACCGCCGCCGCGCTCTTCCTGCTGGCGCGACTCGGATGGATGGCCACCGTCATCTACGCGCCGGCGATGGCGCTCTCGATCGCCACCGGCCTGCCGCTGCTCGCCAGCATTCTGCTGATGGGCCTGCTGGCCACGCTCTACACCGTTGCGGGCGGACTGGCCGCCGTGCTCTGGACCGACGTCGTACAGTTCGTGATGCTCATCGGCGGCGCGATCTTTGTCGCCGGCGTACTGTGCGTGAAACATCCCGACGGCATGAGCGGCATCCTTTCGTTCGCGCATTCGCACGACCACCTGCAGCTCGACGGCTCGCTCAGCCTGTGGCGCATGACGCTCACCGGCGTGGCGATTTCCTTCTTCTTCCAAATGATGCAGGACTACGGAACCGACCAGGTAACCGTACAGCGGCTGCTTTCCACCAAAACCAAGGGCGGCATGGCGCGAGCCATCGCCTTCAATGCCGGCGTCGACTTCTGCATCATCAGTCTGCTGCTCTTTATTGGTCTCGGACTGTTTGCCTACTACGAGCTCAATCCGGGGCTGCTCCCGGAAACCATCAGCGGTGATAAAATTTTTCCGCACTTCATCATCAGCGCCCTTCCCTCCGGAATTTCCGGACTGCTGATCGCCGCCATTTTTGCGGCGGCCATGTCGAGCATGGACTCCGGCATCAACTCGATGGCGACCGTGGTGGTGCACGACTTTATCGGCGAAGGTAAGCGGCCCGTCCATCGTGCGCGAATCGTCACCGCGGTGCTCGGCGGGTTGGCGACCGGGCTTTCGGTCATGCTGTTTTTCGTGGCAAAGGCCGAAGGCATCATTAAAACCTTCGCGACGTTTATGGGGCTGTTCAGCGCACCGGTGCTCGCTCTGTTCCTGTTCGGACTGCTGACCAAGCGAGGCTCGTTTAAAGCGTGGCTGCCCGCCGCTGTGATCGGCATCATATTCACCTTCTGGCTCCAGCGCACCGAGGTTTCATGGATCTGGTATTTCCCGTTTGGCTTCGCCGCCACCTTCGTGCAGTCCGTGTTGTTTTCGTCTATTTCAGCGGGGTTTTCTCCTGATCCCAGACCGTCAGGTTTGTAAAGTCAGAGACACTGGATTTGAAAAAGAGGCTCGCCAGAAAGGCCACAAAAAGGTTGCTGCATTGCCGACCAAAGCAATGTAATTTGATGACTTAGAAAAACAGGGTCCTGCTGCTGTTAATCTCTGTTCATATTACAGCAGAGCACGTTGGGCGCGATCACCGCCCGCGCCTACAGATTCCAATGTTTGGAAATTTTTACCTTAACCTTTCCAGACCTTGGCAAAACAATTAATCTCTGTTGCATGAAAAAACTGCCGCCAGCGCTGGACGAATTGATCATCTGGGCGCGAGGGCGTTTTTCGCTGACTGGCGAAGAGAAGTTCTGGCTTCTGCTGTTTCTGATCATCGTCTGGACCGGACTGCTCGGGCGCTATGCATATCTCAAGAGCCAGAAACCGGAGCTGCTGACCCGGCAGCAGGTCGAAGAAATGCTCGCTCCGGAACAATTAAAAAAGCAACGCCGGTGAAATAATCATTATTTTGCAGCAGTCGCCCTGTGGGCGACTCGTTCGCCACAGGCGAACGGCTACAGTTTTTTCCAAAACACGATGGGGCATCATTGCCACACAGCCTTCCTTCAGGAAGGCTGTTCTGCACTCATTACCTACTGCCTGCTGAAGTTCAGGTTGCCGAGACCATCGATGTCGGTGCCGGCGGGGGCATCCACGTAGAACTCAAACGGAATGGTGACTTTCTGGTTGGGCTTCAGAACGTAATGCCATTCGATAAAGTTGTCTTCGTTGATTTTAATCCGCTCGCTGTCTTTCGCAATTCTGGGCTCAACCAGCTTCACTTCGATATTTTCCGAACCGGACATCGGAATCTGATCCCATACGACAACGTCTTCGGCGACAGAATGCGTATTGTGCAGTTCAATTTCGTAGACAAACTGGTAGCGCGTTGTGCGTCCGGTGAGGCCTTCGGTGCTGCGATAGCGTTTGACCAGTTTGTGCTCCACTTTCACGCCTTCATCCGCGCCGAGGAAGGTCCAGAATTCTTCCTGCGGAGCAATCAGTTCTATACTGGATTCCGTAATGAAGCTGTCATTCAGGAACACGTTCGCCCGGCCGGGCAGCAGTGGATAATTCAGATGATTTACCGCTTTGGCTTTGAGATATGCCACCGGCGAAAGCTTCGGCACGGTGGAATAGCGCAGGGCTACACCAAAGGCATCCTGAGAAACAGAAACACGATGCGATACGTTGTCGGCGGCAATAGAGCTGTCACCACGGATCACAAAAACAACAGCTCCGGCTCCGGATTCCACCTCCGCCTTCCGGACCTCCATCGTGGGGGGCGGCTCAAACTCAGCTTTCTCAGCCAATGCCATCACATTATCCATCGATCCTTCAAACATTTGTTTCATAGGAGCGCGTGATTTACTGAGACGAGCAGATGAACCGTACGTGCGCGGCCGCTGTTCATCGATCCGCCACGGTTTGAGTTCCGGGTGCTGCCCGCCGAGGCCGGGGTTGGCTGTCGAAAGACTGAGCTGCACGTTGTTCCAGTCTTCGCCGGTGGACTGACGAATATTGCCGTAATAGGAAACGGCCATTTTCTGGGCTTTCGTATCGACCCGCACATCATAGCCGGGGGCCCAGGTCGGACCGGAAACCATATAGGTCAGTTCAACGGTCACGTCGCCGGGCTGATCGGCCAGCAGCTCGAGCTCTGCCAGGATTTTTTTGCGGTTGGCGTTGTAGCCTGCTTCGCGGATATCGGCCTCGACTTTATCGAGTTCTTTGCGGAGCGCTGTTTTGTCGGCTTCAGTTTTCCGAAGTTCGGAATCGTACTGCGCGCTGCGGTCGGCGTAGAGCGTAAGCATCTGATCCCACTTGGCCGGGTCGAGTTCGAGCTCGCCTTCGCGCGCGGCGGTGAAGGTGACTTTCTGGCTGATCTGATCGAGAAAATCTTTCTGCTTTTTGAGCCGGGCCAGCGTGTCCTCCAGCCCGGTCATGCGGATCTGCAACTCATCGCGCCGGGCATAGAGCGCCCTGCGGGCTTCATCCGGAATGGATTCAAAACTTTCAGCCTTGAACTGGACATCGGCCAGCACAGCCTTGCCGCGCCCTACCGCCTGAAGACTGTGGGGAGCGGTGCGATCCGGCAGATTCTCAAAACGAACCCGGTTGGATCCGGCCTGGAGCGAAACGGTCGCTATGCGGGTTACCGCGGCACGGTCCCGGAACACCGTCACCTCTTTAATGGTTGAGTCCGCAACGATATCGGCTCGGATGCCAACTGCTGCCGCAAAAATCCCCAGAACAATAAACCACATTTTCATACCGACCTCCTGTTGCGGTTCAGCCTACAGGGGCTTTTCTTTTTTTCCAAACAATTGAAAAAAAGAAAAACCGAAATCTACCGCCGCAGGATTTCGCCGGCTCAAAAAGTCACTCGCCTTTGACAAGTTTTACGTGGATATCCATGCCGTTGAGACAGTCGAAGCGAAGAACGGTTTTTCCTTTTTTCTGAGAAACCATTTTCACTTTCTCCGGAGATCCCGTCAGATGCCATTTGCCGTTGAGCGTGAGTTCGACAGGCCGCGGCTGAGCGGGAAGATACTGGTTGTCGTCTTCGCTGAACCAGTTGAAGGTGGGCATCGGAGCATCTTTTGGAAGCAGTCCGATATCGGGATTGGCGAGCGAAAGTTCGATGCCGTCGGAAGTTTCCCGGGTCATGATCAGGCAGGGCTCATCAACCGTTCCAATGTTTGGAAGCATTTTTTCCAGGGGTTGGAAAATCGCGTAGGCATCGATGCCCTGCTGCGGGAAGCGGACGTGATGCATCCGGTCGTCGGCACAAAGCACTTCGTACGGCGCGAGCTCTGCGCCGCGCACACCGATGGCGGCTTCGTAGGAGGCGTTTTTCGGCGCGAGGCCGTGGTCGATCCATGCGACGGCAACGTTGCCGGAGGTTTTGGTTTTGCCGTTGTCGAGATAGGAATCCTGTCTTCCGACCCGACTCTTCAGTTTGCCGGATTTAACAAGATACGTATTGCCTGCCGGATCGGTCAACACCCCGTCGGGAACAGCGTAAGCAGAGCCGTCGGGAAGCACGGACTGAAACAGCGTGGTTTCCACGGCGTGCTTTCCGTCGCCGCCGGAAATACCGGAGCCGAGCAGAAGGATGGTGTCATCCACAAAGAAGATGCTCTTTTTGGCTTTCAGGTCGATTTCTGTTCCGTCACCGAATTTTTCCTGGTTGAGGATCATGCTGAACAAACCGTTCTGCCCGTCGACAGAGACCCCGCCCAGAAAAGTCTCGGGGCTGAACTGTCGATGCTCGAGAGTACCGCGCGGCTCAATGGGAAAATGGACTGCGGTGGTGCCGGGCATACGGTACCAGTCCCAGCCTCTGCGGAGGTCGTAACCGCTGGCGATATCGCTGACGGGGTCGCCTTCGGTAAACAGCGTAAAAGAACCGTGGCTGAAATACTGTCCGTATATGTTTTCGAGTCTTTTTCCGTTTTCATAGTCCCAAATGTATTTGCTGTAGCCTTTGACTGCAGCCATCCAGTCGGCGCGCCGGTGAATGGCGAGTCCACCGTAAGGTTTGAACCAGAAGCCGTTGGGGTCGGGCTCGGCAGAAGGAGCCAGTGCATCGAGCTGGCGAAGCATGTCGAGACAGTACATGCCCCGGAAAATCTTTCCGCGCCCGCCGTTAAAGAGGAACTCGAGGGTGACCTGGTCGAGATCCCACAGGCGCCCGAAGACCGCTTTCATTTCATCGTCATCGAGCCCGAGCGAAGAAGCATAGATGAGAATGCCGGGAAAGACCTGCGTGTTGATATTGTGGGTATTTTCGGGCATACGGCCGCGAATGCCAAACGGCATGGAATATTTCTGGCAATAGGTCCGGTAGGTCTTGATGAGCTTTTTAACGTTTTCAACAGACTCTGGGCGCACTTCATAGGGGGTACCGGAAAGAAGGTACACGCCGAAGGCTGCCTGCGGAATAAAGCCGCCGGTGTAGGCATTGCCATAGATGCCGCGATGATGAAAACCGGTAAAGTCGGGCTTGATGGTGTCGGCCCAGCCGGGAACGACACTGAGCGAGTCCGAATAGATACGTTTTGTTTCAAGCAGCATATCGGCAATGCGTTGCGGGTCGGTTTCAAGCAGCGCAGAAACAAGCGTCGTATCGCCGTAGTTCTGCATGGCATCGGACTGCGCAAGATATTTGAAAGCAGGCGGCGCGACATAGGGATCGTAGTAGCGGACATGACCGGAGGTTTTGCCCAGCATTTCGAGGTGGCGAACCAACGCATGAGCCTTCCTGAAGGCAGGCGTATCCTTGAAGTACGGCTCCATCAGCAGCACGGACTGGCAGTAAGCACCCATGCGCAGCTCCATTTTAACGATGTTGCCCGCACCGTTTTCCGGCTGCGGCGCACCGTCCATATGCATGCGATGTACATTGTAGTGAAAGGTCATTCCATCGCGCACGCCGCGTCCGTAAAGATAATCCAGACATTTCAGGTAGGCGGCGAGTACGTCCGGGTTTTTGTAATACGGGCTGTCCGGAATGTTGACGGTATACCCGTAGGCCAGCGCGAGCACAAACTGCTGAAGGATCTGGGAGTAGACGCCAAACTCCTCTTTATATCCCGGATCGTTTTCAAAAATATGAAAGGTTTCCCCTGCGTCTTTGGAGTAATCAAAGGCCATGGCTTTGGCAATCGGCCCCTCAATCCGGTCAAAGAAACCCGCCGCGACCTCGGCTCCGAATTTTCCGATAAAAGTTTGGTCTGTTCCGATCAGGAACTGTGTATACCGCTGCTTGATACGCTGCTGCTCGGCAACGATCTGCGAAGACGAAAGATTAACCGGCGCATAGACCCGCGGCTCATAGATCGACAGCTTGACCGGCGCTTCGATGATCACTTTCTGGTCAGACGGAACCGCGATCTCGATATTGTCGAACCAGACCTCCTGGGAAGACGACGAAAAAGTCTCGATCCGGAAACTTCTGATGGCTGTGAGACTCTCAACCGTACGGTCCTGTAATGTATTACCTGCGGCCAGCTGGCCGTTCACCCACAGATCCATCAGGCCGGATCCAAGAAAAGATGTACTGCCATCCGGCCCGATATATTCCATGCCTTCCGATGTTTCATTAAAATAGGCATCGATATGAAACCATTGTCCGAACACGTAGATTCCAGAGCCGGCGGGACGCAGTTTCTCCCCGTCGACACGGATTCCGCCCACGGTTACCGCCCCCTCCTTGGCCGAGGCTTCACCGATACCGAATTTGATGGCAAGCGACCCGTCAAGGCCGTTGTCCGGCTCCATGATATCGGCGCTGAAGCGCACCAGTTTCGAATCCAGTCCGGGGATGTTTTTGGCAACAACCCTCAACGCGGCGTTTCCGTTGTCCCGAACCTGCAGAATTTTTCTTCCGGCTTCTTCGCGAATTTCCGCATAGGTTTCCCGTCCGGGCTTTGCCTCCACACGGGTCCATCCGCCTTTATCCGGAAGCGCAGAACCGGTTTCATATGAATCAAAACTGTCCTGAAAAACCACCTGCGAGAATTTGACTGGCGCAGCGAATGCCGATGCTGCTATCAACCCGACCCATAAAATCACTTTACCTGTCATAAGATTCTCCATTACTGAGCTACAGCAATTTCAATATTATCAACCCAGACTTCCTGCTTTGAGCTGGAATAAGTCTCCAGCTTGAAACCGGTCGCGGCAACAGATTCTTTGAGAGACCGCTGAATATCCGCGCCCTTTGCAACACAAATCCCGTCAATCCAGACAGCGCAGTTCTCCGACTTAAGGCGCATTGAACTTCCATCTGGGGCCATATAAGAAATCCGTTCGCCGGTCTCATTGATATAAAGATCCATATGATGTTTTTCACCAAGGGAATAGTCAGCTCCCGGCCGCGATTTCCCATCCGAAAGCTGAACGCCATTCACTACAGTCTCATCACTTTTTGCAATGGAATCCACACCGGCCCGAAAACCAAACGCACCGGTTTTGCTGTTATCCGGCTCATAAAAATCAAAACTCATGCGAAACAGCTTTGAACTGAACCCGGGAACATTTTTTGCCAATACACGGGCAGCCATATCCGTAGAGTTATCATCGATCTGAAGATATTTATTGCCGGCACCTCCGAATATATTGTTTTCGTCCGCCCGAACCAACACCACGCAGTCCTTCTCCTCTTTTGACGAAACAGATTTCCAGACCTTGCCGCGGGGAAGAACCCGATCCGCCTGATATGCATCAAAATTTTCCGAGAAGATTACAGAGTCAAACACCAACCCACCTGCTTCATCCACAGCCAGTGCGTTTCCGAATATTCCCACAATTGCCACTGCGCCCAACCACACTTTAATCTTGTTCATAATACCCCCTCTTTTTCTGAACACGATATCGTACGCATGATTTCTAAGAACACACGTAAAGAAGCAGCGTCGAGGAGTTTAACCGTAAACTTGAACTGTGAATTTAAGTGTAAAAGACTGCCGACCTTTCTGTTGATTTTGCAATCCCCCTCGTCAGCCTCTCAGCTCCGGCTGACGCTTATTTAACGGCAGCTGCGTCACTGCTCGGAACGAATCATAATCAGGAGCATTTTGAACGGAGCAGCTGCGGCCTGCACATCATGCGGGATGTTGGCGGGCATGATGATCATTTCACCGGCCTTCACGGTTTGCGGATCCCCATTAATAATGAAAGTTCCTTCACCTTCAACGACTTCGACCACGGCATCAAACGGCGAAGTGTGCTCACTGAGCCCCTGTCCTGTATCAAATGAAAACAGCGTAATGTTACCGGTTTCCTTTTTAAGCAGCGTGCGACTGACAACGGCTCCATCCGAATAGTCCACCAGTGTTTTCAGGTTCAGTGCTTTTCCTTTTAAATCATTCATGGCTCAAATCTCCTTTGTATCAATTAAGTCTCCGTTCAACCCAATGGTCGCTTCTTCAACCACGAGATCGGTTCGTCCGCTCCGGCGAACCGCCTGCTGCACCAAGGCGGTCAGTCCGCCGCAGCAGGGAACTTCCATGCGCACAACAATCACCTTTGGAATACCGTTGGATTTCAATATTTCCGTGAGCTTTTCAACATACCCTTCGGTACGGTCAAGCTTTGGACAGGCAATCGCGATCGCGCGTCCGCGAATAAAACGCCAGTTTACATCCGGCGAGGCAGACGGCGAACAGGTGGACAGCACAACCAGTTCTCGGTTTTTGAAAAACGGAGCGTTCGGCGGAACCAAATGCAGCTGCGTCGGCCACTGGTTGAGTTCGGACGGAATGACCTGCCCGGAAACAGCGGGACTGCTCACGCTGCGTTTTTCGGCTTTAGGCTTTTCATTAAAGCGCAGCTGCAGTCCGGGGCAGCCTCCGGCGGGCGGAGTTTTTTTTGATTGAAGGTGTTCTTCAACGGCTTCTTCGTCAAACTCCGGCGCATCGCGCTCAATGATCTTCAGTGCGCCGGTCGGACAGGTCCCAATGCAGGCTCCAAGTCCATCACAGAACACTTCGTTCACCAGTTTCGCCTTCCCGTCTACAATCTGCAAGGCTCCCTCGGCGCAGCCGGTGACACAGTTGCCGCAGCCGTTACATTTTTCTTCATCAATTTCGATGATCTTGCGTTTCATGATTTCCTCCATTCGATGCACACAGAATACCACCTTCAGATCCAAAGACATTGATCCAGATCATGTTTTTAAATGTGTTCCAATCCCTGGCAAAACCGTACGCAAAAGCGGACCGCAACCTCCGCATATACCCGGAGGCCACACTCCACCCGACAGAAAACCACAGAGACCAAAGAAGCTTCCAGGCATTGGAAAATATTCTTCCTCTCCACCCTCTTCGCTGCGTTTCTTTCCATAAAGAGTCTGAAGAAAATACGATATGAAAAAAGCAATATTCACGACTTTGTTCGTCTCTGAGCTGCTCTCAACCGCAGCAACAGTTGGAGCCGTCTACCGGGGAAACATCAACAGCATGATCTTTCATCGATCAAACTGTCGTTACTTCAGCTGCAAAAACTGCAACCCGTAAGGCTGCGACCACCGTTGTGCTCACCTCTGACTCTGAAGCCGTTCGGTAAGAGTGGTGACGCGCTCGCGGGAATCGGCGCGTGAGACAGCAAGCCCCATCGCTTTTTTTGTGCCGACGAGCACCGCAAATTTTTTGGCGCGGGTAACGGCTGTGTACAGCAGGCTGCGCTGGAGCAGCACAAAGTGCTGTGTATGCATCGGAATAATCACGCAGGGATACTCACTGCCCTGACTTTTGTGAATGGTGATGGCATAGGCATGCATCAGCTCATCGACTTCACGAAACTCATACAGCACGCGGCGATCATCAAATTTCACGACGACTTCTCCCTGCACCTCGTCAATCGCAGCAATGCGACCGAGGTCGCCATTGTAGACATCTTTGTCGTAGTTGTTTTCGGTCTGCATCACGCGGTCGCCCTCGCGATAGATGACGCCGAAACGATCAATCTGGTTTCCCCGAGGGTTGAGCAGTGCCTGCATCACCTGGTTCAGGTTGCGGGCTCCCAGCTCGCCTTTCTGCATCGGCGTAAGGATCTGGACATCTTCGATCGGGTCGAACCCAAGCCGCTTGGGAATGGAATCTTTCACCATCCGCTTGATCACACCAATGGCTTTATCCGCGTCCGGCTGCTCGACAAAATAGAGATCGGCGTTTTTATCACCCTCCTCTGGAAACTCGGGAAGCTGCCCCTGGTTGATTCGGTGGGCGCCGGTTACGATCCGGCTCTCGGCGGCCTGCCGGAAAATTTCGGTCAGCTCGATCACCGGCACCGCTTTGGAGCGAATCACATCACGAAGAACGCGGCCCGGCCCGACCGACGGAAGCTGATCGGCATCACCGACCCAAACAACCGCCGCACGTTGCGGAACGGCGTCGAGCAGCTGCTGTGCGAGCACCTGATCGATCATGCTCGACTCATCGATAATAAAGACATCGCCTTCCAGCGGGTTTTCCTGATTATGGATAAATCCGCCGGTGCCGGGATTGAACTTCAGCAGCCGATGAATGGTTTTGGCAGACAGCCCGGTCGTTTCGCTCAGACGTTTGGCCGCACGCCCGGTCGGCGCACAAAGCACCACGTTCATTCGCTTGGCGCGCAGCACCTGAATGACGGAATTCACCAGCGTGGTTTTCCCGACACCGGGACCACCGGTAATGACCATTACTTTGGCCTGAATCGCCAGCCGCAGCGCCTCGCATTGGTTTTCTGACAACTCGATCTTTTCTTTCTTCTGCACCCATTCAAGTGCCTTTTCGAAATCGATTTTCGGGCAGGGATGCTTTCCGTAGTTCAGCTCGATCAGCTTTTTGGCGAAGTTCCATTCGGCGAAATACAGCTTGGGCGGATAGATCAGGTTGCGGCCGCGGCGGTCTTCGTCGTGAATAACCCGCTTGTTTTCGAGCAGGTGATCAAGCGCGCCGCCGATGCGGTCCGGCGGGATTTCGAGCAGCTCGACCGCCTTGCTCTGCAGGTCGCCGCGCGGCACGGCGCAGTGACCGGCGGTGGTCATTTCCTGCAGCACATATTCGAGCCCGGCGCGGGCGCGCAGCTCGGAATCCTTGGCGATACCCAGCGTGCGGGCAATACCATCGGCCACCAGAAAACCGATGCCGCGAATGTCGCGGGCGAGGCAGTACGGATCGCGCTGAATCCGCTCGATGGCGTGCTCGCCGTAGGTTTTGTGAATGCGAAACGCGCGCGCGGTACTCACCCCATGGCTGAACAGAAAGCTCATGATCTCGCGAATGCCCTTCTGTTCCTCCCATGCGGCTTTAATGCTCGCGCGCCGGCCGGGGCCGATTCCCTCCACCTTCAGAAGCTTGCCGGACGATTTTTCGATGACGTTGAATACATCGCGCCCAAAGGCATCAACCAGCTTTTCGGCATACTTCGGGCCGATATTGCGGATGATGCCGGAACCGAGAAATTTTTTGATTCCCTCAATGGTATCGGGCTGGGAGGCACGCATGGTTTCGGCCTTGAACTGGCGTCCGTAGCCGGGATCGGTGATCCACTCGCCGTCGGCGGCCAGCCACTCGCCGGGATTGATGCTCGACGCCGTTCCGACCACGGTGACGAGGTCCTTGTGCCCGCGCACCTTGGCGCGCAGCACGGTGTAGCCGTTTTCCTCGTTGCGGAAAACGATGCGCTCCACCTGCCCGTCCAGTCGGTTGTCGTCTTTATTCTGCGATGCCATTCAATGCCGCTCTTGCTCTTAAGCCTGATCATAATCCCTGCAAAACAGGCATGATTATGAATAAAATTAAGATTATGAATCTGAAGTAATGTGGCAATATAGTCCGAGAATACGAAGCTGGCAAAAGGATAAGCAGTGGCAGACGTCGATTATACACAACTTGAAAAGCGGCTGGGAAAACAGCTTCTGGCCCGACGCCTGAAAATTCAGTCGCACCATGTGGTGCGGCTGTTCGGCGCGGGGCGCGCGCGGCTTCACATCGGAAACATCCGCATACTGCACCGGATCATGCGGCGCACACTGAAGGTTCTCGGAATTTACCGGATCGGCTATCGCAACGCCATGAACCTGAGAGTGGAACAAAATGAAGTGTTTTTCAGCGGACTTCCGCAGGCATTCGACGGGTTTCGCATTCTGCATATCAGCGATGCCCACATCGACGACAACCCCAAACTGCTGTCCATCATTCAGGATAAAGCAGGGAACCTGGACTATGATATCTGCGTCTTCACCGGCGACTTCCGCGAAGGAACTTTTGAAGACTATCGAATTCCGTCGCAGCATATGGCCGAGCTTGTACAAAACCTGAACGCACCTGTTTATGCCGTTCTCGGCAATCATGACTGCATCGAGATGGTGCCGCTGCTGGAATCCGCCGGAATCCGGATACTGCTCAACGAACGGGTTGTTTTCGAACGCGGGAAAGCGTCACTCTATCTGCTCGGCGTTGACGATCCACATTATTACGAAACTGATGATCTCGAAAAAGCAACCGAAGGAATGCCGAATGACGCGTTCTGCATTCTGCTGGCCCACTCGCCGCAAATCATCCGCAAAGCCGCCTTTTCAGGGGTTGATTTCTATCTGTGCGGCCACACACACGGCGGACAAACCTGCCTTCCCGGCGGACATCCGATTCTGGCCAACTCCCGCTGCCGCAAAGACCAGCGCAAAGGAGCATGGAAATATCATCGACTGCAGGGCTACACCTCGCGCGGCGCAGGAACCTCATCCGTCAACGTGCGGTTCAACTGCCCGCCCGAAATCACCGTGCATACGCTGAGATGCAAATAACTGCTTTTGCAATCACGGGAAACTATTCCGCCTGCTTGAGCAGTTTGATCTGAACCGGGCGGACAAACGGCATATCGAGGTCTACGGCGCGATAAACCGGGCCGGTAATGATCAGCAGCCGTCCTTTCAGTTTTTCCATCTGGCTCGAATTGCCGCGAACATAACAGACCGTAGCGTCTCCCGCAGTCGGATCGGTCAGTTTATAAAGGATTCCTCCCGCAAACTGGAGAATGCCGCTAAACGTTTCCTCACCGCCCTGCTTTTTGTCCGGATCCGGCACCAGTACCTCCGGAAGCTCCGGCACATCCGCCGCGGCCGCCATCATCCTGTTGGCCTCGGGTTGATCCACTTTTTCAACAATCACCACCCGCGGCGTTTTTTTCGGCTCCGAAACAGCAACCTCTGCCTTTTCCGGCTCAGGAGCCGGCACCACTTCCACAATCACCTCCGGCTCCAGAAGCAGTGGCGGCGCAACGTCTGCAAACTTGCGACTGATCCAAACAACCGCCTCTTCCGGAGGCGCAATGCGCAGCCAGCCGGAAACATCCCCCCGAACCGTCAGCTGCGTTCCGTTTTTCACCACGCCGACCACGCTGTGGTTCAGACTGGGACCGGACCGCACATTCAGCTTGGCAGGCACGACCGTTCCATTCTCCACATATTCACCAAGCACCCACAGATCAATAGAATCCGGCGGAAGGACTCCGACCCAATCCGGATTGGTGTTATCTTTCAGAACCAGCTCGTCACCGCTCATCGCGCGGTCTAACAGAACTGCATTCAGATCCGGAGCCGCACGCAAACTGACCCGGTCACCGGTCACCTTTACGGGTTCCTTATCCGCAGCGCCCGCCGCACAGGCCAGCCCCAATGTCATTAAACCAATCCAAATCATTTTCATCCGAAATTTCCTCCGCCTTGCATTCGCAATCACCATAAAGCAAGCAGCCGCCCACCCGCAACCGATTTTCCAACCATTGGCAGTAGGCGGAGCCTGCACCCATAAAAAATTCCAACCTTTGGAACATCTTTTTCCAAAGGTTGGAATCCTCTGTGCAGACGGTCGGCCTCCCCGCGTACTGAACTATTGGTCGGCCAAACTTTGCCCCCATCCGCCGCCAAGGGCTTTGTAGAGGCGGATGACGGAGAGCGTGCTTTCGCTCTGGCTCTGGACCTGCCGGTCTTCGAGCTGGAGCTGAACGCGCTGGGCGTCGAGCACGGTGTCGAACGGTTCGAGACCGTTTGCGTAGCGGTCGTCGGCGAGCCTGGCGGCAGAGCGCGCAGCGTCTGCCGCAGCGGTCAGTGCGTCGAGCCGGACCTGCTCGTTGCGGAAGGCGGCCAGCGCATCACGCGTCTCCTGCACAGCGGAGAGCACGCTCTGCTCGTAAGCGGCCAGCGCCTGCTCCTGCAGCGCGGTTTGCGCCTGGATGTTGTTGCGAATGGATCCGCTGCGGAAGATGGCCCAGCTCACGCCGGGGCCGAAGCCGTAGAACTCATTGCCGTCATCATACAGTCCGCCAAAGCTGAGCGCCTCGACCCCAATGGAGCCGTTCAGTCGGAGCTTCGGAAAATAATCCGACTTGGCGACCCCGATGCGGGCGGTCTGCGCGGCGAGCTCGCGCTCGGCCACGCGCACATCGGGACGGCGGCGCAGCAGGTCAGCCGGAATACCGGTTACATCCGCCGGCGTCGCGGCCGGGATTTCCCGGACCTCGGCAAAGCGCTCCTGAAGTGTTCCGGGCATGGCGCCGGTCAGCACGGCCAGCGCATTAAAGCTCTGCTCCAGCACCGTCTCAAGCTGCGGGACGGCGGCCCGGGTGCTTTCCAGGTTGGCCCTGGACTGCTGGTAGGCCAGCTCGTTGATCAGCCCGCTGTCAAATCTGGACTGGAGCAGATCGAAGGTTTCCTGCTGCAGGCTCAGGTTTTCCTGAGCAACCCGCAGGCGCTGCTGAGCTTCGCGCAGCTGCACATAGGCCTGCGCGGTTTCGGCGGCGAGCGAAACTTCAACCATGGCCCGGGCGGCATCCTGCGCCTCAAACGCGGCGAGCGCAGCTTCGGATGAACGACGCGTACCGCCGAAGATGTCGATTTCCCACGCGGCATCGAAGCCGGCGCTGTAGACATCGCGCTCGCCGCTGCTCACCACGGAAACATCATCCCCGGATTTACTGCGGGTAAAGCTGCCGCCGGCATCGAGCTGCGGGCCGTACGCGGCCCGGGCAATATTCAGCCGGGCCCGGGCGGCACGCACCGCGGCAACCGCCGACTGCAGGTCGTGGTTGTTCTGCAGCGCTTCATCGACGAGCTCTGCAAGCAGCGGGTCGCCGAGCGTGGTCCACCAGTCGGCAGGGGTCTCGAATTCAGCGCTTCCAACGGCCGGCAGTTCGGGCTGTTCATAATCCGGGCCGACGGTCAGACAGCCGCCGAAGAAGAACGGCACCAGCAGAATCACCAGCAGGTGGAGTTTGCTGTGGGTGTGCCGCAGGCGGAATGCATGTCCCCGCTCACGAAGGGTCTGGAACAGCGTGTAGAGCGCGGGCACGAGGATAATCCCGAAGAGCGTCGCCGCGGTCATCCCCCAGAACACCGTCGATCCGATGGCCTGCCGGGCCTTGGCACCGGCGCCGGTGGCAAACACCATCGGCAGCACGCCGAGCACAAAGGTGAAGGCGGTCATCAGCACGGCGCGGAAACGCTGCCCGGCCCCGTCGGCCGCAGCGTCGACGATGGAGAGCCCCTCCTCGCGCCGGGTTTTGGAGAACTCGACAATCAGAATGGCGTTTTTGCTGGCGAGGCCGACCAGCAGGATCAGCCCGAGCTGCGCGTAGATGCTGAGCGGCAGATCCATCATCTTCAGGCCGATCAGCGCGCCGAGGGTGGCCACCGCTGTCGAGAACATCACCGGCAGCGGAATGCTCCAGCTCTCGTACTGGGCCACCAGGAAGAGGAAGCCGAAGACCAGCGCCATGGCGATGAGAATGGTGGAGCCGCCGGCCGCCTTCGCCTCCTGATAGCTCAGGCTCGACCAATCGAAGCTGTAGCCTTCGGGCAGGTGGTCGCGGGCGATCGCCGAGACCGCCGTCATCGCGTCGCCGCTGCTGACGCCGGGCGTGATGATCGCCGAGATGGTCGCCGCCGTGAATTTGTTGTAGCGGTCGACCAGCCGCGGAGCCAGCGTCGGAGAAATCGTCATAATACTGCCGAGCGGAACCATGGCGCCGGCGCGGCTCTTGACGTAGAGCTTGCGGATGTCATCCACCCGGTCGCGGAACTGCCAGTCGGCCTGCACGATCACCTTGTTGACCTGTCCCTCAAAGTTGACGTCGTTGACGTAGCGCGAGCCGAAATAGTTCTGCAGGGTGGAGAAGATCTCATTGATCTCCACCTGCATCAGCGAAGCCTTCACGCGGTCCACCTGCAGGAAGAGGTGCGGCGTTGCCGAGGAGTAGGCGCTGAAGGCGTAGCGGATTTCCGGCGCGGCGTTGAGCTGCATCAGAAAGCTGTTGAGCACCGCGCTCAGCCGATGCGGATCGCTGTTATCAATCGCCTGCAGGCGGATGTCCAGACCGCTGTTCATACCGAGTCCGGCAATGGCCGGCGGCGTGAAGAGGTCGATCCGGGCGCCGGGCACGGCGGAGAGCCGCGCCTGGAACTTCTGGCGCAGGGCGTCGACCTGCAGCTCCGGGGAGAGGCGTTTATCCCAGCTGTCGAGGTCGATCACCACGAAGGCCAGGTTTTCACCCGAACCACCGATCAGGCTGAAGCCGGTGATTTCGACAATCGACATCACTCCCGGCTCATCGCGCAGCGGCGTGATGACTTCACGGAGCAGTTCATGGGTGCGCTCGCTGCTCGCCCCCTCCGGAAGCTGCACCGCGCCGAAGATCACCCCCTGGTCCTCATCCGGCAGAAAGGCCGACGGGCTGCGGGAGGCGACCAGCCAGATTCCGGCCAGCACGCCGAGCAGCACGAACAGGGTGACAATCCGGCGACGCGCAAGGCGGGTCGTGGCGTTGACATAATGGCCGCGCACCCGTCCCAGGCCGGTATTGAACCAGCGAAGCGGGCCGTGCTTCTTCGGTTTGACAATCTGAAGCATCGTGGCGCAGAGCGCCGGGCTGAGCGTCAGCGCGTTCACCGTGGAAAACAGCACCGCGGCGGAAATGGCGACGGCAAACTGCTGGTAGATTTTCCCGGTGATCCCGCCGACAAAACCGATCGGCACAAAGATGGCGAGCAGCACGAGCGTCGTGGCGACAATCGCGCCGCTGACCTGCTCCATCGCCTTGATGGTCGCCGCCTTGTGGTCGAGGTTTTCGTGCTCCATCAGATGCAGCACCCGCTCCACCACCACGATCGCGTCGTCCACCACCACGCCGATCGCCAGCACCAGCCCGAAGAGCGTCAGGGTGTTGATGCTGTAGCCGAACGCCATCAGCACCGCGAATGTGGCACAGAGCGAAACCGGGATGGTCAGCGTCGGCACCAGCGTCGCGCGCCAGTCCTGCAGGAAGGTGTAGCAGACGAGGACGACGAGGAAGACCGTGAGCAGCAGCGTCGTGACGATTTCGCGGATACTGACGCGCACCACTTCGGTCGCATCGTAGGGCAGCACGTACTCCATGTCGTCCGGGAACATCTGCTTGAGCGACTCCATCTCCCGGCGCAGTGAGTTCATGGCCTCGAGCGCATTGGAACCGGTCGAGCGGCTGATCGCAATCGGAACCGCGGACTCGCCGTTGTAGAAACCGGAATAGAGATAGCGGTCGGCCCCTTTTTCGATGCGGGCGACATCCTTGAGGTACACCACCGCGCCGTTTTCGCCGGTGCGCACCACAATGTTTTCAAAGTCGGCCGGGTCGTTCAGGCGGCCTTCGGCCTTGAGTGTATAGGTGACCTGCACCGAACCGTCGCCCGGCACGCTGCCGACCGAACCGACCGAGGCCTGGATATTCTGCCGCTGAATGGCCGAGGTGACATCCGAGGCCGACAGGCCGAGCGCGGAGAGGCGGTCGGCATCCATCCAGACGCGCATACTGTACTTCGGACCGTACACCTGCGCGCTGCTGACGCCGGGGATTCGCTCGAGCGCCGGCTGAATCACCCTCGTGGCATAGTCGCTGAGAAAGCGCTGGTTGCGGCTTCCGCCCGGCGAGCGGATCATCAGGAAACCGAGCATGTCGGAGGAGCGCGTCTGCACGACCACGCCCTGCTGAGTCACTTCGCTCGGCAGCAGCGGCTCGGCCTGCGCAACGCGGTTCTGCACCTGGACCTGCGCGATGTCCGGATCGGTGCCGACCTCGAAACTGACCGTCAGCATGTAGGAACCGGAACTGTCGGAGGTCGACGACATGTAAATCATGTCATCGACCCCGTTGACGGCATCCTCAATCGGGCCGGCCACCGTGGCGGCCAGCACTTCGGCATCGGCGCCCGGATAGCTGGCGCGCACCGTGATCTGCGGCGGCGTCACCTGCGGGTACTGGGCGATCGGCAGCGAGGCGATGGACAGAACCCCCGCCAGCATTAAAACAATAGAGACGACGCCCGCCAGTCGCGGACGCTCGATGAACACTCGGGAAATCATTATTTATCCTCCAGCAAAGTCACACTGACCGTCGCCCCCGGCTGTGCCTTCTGCACGCCGTCGACAATAATCCGGTCGCCTTCTTTCAGTCCGGACAGCACGGTGATGCCGGTGCCGACCTGCTGACCCGGCGCAATCCGCGCCGTTCCCACAGAACCGGCCTCATCCACCGTGAGCACATAGGCTCCCTGCTGATCGACCAGCACCGCCTTCTGCGGAATCAGGATCCCCGCGGCGGCGTCGGAGTTGCGGATCAGCGCCGTCACGAAACCGCCGGGGAGCAGCAGCTGGTCTTTGTTTTCGAACAGGTAGCGGACGGCAATCGTGCCGGTCGCCGGGTTGATGGCGTTGTCGTCAAAATCCTTCCTGCCGACGGCATCAAAGGTGGAGCCGTCCGCCAGCCGAACCTGGGCGACGCGCACGCGGCCGTCGCCGGCCAGTTCCCGCTGCCGAAGCGCGAGATACTCGCGGTCGGTCATCGAAAAGGTCACCCGGATCGGATCGATCTGCACAATGCGCGCCAGGTCCCCGGACGCCGGCGTAACATAGTTGCCTTTTTTGATCAGCGCCGAACCGATGCGCCCGCTGACAGGCGCCTTGATTTCCGTGCGCTCCAGATCCACCTGTGCGGCATCGAAGGCGGCCTGCGCCCGCAGCAGATCGCTTTCAGCCGTTTCGAGATCGGATTTGGAAACGCTGCGCTCATCGGCCTTCTGCAGCCGCTCATACAGCCGCCGGGCAAGCAGCAGATCGGCCTCCGCCGCATCGGCGGCGGCCTGATAGCTGCGCCTGTCGATGGTGAAGAGCACGTCGCCTTCGCGAACCTGAGCCCCCTCGGAAAAATGAACGGTTTCAATCATTCCGGAAATTTCGCTGCGGATCATCACATCCTGAACGGGCTCGACCCGGGCGATAAACTCCTCGGCGGGGCGCAGGAAGGAGGGACGGATCTCCATGGCATTGACCGCCGGCGGCGGCATCTGCATGCCGCCCATCCCCGGCATGCCGGGGCCTTTGGCGCCGGCCATGCCGCGAAGAAACCAGCCGCCGGCTCCGGCGACCAAGACAACCCCCACGCCCGCAAAAATCATTTTTTTATTCATCGTCATGCCTCTTTCTTTAAAACCCCATTCATAATTAAATCGAAACCGCGCTCCACGGTTTTTACAAAACTGACTCCTGTTCCTGTCGTCTCACCGTCTTCACGAACCACCTCTGAATCCGGGAAGTGATACCCCAGACATATTTTACAGGCACCGACCCAGAAGGATGCCAAAGTCATCACTAAAAGATTCGTATCAACTCCCGGATTTAAACGTGCAGCAATTTGAGGCTGGTTGAAATGTTTTTTAAAACTGTCCAGCGGATTTTCACGGAGCTCATCCATATTGCGCTTGGTCTGCTCCAGCAGTTCTTCGGACCATTCCATCTGATACATCATAAAAAACTCAAACTTGTGAACTACGGGGTCGCTCTCGACCATCTGTGCGTGCAGGATGCAGGCTTTTCGCAGATCGTCAATTGTCTGAATGTTAGAAATCTGCGAATGGACCACGTCCTCTTTCAGCTCGTGCACATGATCAATCAATGCAGCAAGCAGTGCCTCTTTGTTGTCAAAATGCCAGTACACCGCTCCGCGCGTCATACCGATTCGTTTAGCAATGCCTGCGAGTGTCGTTCGCGAATACCCTTTTTCCGCAAACAGATCCAATGCGGCCATCAACACGCTCTCGCGCGTTGCGTCCGCTTCCTCTTTGGTTCGTCTTGCCATCCTACTTCCTCCAAGTTCTGGGTACGCGTTATACATACATACACGCATGTATGTAAACCTTTTCCTGAAATTTTTTATGAGATATTTATTCCTCGAAGATTTCAGGGTTCTAAGACAAACCTCGGGAAATTTTGAGGCTTTGTGCCAATTAAGCTAATTGGTTTTTGTAATCCTGATAATTAAACTTGCGAACAACCTCAAGTTCGTCGCCGCGCTGGATGGCGATGGAAGGATGCTGAATGCCGTTGAAAAACGTGGTTTTGACCATGGTGTAGTGGGCCATGTCGAGAAACTCCAACCGATCGCCCGGCTTCAGCGGTTCATCAAAAGACCAGTCGCCGATGACATCGCCGGCCAAACAGCTGAGACCGGCCAACCGGTAAGTATGCGCCTTTTCGCCGGACTCCCCGGCCCCGGTGATAACCGGTCGGTACGGCATCTCCATCACATCCGGCATGTGGCAGGTGCAGGAAACATCGAGAATGGCAATGTCCATTTCGTTGTGAACCACATCGAGCACGGAAGCAACCAGCACTCCCGCGTTGAGCGCAACCGCTTCGCCCGGCTCCAGAATCACCTGCACACCGTATTTCGCCTTAAACGCATTAATGAGCTCGCAAAGCCGATCAACATCATAGTCGTCGCGCGTAATGTGGTGTCCGCCGCCGAAATTGACCCACTCCATCTGCGGCAGAAACTCGCCGAATTTTTCTTCGACTGCGGCCAGCGTTTTTTCGAGTGCATCGGCGTTCTGTTCACACAGCGTATGGAAATGCAGTCCGGAAATACCGTCGAGGCTTTGTCCTTCAAAATCCGCCCGCCGGATTCCAAGGCGGGACTTCGGCGCGCAGGGATCATAAATGGCATGATCTTGCGTGGAGCATTCGGGGTTAATGCGCAGTCCGATTTTAACAGGTGGAACGGGCTCTCCGAGCGCGCTCAAACGCGCCCGGAGGTCGCGTTCCGCCACATCACGGAATCGATTCAGTTGATGGAACGAGTTGAAGTCAATCTCATCGCAAAGGGTCAGCAGTTCCGCAAAATCGGCGTCCGAATAAGCAGCAGCAAAAGCATGGACTTCCCTGCCGAATTCCTCACGGCCGAGGCGCGCCTCCCACGGGGAGCTGGCGCAGACGCCGTCGAGGTATTTTCCAACCATTGGAAAAAGCGGCCAGCAGGCAAAACCTTTGAGCGCCAGCAGGATCTTGCATCCGGTCCGTTCTTTAACAGATGCGAGGATTTCGCAGTTCCGCCGTACCAGCGCCTCATCAACAATAAAACAGGGAGTGGAAACCGTCCGTAAATTCATGCGGCGGTTTTACCGTCGGATGCAGCGGATTGCACGCCAAAACAGCCGAACTCAGCTGTGGCGATAGGTAATGCGGCCCTTGGTCAGGTCATACGCGGAGATTTCCACGGTCACACGATCCCCCGTCGAAATGCGAATGAAATTCTTGCGGATTTTTCCGGAAACATGCGCCAGCAATTTGTGGCCGTTTTCCAGTTCCACCCGATACATGGTTGCCGGCAGCACATCGACTACCGTCCCGTCCATCACAATCAAATCTTCTTTAACTTTGGCCATACAGTCTCCTGCACAGAAATGCACCGAGCTCTATATTCTTTCCGTTGGCGAAAACAAGTAAAAATGATTCGGCAGCGCCCCGCTTTTTTACCGGCCGATTCCAAACCCGGAATTTTTGAATTATCTGCAATCAAACCCGTCGTTTTGCGCTATAGTTCAGTCATGAAAATTTTTCGCCCGGCCACACTCGCACTGCTGTTTCTCTATCAGGCACAGGCAGTCCAACCCGGAGACAGCCGGGACTCTGTAATCGCGGAACTCGGCGAACCGAAGGGCAGTATGCTCCAGGGAGAGATGGAAGTGATCCTGTTTCCCAAGGGAACCGTAACGCTTCGCAACGGAATCGTGACCAACAGCGACATCTCCGACAGCTATCTTCAAAAGGCCCGGGAGCGCACCGAACGCGCGGCTCAGCTCAAACAGGAAAAAAAAGCAGAACTGAAAAAACAGAAACAGATCTACCCGGAAAACAAAATTTCTGCCGTTGTCGCCACCTACAATCGCAACGAGGACTGGAACTACCTGCCCGAGCCCATTCGTCCCGACTCCGGCCGAAGCGGGTACTACGTTTACTTGCCGGAAGGCTACTACGAATCAGACAGCCGCTATTATCCCTGCCTGTTTGTAGAACATCCCAGGCAGTGGGACAGTATTTGCAAGCGGGTCCAGGGTAAAAAATGGGCCGCCGTGATCCTCAGCGAGCAGAAAGGCGATCGCCTTGGGCAGAAGATGAATGAAAACTTTCTGGCCGCCTACGATGACGCCGTGGAAAAATTCAGGATTTCCCGCCGCAAACTCTTTACGGCCGGCACCGTGCCCGCGCTGCTTTACGCAACCATGCGCCCCGTCGCCGGCGTAATCCTTCAGGAACCGGATTTCGACGGATTGCGCAGCATTGATCCGCCCATTGACCTGATCCGCAAAAACAGCGATATGCGGGTCTACGCTCTGCTGGGCGCGGAAGATCAGGACAATGTGAAAAAACAGGCTCAGTTCATCACGGACAACATTCCCAAATATCACATTGATCTATACGACGGACATACCGACATCCTGCCACCCAACCTCGCCGACAAAGCGATCGACTGGATGAAGAAGGAATACCGCCTGCCCTAAATCATCATCGCCTGCGCCGCGAGATATCCCGTTGTCCATGCCGCCTGCAGATTGAAGCCGCCGGTCAGCGCATCGATATCGAGCACCTCGCCCGCAACATAGAGACCGGGAACCAGACGGCTTTCCATCGTCTGGAAATTCACTTCCTTCAGGCGAATTCCGCCGCAGGTGACAAATTCCTCGCGGTGCCGGTTTTTTCCAGTAATTGGAAGCGTGAACCCGCTGATCTGCGCGGCAAGCTGCCGCAGCGCCTTCGCGGAGCATCCGCCCCACTCGCGCGTCTCATCGATGCCCGCGCGGGCAACCAGCAGTTTCCAAAGTCTGGAAACCAGCCCGACCGGCGACCAGGTTCCGATCTGCTTTTTCGGCGACGCCGCCTTCTGTTTTTCCAAGGTTTGGAAAATCTGTTCCGCGTTCTGATCCGGGAGCCAATTGATCTTCATTTCAAAGCGGTAATTGGTTTCCGCCAGCGTCCGCGCACCAAATGACGAAAGCCGCAAAACCGCCGGGCCACTGACGCCCTGATGCGTTATCAGCAGTGCACCGTCCGCCTTCAGCTTTCCGGCGCTCACCTGAACCGGCTCCACCACGATTCCGGACAGTGCGGTCAGTTCTTTATCCGACGTATTGAATGTAAACAGCGACGGCACGCACGGCTCGATGGTGTGGCCGAGCCCTTCGACAAATGCGCCGCCGCCGGTCGCCACCAGCAGCTTACGGCAACTGAGCTGCTCGCCGTCCGTCAGCTTCACATTGAACCCACCCTCAAAGCCAAAAATTTTGGCGACTTGCGCATTCGTCCGGATCTTCGCGCCGCTTTCGAGCAGCGCATCAATCACACTTTCAGAGCTGTCGGATTCGGGAAAAAGGCAGCCGTCGTCGAGCGTGACCAGCGGCACGCCGTGCCACTCAAACCAGTCGACGGTTTGCGCCGGCCCAAAACGGTTGAACGGGCCGATCAGCTCGCGCCCGCCGCGCGGATAGTTTTTGATGAACTCGCGAATGTCGGAGCAGACATGCGTCAAATTGCAGCGCCCGCCGCCCGAAACACGGACCTTCGCCAGCGGCTTCGCGCCCTTTTCGAGCACCAGCACATTCAGCTCCGGAGCCTCTTCCGCGAGTACCGCGGCGGCAAACATGCCCGCCGCGCCCCCGCCGATAATAATTACATCGTACATTATCCGAGATCGATGACGGGGCCGTCGATGACTTTCCACGGCAGACCGCAGGTGTTGAGCAGGTCCATGAAGGGATCGGGGTCCATCTGTTCCATGTTGAAGACGCCCTCGCCGCTCCAAACCTTGGAAATCATGAGGTTGGCCCCGATCATGGCGGGCACGCCGGTGGTGTAGGAAATGGCCTGCGACTGCACTTCTTTGTAGCACTCCTGGTGATCGCAGGTGTTGTAGATGGTGACGGTTTTCTCCTTACCGTCTTTGAGGCCGGTGACCTGGCAGCCGATCCATGTTTTGCCAACGGTGCGGGGACCGAGCGTGGCCGGATCGGGCAGCAGGGCTTTAAGGAACTGAAGCGGAATGATTTTCTGTCCGTTGAATTCAACTTCGTCGATGCGGGTCATGCCGACGTTGCCGAGCACTTCGAGGTGTTTGAGGTAGCTGTCGCCGAAGCTCATCCAGAAGCGTGCGCGCTTCAGGTGCGGGATGTGTTTGGCGAGCGATTCGAGCTCTTCGTGATACATCAGGTAGATGTTGGGCGTACCGATGTTTTCCGGCACTTCAAAGGCATGCTTGACGGAGAGCGGGTCGGTTTCTTTCCATTCGCCTTTTTCCCAGTAACGGCCGCGGGCGGTGACTTCACGGATATTGATTTCGGGATTGAAATTGGTGGCAAACGGATAGCCGTGATCCCCGGCATTGACATCGATGATATCGATGGTGTGAACTTCATCGAGGTGGTGCTTCTGAATGTAGGTACAGAAGACAGAGGTGACGCCGGGATCGAAGCCGGAGCCGAGCAGCGCCATAATCCCTGCGTCTTTGAAACGGTCCTGATAGTCCCACTGCCATTTATATTCGAACTTCGCAGTGTCTTCCGGTTCATAGTTGGCGGTATCGAGATAGTTGACGCCGGTTTCAAGACAGGCGTCCATGATGTGCAGATCCTGATAGGGCAAAGCGACGTTGAGAACGAGGTCGGGCTGGACTTTTTTAATCAGTTCAACGAGCTCGGGAACATTATCGGCATCGACCTGAGCAGTTTCTATCGGACGGTCAATCTGAGCGGCGATGGAGTCGCACTTGCTTTTCGTGCGGCTGGCCAAAACAATTTCTTCAAAAACGTCCGGATGCTGCGCGCATTTATGAACGACCACACTGCTCACCCCGCCGGCTCCAATAATCAAAACTTTGCCCATGACATACTCCTGTTTATACCACTAGATAATTTAGACAACTTCTGTAAATCGTTTTTTCACAGAAGGAAACAAAGAAAACGAAGTTACCGGTTCACACCTGTCAAAATGAACCGGTGCAACCCATCCACCACCTTTAATTCATGAACATTCCCCAATAAACCAACCGGAATATCCATCAATTTCATATCACTTAATAACTGTGCTTTATGCACCGGAAGAATTTTCTAAACAGTCTTCAACCAGCACATCACACCGCAAATTCTCCTCAATCACTAATCCTTCTGTAAATCAGTTTTCCCTCTCAAAATAAGTATATCCACGCAGACCGCTTTCATAGGCATCCATGACGGCCCGACGCTCTTTGGGTGAAATCCGACCGGACTTGACCGCCCGCTCCGCCATGGCCCGCACCCGTCGCACCATCTCCTTCGGCTCATACTCCACATAACTGAGCACATCGGCAACACTGTCGCCTTCGATCTCGCGGCTGTAGTGAATGTGACCGTCCTCATCAATCTGCACACTGACCACATTGGTATCGCCGAGCAGATTATGCAGATCCCCCAGCGTCTCCTGGTAGGCCCCGACCAGAAAAACGCCGAGGGTGTAGTCTTCATCATCGCGCAGATCATGCACCGGCAGTGTGCGCCGCACATCGTGCAGGTCGATGAAGCGGTCGATTTTGCCGTCGCAGTCGCAGGTGATGTCGGCCAGAATCGCCTCGTGGGTCGGTTCTTCATTCAGGCGGTGAATCGGCAGAATCGGGAAAAGCTGATCGATGGCCCAGCTGTCGGGCAGCGACTGGAAGAGGCTGAAGTTGCCGTAGTAGACATCGGCCAGCGCGGCGGGCAGGTGTTCGAACTCATCGGGAACATAGTCGAGGTCTTTGAGCAGCACGGAAATGCGGCGCAGGATGTGCCAGAAGATCTGTCCGGCCACCCCGCGCTCGCGCAGCGTGATGCCGCCGCGCTTAAACAGCTCGTGCGCCTCGTCGCGGTAATACACGGCATCGTGGTAGCACTCCTGGACTTTTTCGACACTCAGGGCGTTGAGCGTTTCCATCAGGTTCCCCAGAAGTTCGTGGGCGTCCTCCGGCAGCGTTTCGGGCAGATCGTGCGTTTCGAAACGGCTGACATCGAGCACATTGAACAGAAGCACCGAATAGTAGGCGACCGTAGCCCGGCCGGATTCGGTGACAATATCCGGATGCGGCGTGCCGGTCTCATCCAGAATACTCATGATTTCCTCAACAATGGCCGAGCAGTACTCGGCGGTACCGTAGTTGCAGCTGCTCGTAAAATCCGTATGTGATCCGTCATAGTCCACCGCCAGTCCCCCGCCGAGGTCCAGCGCTCCCATGGCCGCCCCTTCATTGACCAGCCCGGCATAGATCCGGCAGCCTTCTTTGACCGCCTCACGGATATCGCGAATATTAGGAATTTGAGAGCCCAGGTGATAGTGAAGCAGATGCAGGCAGTCGAGCATCTCCTCCTCGCGCAAGCGGTCGACGGCATCCATAACCTGCGCCGTATTGAGGCCGAACACGCTGCGCTCTCCGCCGGACTCAGTCCAGTGACCGCTCGCCTGCGTGGAAAGCTTCATGCGGACTCCAAGAATCGGGCGCACTCCGAGTTTCTTCGATCGCTCCAGGATCAGATCGAGTTCCGAGGGCATTTCGATGACGAAAACACAGCGAATCCCCATCTTCAGGGTGTAGAGTCCCAAATCGACAAATTCTTCGTCCTTGTATCCGTTACAAACCAGATACGCACCGGAATCCTGCAGGAACGACATCGCAGCAATCAGCTCGGCCTTGCTGCCCGCTTCCAGACCATGATGATAATGCGCGCCGAAATTACAGATCTCCTCAACAACCTGCTGCTGCTGATTCACTTTGATCGGATAGACGCCACGATAGCAGCCGCTATATCCATACTCCTGAATCGCCGCACCGAAACTCTCATGCAGATTCTTGATGCGCGCATCGAGGATATCACTGATGCGCACCAGCACCGGCAGGTCAAAGCCCCGCTCCTGAATCCCCTGCGAAATCTCCTGCAGACTCACCGAGGCACCGTTTCCGGACGGATGAACCACCACTTCGCCGGTTTCGGATACACTGAAATAACCGGCACCCCAGCGCTCGACACCATAAACCTCCGCCGCTTTCGCTGACGACCAACCGCTCTGCAAACTCTTCAAATTCCCGGCTCCTTACAGTTAAAAAATCAGGAGAGGCGTTTTACGCCCCGTCAAACACATTGAAAAGCGTAAGTTGTATTCAATCAGGTCAACCGACCGGAACCACATCCTCAACATCAACCGGCTCGGACTTTTCCACAGCCGGGGCCGGCGCAGCCTCTTCCTTCGTCTCCACAGGCACAGGAACAGCCGGACGGGACAAAACAGCCGCAAAGAGGTCCGTTTCGTACAATTCAAAAATGAAAAAACTCTCGAACAGCAGAGCCAGCAGAATGCTGGCCGCCGCCAGAATCGAAAACACATCAAACCGTTTAAATGCCCGTTTTTCTTTCACACCGGGCAGTCTGTCTGTTTCAGTTTATACTTTCAACTCCAAACGTGATGGGGCATCCTGCGACCTTTGCTTTTAAGGATAGGAATGCTTATGGAACCGAATGATTATCATGTATCGATGGATGCGCTGGCATCGCTGTGCAAGCGCCGCGGCTTTATTTTCCAAACTTCGGAAATCTACGGAGGCATTAACGGCTTCTGGGATTACGGTCCGCTCGGCGTCGAACTGAAACGCAACATCAAGGAATCCTGGTGGAAATCCGTCGTCCAGACCCGCGAAAACGTCGTTGGACTCGACAGTTCCATCATTATGCACCCGCGCGTGTGGGAAGCCTCCGGCCATGTCGGCAACTTCAAGGACCCGATGCTCGACTGCCGCGAAACCAAAGGCCGCTACCGCGCCGACCAGATCCTCGTCTTCAAACACAAGTCCAACGCGGCCACCCTGATGTTCGCCTATCCCGAAGACGAAGAGCCGCCGCGCAAAAAAGTCAAAAAAATGGGCAAGCAGAACCCGGACGAGTACGAAATCGTGCCGCTGCTCGACATCCCGGTCGAAAACTATGACCGCCTCGTCGGCCCGGACGCCTCCGAAGCCGGCACCCTCACCGAGCCGCGCGCGTTCAACCTGATGTTCAAAACGCACGTCGGACCCGTCGAAGAAAATGCCGCCGTCGCCTGGCTGCGCCCCGAAACCGCACAGGGCATCTTCGCCCAGTTCGGCAACGTCCACGCCGTCTCGCGCCAGAAAATTCCGTTCGGAATCGCCCAGATCGGCAAAGCCTTCCGCAACGAAATCAACCCGCGCAACTACACCTTCCGCTCGCGCGAATTCGAGCAGATGGAACTCGAATACTTCATCAAACCCGGCACTGATGCTGAACAGCACGAATACTGGGTATCCGAGCGCCTCAAATGGTATGAAAGAGTCGGACTTCCCGAAGGCCGCATGCACCGCGACATTCACGAAGGCGACGCCCTCGCCCACTATGCCAGCGCCTGCACCGACATCATGTACGACTTCCCCTTCGGCACCCAGGAGCTCGAAGGAATCGCCGCGCGCGGCAACTTCGACCTCACCCAGCACCAGAACACCTCCGGCAAAGGCCTCGAATACTACGATGAAGAGACCAAGGAGCGCTACCTGCCGCACGTCGTCGAGCCCTCCGCCGGCGTCGACCGCATCGCACTCGCGCTGCTCTGCGAAGCCTACCGCGTCGAATGGATTCCCAAAGACGGCGGCGAAGTCCTCACCGCCGACCCGGACGCCAAACGCGCACCGGAAGGCTACGAAGCTCGCACCGTCCTGCGCTTTGCCCCCAGCATCGCGCCGTACAAAGTGGCCGTCTTCCCGCTGCTCAAAAACAAAGAGGAGCTCGTCGGCAAAGCCCGCGAAGTGTTCGAACAGCTCAACGAGCGCTGGAACTGCTTCTACGACCAGGCCGGCGCCATCGGACGCCGCTACCGCCGCCAGGACGAAATCGGAACCCCGCTCGGCGTCACCATCGACTTCGACACCCTCGAAGACGACACCGTCACCGTGCGCGACCGCGACACCATGGAGCAGGTTCGCATGCCCATCAGCGAGCTCGAAGCTTACGTCGCAGAGAAGGTTCGGTTCTAAACCACGGAATACACAGAAAACACGGAAGTGTTTGTGGGGCGGGAATGGTCGAAGACCTTCCCGCCTTTTCTTTTTCCAATGTTTGGAAAATTCAGGTAGGGATGGACCGCCGGGCCGTCCGAAGTTTCCAATGTTTGGAAAACTGTAGCTGCGTACGATGGGCGCCCGCGCCTACAGATTACAAATTTCAGACAGTATCACAGGACAGCAGAATATGCTCCCTTATCTGGTATCCCAATAGTAGTGAGAGCATTTATAGCATTCCATTTGTAGTTCGTCGCCTCCTGCAGAAAGGATCTCTTCAGAGTCTTCAACTTTTTTGTATTCCGTCGCAATCGAAATAAATTTTCCGTCTTTCAGGAGTCCAAATTCGATTGCATATGCGGACAGTTTCGGCTTTTTCATATTGCCGAATGGAATGCGATACTCCCATGCGGTGTGATCTGCATAGTTACCAATTGTATTTTCTGTAAATTTTAGAGGTAATGGCTCATCAAAAGACTGTGCGTATCCGACCGCTTTAGTTTTTTTATCAGTCAGCTGAACTGTCACACGCATTTCAAATAATCCTTCTTGGCCCTCAATCTGAGTTCGGAGAGGGTGCTGAGAGCCGAAAAAAAATTCACTTTGCTCTATAATCTTCATTAGGTTGGGTTGCTGAGACTCAAACTCCAGTACAAAGTACTCATCACCGTTGTCTGTTTCAATATTGTCATCCTCGACAGCCCAAACCTTCATCGTGTATTGAAACTTTTCTTGCAGCCCCTCGACTTCTTCAGAAACCTCAGCGGCAATGCTGTAAAATCCCAAGGTTAAAATAATTAAAACGAACCTGATCGTATGCATAGCACGCGCCTTTCTTTTTAAGAAATAGTCGAGCAATATTTAACAATCTAATCAAGCAGCAAACAAGCTCAGCTTGCGCAAAGAAATTTATTTGACAATGCTTTATGCATACAATGCGAATCTAATTGATTAACACCCCATAAAAGCGGTTCCCCAAACGAACCCACTCAATAGACTTCAACTTGCCGCGGGGGTCAGTAACGGGTCAGTCGATGACCTGAGCCCGCAGGTCATCGACTGAACTGTTTTTCGTCAGAGCGGGATCGCCGATATCATTATTCCAGTACCATTGAAAACTGCTCTCATTAAGGCTCCGATGTCAGTCCTATTATTTCATCACCTTGCGCCGCCTTGCCGATCAAGTCGGCTTCGTATTCGGGAAACATGATGATGGCGGGGTGGACATTGAAGGCTTCTGCTAATTGGACAGCACGTTTTTTGCCGATGTCGATGCGGCCGTTTTCGAGCAGGCTGATGTTTTTGGCGTTGAGGCCGGACTGCTCGGCCAACTGCTCCTGCGTCCAGCCTTTCAGCTCACGCAACATGCGAATCACTTCGCCAGTCGTCAGCGTTGCGTGCGGTTTGACCGAAACAAATTCACCCGACACTGCAGCCTCAATCGGAACGGTCTCTGCCTGCTTGATCCCCTTTCAACTTTTGTCATGAAAACCGGGGAACTCGCGCAGTTTATCCGGCCCATGTCGAAAAACGATGTCCTTTCAAAGCTCGTACTTTTTGATAACCCGCGCCGGCAACCAACCAAGTACGATTTCAACTAACCACAAGATGCAAAAAAAGCGGAGCCGCGCGGCCCCGCCTTTTCCTTTAATTGTTTTTGTGCTCCGGAAATTAATCGGTTCCGTTTTCCCACGGCGGGTGTTCCGGCAGTGAGGCGTCAAATTCGTCCAGCAGCTGCTGCTGGTAGCTCCCGGCAAAAGTGCCGGCGAAAAAGCGCTCCAGGGCCTCATCGACGAGGCGCTGCCACGACGCTTCCTCCTGTCCGGGAATGATGGGATAATAGAGCGCATCGTTGTCCGCGGCCGCTTTGTAGTCTCCGGGCGCGTCACCAACCATCAGAACACGATCTTTCCCATACCCTTTCCCTTCTGTTGCAAAGCGGATGTGCTCAGCTTTAGTCCCATGCTCCTGCCCGGCGATCAAACGAACATAAGGGGTCATGTTGTTTTCTTCCCATTCGCGCTCCAAAGCATCAAGGGGCGTCTGGGAAACCACAATCATGTCGGCCCGGTCCCGTCCGTGTTTCAACACGTCAAGAACTCCCGGGAACGGCGTCATTCCGGAAACCATGTCTTCAACCCGCGCATTAACCTCCCGGCTCCAATCGAGCATAATATGCAGGTCCTGATTGCCGTTTTCGACCACTTCCGCCTCGAGTGCCGGGTTGCCGAGTTTCGTTTCACGCTGCACCCACGCATCCAGACCGGACAGATCCATCGGATCAAATCCGCGCGCTTTCACATCGGTGCGTTCTTTGAGCAGATTCCGGAAGTGCTGCACGGCAATAAAGCGGTTGCAGCCACGCGTCTTGCTGTACAGGTTGACAAAATCCCACACTTCGCGAGCGGCTTTGCTGACCGGCTGGCAGCCCAGATGCTTGATCGCGGCCGGGCAGAAGCATTCCTTATGCTTCAGTTCCATTGTATCGAACACACAGCCGTCGCTGTCAAATCCGATGAAAAAGTCGTTTTTTTTCGGAAGGTTTTTGAGTTGAGAAACGTAGTCCATCGTATAATTCCTTTTTATGATTCCTTTTTGGCAATTTTATGTCCCGAAAGCCACATAAGTGCACCGACACCGCCGACCACGCCGGAAATGGTGACAATCACCCAGCGGCCCGCAACGGTATCGACAGGGATCAGCATCAGCAGGAACAGCGCGCCGAGAACCAGCGCGAACCGGCCGATCATAATGAGCTGGAAGGAGTCATTGCCTTTGCCGACCTCTTTTTCGAAATCAATCGGCCGCTCCATTTTTTCGTAGAAGGCGTGTGTGGCTTGTTTTTCTTTGTCACTGACTTTCGACCAGAACGGAAGCGCCAGCAGATAACCGAGGGCTCCGCAGCCCATGACCAGGGCCATGGTCAGGTGCGAAGAAAGGATGACCGGTTCCGCCGCAACGGCATTCCAGACCAGCAGAGCAACCGTCGGCAGATAGCCGCCGCCCAGGGAGGAGAAGATGGCCCAGCGCGGCACCTTGCGAATAAACAGGAAGAGAATCAGCGGCACAAACTGCGGAGTCATCAGCTGGCCGATTACCGTCTTGAGCATAAAGTCGAACAGCGAGGTGTCCTTGACATTGGCATAGAAGATGGCGATGCCCATCACCACAAACCCTGCCAGAACTGTCGTCAGTTTGCCGAGGAACACTTCCCGGTCCGGATTGATCGGCTTCATTTTCCAAAACCGGCGGTGCGCGGGAAGCAGGTCGCGAATAATCAGCGCCGCATTGCGATTCAGGCCGGTATCCAGCGTACTGATCGCCGCAGCAAAGATTGCCACAATCATAATGCTGAATGTTCCCTTCGGAAGCACCGTCTGGCTCGTTATCGAATAGGCGAACTCAGCGGCCTTTTTCGGCACTTCATGCATGGCCATCACTTCGCTTTCCAGAAAAACCCGGGCGTAAATGGGCGGCACAAAGAAAATAAGCAGTCCCATGACCATCATGAGGCCGGCAAAGATGGATGCCTTCCGGGCTTCCCGGCCGTCTTTTGCCGAGAAATAGCGTACGCCCTGGAACAGACTCGACTGGTTGAAGAGCTGATTGATGAAGATCACGATGCACCAGGCCAGACCATAATTGGCCAGACCGCTCCATGTCGAGGCTCCCTCCGGAGAGGGCGTCACGAACCGCAGCTCTTCGGCCGCACTTGAATTGGCAACGGCATCAAAAAAGGCTCCGATGCCCCCAGCGTTCATAAAACAGAGAACCGTCACGATCGACGTCACCACCACCAGAATAATGCCCTGCACAAAATCATTGGCCATCACCGCCCAGTTGCCGCCAACCGTGCAATACAGCACCACGACAAAGCCGATGCCCAGAATCAGTCCTTCAATCGGAACGTTCGGAATTAACGGCCCGACAAACACACAAAGCGTATAGAGCCCGACGCCTGCCCACATAAACCCGTTGAGAACCAGCAGATGTGCAACAAGCTGCTCAGCCGATTTTCCAAAGCGCTCTTTGATGGTCTCGGCATAGGTGATCACACGCATCTGGCGGTACCACGCCCCGAGGAAAAAGGCGGCGAGGGTGAATCCGGTCACGTTGGCGATGTAGATTGCCAGCGGACTCCAGCCCGCCCGAAAAATTCCGGATGCATTTCCAACGAATGTCCAGGCGCTGATGCCGCTCATAAACATACTCGCACCGACCATCCACCAGCTGCCTTTGGCACCGGCTTTAAAGTAATCGCTGCCGCTCTTCACCAGCTTTCCGAACACCATGCCAATCAGCACCAGCACGCACATGTACACTCCGACAATTATTAAATCCAGGCTCGATCCCATCATATTCTCCACGGGTTGTTTTCTTATCTGCATCACCATCGTTCAATTATAGGAACAAGGAAAGAGAAGCGACGGTTTATTCGTTAACCCGGCGTGCTTTACGAATAAACCTCCGTTTGGCGTGCGTACGATTTTTCAATCGGCCAAGATCTCGCCAATCGAAAATAAAAGGGAGAAATCCAATGAAAACATCTGAAAAACTCACAACCTACTACGGTGACATCCACAATCACTGCGGCGCAAGCTACGGCCACGGCCCGGTGGAAGACGCCATCGCCAACGCAAAAATGCAGCTGGACTTTGTATCGGTAACCGGACACGCCCTGTGGCCCGATATGCCGCGCCAGCAACACGGCATGGAACGCCGCATCAAATACCACGAAGACGGCTTCAAAAAACTCGCCGGCTGCTGGGATCACTTTGTCAAAGTCTGCGACGATGCCAACCAGGACGGTGCGTTTGTCTCGTTTCTCGGTTACGAAAAACATTCCTGCCACTCCGGCGACCAGACCGTGATGTACCGCGACGGAAAGGGCAGCATCCTGCAGACCCAAACGGTGCCGGAACTGCGCGACACGCTCGCAAAACTGAACGAAGAAGGCATCGCCTGCATGACCTTCACCCACCACATCGGCTACAAACAGGGCTTCCGCGGCATCAACTGGGAAGAGCACGAAGATCATCCCCTCAGCCCGGTCGTAGAACTTTTTTCTATGCACGCCTGCAGCGAAAGCGACGAAACCGCCTACCCCTACCTTCACTCCATGGGCCCGTGCGACCAGGACAGCACCTACAGCGCCGGACTCAAAAAAGGCCGCATCGTCGGCTGTGTCGCCTCAACCGATCACCACAGCGCACATCCCGGCAGCCACGGCCACGGTCGCGTCGCCGTGTTTGCTCCGGAGCTGACCCGCAAGTCCATCTGGGACGCCATTCTCAACCGCCGCACCATCGCGCTGACCGGCGACAATATCGAGGTTGAGCTTTCCGTCAACGACAGCTTCATCGGCGACGTCATTCAGGAACCGTCCGACCAGCGCGACATCCGCTTCCGCGTCAAAGGTGGCGGCGCCATTCGCACGATCGAACTGCTCAAAAATGAAAAAGTGCTCAAGCATTACTTCCTGCCGAAAGTCACGGAAGCGCCCGCAGAAAACCAAACCGTCCGCGCAAAAATCGGACTGGAGGTCGGCTGGGGCTCCCGCGGCAAAGTCGTCCACTGGGATGCCGCCTTCGGCGTTCGCGAAGGAAAAATCCTGAAAGCCGAGCCGCGCTTCAAAGGATCGGAAGTGGTGTCTCCCACCGAAAATGAAGAAGACTTCCGCTTCTCGGACTGGACCCAGGAAAGCGAGACCAACGTCAGGTTCAAAACAAAAACACAGGGCAATCCGACCCCGGTAACCAATTCAAACCAGGGTTTTTCCCTGGAAGTCGAAATGCCGCTCGACGGCATCATAGACCTGGAGTTCAACGGCGCAACCTTCAGCCACACCCTGCGCGAAGTGCTGGCCGGAGCGCGCAGCGGTTACATCAGCGGCTACGGCACCCCCGCCTACCGCGTTGTCGCCGCCCTGCCCGAATCCTATGAATTTGAAACACAGCTCGAAGACACCGCAGAAGGCGACGCCCTGCCCAACGGCATGGACTGCTACCGTCTGCGCGTCGAGCAGTACAACAAGCAATGGGCATGGTCCTCCCCCATCTGGATCAAACGCTAACCCCAACAAGGAGTTGATAACATGTCACTTTTGGAAGTAACCCCGAATGTCCCGATGCCGCTGGATAAAGGCTTCTGCCCGTCCATCCTCGGCAACCGCAACTACCGCGACGCCGTCGGCCGGTCGGACAGCACCAGCGCAATGATCATTGCGCTGGAACGCACCGACGGCTGCGTCTCCCGACTCGATCTGACCGTTTTTATGCCGGGCTCCGGGCACGACGCCGACACCCTCCGCTATGTTGAGCGGCAGATCAAAGCCCTGCTGTGGGCACGCGGCGGATCCGTGCTTCACCTCAGCGGCCCCGCTGTTCTCTGTGAACAGCTGAGCGCCATTTACTCGCCCGGCGGCGCGCGCGCCTACGACGCGAACCGCATGAAAGTCGTCTACGACCGCGACTTCGAAATCCGAATTGTCCCCGCGGATGAGGTTCCGGTCGCAAAGAGCCGCAGTATTCCGATCGGCGGACATCTCGACGGCTGCCGCATCGGCTTCGACCTCGGCGCCAGCGACTATAAACTCTCGGCCGTTGTGGACGGAGAAGCCGTCTTCACCACTGAGATCCCCTGGAACCCGAGCGTGCAGACCGACCCGCAGTATCATATTGAACGGATTGCCGAGGGACTGAAACTGGCGGCGGAAAAGCTTCCGCGAGTGGATGCCATCGGCGGCAGCGCCGCCGGCGCCTACGTCGATAACATGGCCAAATACGCCTCGCTCTTCCGAAGCGTCCCGGCCGATGCATTCCACGAACACATCCGCCCGATCTTCCTCAATCTGGCCAGGGAATGGAACGTGCCGTTCGAAGTGCTCAACGACGGCGAAGTCACCGCGCTGGCCGGTGCCATGTCGCTCAAAGAGCACTCCCTGCTCGGCATCGCCATGGGCTCCAGTGAAGCCACCGGCTTCGTCAACGAGGAATCACTCTTCACCGGGAACTACAACGAGCTGGCCTACGTCCCCGTCGACTTCAACCCCGACGCCGCCATTGATCCCATCGCCGACGACATCGGCTGCGGAGCGCAGTACTTCTCGCAGCAGGCGGTCGCCAAACTGGCACCCGAAGCCGGATTTGATTTCCCGGAAGAAATGCTTTTCCCCGAACGCCTCAAAGCGGTTCAGGAAAAAGCCAACGAAGGCGACCCCGCCGCACTCGATATCTTCACCACCATCGGCATCTATCTCGGCTACACGCTGCCGCACTACAAGGAGCTGTACGACTTCAAAAACGTACTGATCCTCGGGCGCGTCACCTCCGGCCGCGGCGGCGAAGTGATCATCGAAAAGACGCAGGAAGTTCTGAACAAGGAATTCCCTGAACTCGCCGGCGAAATCGCCCTGCATGTGCCGGACGAAAAAAGCCGCCGCGTCGGCCAGGCCGTCGCAGCAGCGAGTCTCCCAAATATTTAACCCTGCAGGCCGCGTGTCTTCACGCGGCCTGCGGCATACCGCACATACGCACAGCGTGCAAACCCCGATCGGGGACCAGGCCTGCACATAATAAAGTGCGGTCAGTTCTCTGCGGGAACCTGTCTGCAGATCGATTCGCCTTTGCCCCAGGCGGACGGGATCTGAACGACACGGGGCATCTCCGGGATCCCGCGCTCGTTGTAATACATCATCTGCACCAGCTGCTCGATGGCCGCTGCGCCCAGCGCGTCGGCATTCTGGTCGATTCCGGCAATCCCCTGTGCCGGACTGTAACGCGAAAGGGTGACCAGACCCACATCCTCCGGAAACTGAAGGCCCATTTTATGCAAGGGGTCGATAATATTAAAATCGGAACTGATAATCACGTCGGGCGTGTATTTTTCATACCACTTCTGAAGCTCTTCCTCGCTGACTTCATTGCATTCAAGCACCGGGATAATGCCTTTTTTCTTCTGAGCATGTTCGTAGCCGTAAAAGCCGGAACTCCACAGATGGATCGTACGCAGATCGCTTTGCCGGTTGAGTAGAAGACCGGGTCTTTTGTAGCCCAGCTGCTTGAGCTCGCGCAGCACCATCCGAATCCCGCGATACTGGTCGGGACAGATCCGATGCAGGTTGGGGCTCAGCATGGAATAGCCGATGGCCACCGCGGAAAACTCTTTCCAGTCGATGCTCAAATGACCGCCGGCGTGCAGCAGCGGCGGGATAATAATTCCGCTGATTCCGCGAGTCACCAGAATCTGCGTCAGACGCCTGCCGCTCATTTTCTGGGGAATTAAATAAAAACGCTCGAGCTTGAAGCCCAATTCAGAAGCACGGCGTTCCATCCCCTTCCAGATATTCAGGTGATAGCTGTTCTCTTCAATGGCCTTAAGGTCATGCGTATAAACCGCAGCCAACGGCAGCGCAGCGACCGGCTTGCGCGACTGGCTCAGATTGGCCATCAGCGCAGACACCATCGGATTCCGCCGATAGTTCAGCCGCTCTGCGGCTTCCCGAACCTTGGCTTTGGTGGCATCGGAAATTCGAGGATGATTGCGCAACGCGAGCGAAACGGTCGTTGCGGTTACACCGCATTCGAGTGCGATATCTTTAATGGTTACAGCTTTGCCCGACTCGCTCATGCCATGTCCTCCCGAAACTTACGCCTTTTTCGGCTCTACAATGGCACATCAAGATCATCTCGGCAATGCCTTGTCGATTGATGATTTAAGAGCAGGCCGGGCGTAACTGCCTCCGCATTCCATCAGGAATCATCAATCGGAAACCGGTAACGCCCAAACCTGATTCGCCTGTTCTGCATCCGGCAAACCGAGCACAGCACAAATCAACTGATGCTCGCCCGGCTCGAGATGTCCGGTCAGCGTCGGAATGACCGTACGCGGATGATTCAGGTTCGTATTGGGCAGCGGCTCAATCACCTGAGTCTCGCGATCGCCCTCAACGTTCAGGATCCCGCTTCCGCGGTACAGCACGCCGCCGGCCTTCTCGACCACATCCGTGAGCGGCGACAATCCGTCTTCACGCTCGACCGCAAATCCGCCCTCTGCTGTTTCAAGTGCACGGCCGGTTTTGATGGTGTGTGTGCGGACATGCCACGGCCCGCGGAACTCAAGCCGCGTTTCAATTTCAACGTCCGGCCACGGCTTCCAGATCGAAATCACAGCGTCGTCGGTAATCTCCACCGATTCGCACTGGCGACGCACGCGCCAGTGATCTTCGCCGTCACTCAGCGCAAGCATCGAATCGTATGCGCCTTTCACCAGGCCGGTCGCTTCGCGGGAAACACTGAACCCGAAATGCGAAGAGTAGGCAAACTTGGAATATTTTTCAGCCGTATGGCCAAAGTCCAGTCCGCACCACTGCCCGGCGGTCAATGCAACCAGATGGTCGTGATTTTCAGAAGATGCAATCTGCATCAGCGCATGCTTCTGCACAGAGAGGTTTCCCAAGTTTGGAAACGGCAGTTCCTCGGATGTCCAGAACGGATGATCTTCCGCAACCGCCAGCGGCAGGAATGCTTTCATGGCCCAGTACGGCGAACCGGGGCCATTATAAAATTCGCTCATCAGCAGGTTCGGATATTCGTATCCGATGGAAAGTAAACCATCGGGCGTAAAAATCGGCTGGCTGAACCAGTGGCGCAAATGGCGCAGGTACATGCCTTTCACGACACCCCACGGCAGGGCCTCGCAGTCGGCGAAAGCCAGTGCACCCCAGAATGCGCCCTGTGCAAAGCGATAAATCAGGCTGCGCCCGAATGGCAGCGCCGTGCCATCAGCTGTGAACCAATGCAGATAGTCTTTGGTAAACAGCACCGCCCGCTCTTTGAATTTCGCCGCGCGCTCGGGATCTTCATCTCCCATCAGTCCGGCATAGATCAGCGAATAAAAATGGATGGCAAACGGGATGTAGTAGTCCATCCGTTTACCGGTTCCATCGGAATACCAGCCGTCACCCAGATAGAAATCCTCCAGCCGCTGAAGACCGGCTTCCATCACCTCCGCGTTATAAGGCATGCCCGCTTTTTTAAGCGATGCATTCACCAGAATCGGGAAGGCGCGCCAGTTGTTGTCGGACATCGCCTTGTGGTTGATCTGATCCATCCACGCGACAATCTGCTCGCGCTCGGCATCCGAGAAGGGTGTCCAGAACTGCGCCGGCGCCAGCGCCAGTGCCAGAGCGACCGGCGGCATTTCAACGGCCAGCTGGTCGACATCCACCAGATCACCCCAGTATTCGGGATGATCCGGATTGGTTCCGTTGAGCAGGCCTTCGCGGCAGATCTCCCAGAAGTCGGATTCCCCGCCGCCCGCGGCCAGGGGCATCAGCCCCCAGAACGGCCGGGCAAAGGCCTCCATCTCGCAGCGCCGCTCACCATAGTTGGTGCAGGTTGCACCCAGGCGGACCAACGCTTTGCCGTCGCTGAAGTGCGGCTTGAGCGGTTCACAGATCTGTCGAACCGCCTCCTGCACATCAGCGCGGGTTGTAAGCGGGTTTGCAGCGATTGGGAGATCGAAGGCCATCATCATGCTTACTCTCCGTAGATGGTTTTGACTGCGGCGGTGAGCGACTCAGGCGCAACACCGTAGGTGCAAACCACGGTCTTAAAGTTGTCAGCGACCGTAAACGGATATGGCGAGTTGGTCACAACAACAACCGGCTTGTCGGTGGCATTAACAATTTCGTCCACGAACGAGCCCTTCGCATGGGCTCGGCGGTCGAAATAGTTGGTCGTCACGATCACATCCACTTCGTTGAGGCGTTTCATCACGCGCTTCATATCGTATTCGGTCGGCGTCATTTCGACTTCCACCTGTCCGACGTCCTCGGAGTACGGGAAGAAGTTTTCCCAGAAGATACCGGGATGGCATTTGGTGGAGTCTGTACGGTAGTGCAGCGGGCAGCGCTGTTCGATCACCAGAACCTTTTTATCTTTCGCCAGCGGCAGGATGTTCTGTTCGTCGCGAATCACTTTGATTGCCGCTTCGGCGCTGGCTTTGGCGATCTGCGCAACCTTCGGATCGGCAATACCGGATCCGGCCTGAGCGACGTCACGCAGGTTGCCGTTTTCAAACAGACCGTATTCATATTTAACCGTGAGCGAACGGCGCACAGCATCGTTCAGACGCTCTTCGGGAAGCTTGCCATCCTTGACGGCCTGAACGACTTCTTCGTACACCTCATCGATCAGCGGCGCTTCGTCGCGCAGCAGGATCAGGTCGGCGCCGGCGTTGATCGCGGTGACACACGCTTCGGACACTTCATATTTTTCAACAATGCCGCCCATGGTGATGTCGTCGGTCGTGACACAGCCTTCAAAGCCCCACTCTTCTTTGAGCAGGTCGGTCAGAATTTTCTTCGACAGCGTCGCGGCGTTGTCGGGGTCGAGGCACGGATAAACCGTGTGGGCGGTCATGATGCACGGGATGCCGGCATCGACCATCGCCTTGAACGGTTTGAGGTGCTCTTCCATCTGCTCGAGCGGAATATCGATAACTGGCAGACCGCGATGCGCATCGGTAACGGATTCGCCGCGTCCCGGGAAGTGCTTCCCGGTTGTGATGATACCGGCTTCCTTGAACCCTTCGTATCCTTTGGTGCCGAATTTGATCACGGTCTCGGCGTCCTCTCCGTAGGAACGGGTTCCGATTTCCGGGTTGTTCGGTTCGGTATTGGTGTCGAGCACCGGGGAGTGCAGCCAGTTGACGCCGAGCGCATTGAGCTGGCGGCCGGTGGCCCAGGCAGTATCAAAAGCCATCTGCGGGTCTCCGGATGCGGTCGCGCCCATCGGGAACGGGAAGTTAAAGATGCCGCCGCGGGTATAGTCGCAACTGACGTCGCCTTCCATATCCATTGTGATATGCAGCGGAATGCCGAGGCCGTCTTTGAGTGCTTCCTCTTTCATGGTGTTTAGGAAGGTGCAGTAGTCCTCATTGGTGCAGTGCGGCGGCAGCAGACCGGGGATAATATCTTTTACGCCGTCTTTGGGGTCGCGCAACACGCGGTGAGCAAACACATCACTGGTCGCATAGGGATCGTGCAAAGCGGTCTTGGCGCGGAAAGTCAGTCCAGCGCGAATACCGGCCGGTTTAATTTTACGAATGCGCTTCAGGATTTCCGGCGTCACAACCGTGCCGCAGAACCCGATCACAAAACACTGTCCCACCTTCTGCTCAATGGTCATCTTGTCGACCAGACCATCAACAAACGTCTTCTTCTCACTCATAGTATTCTCCTTCATTGAAATCCATTCTCCGTTTGTACAGGAAATACGCTAACCGACTCCTGCCTCCGGGGAAATCAATCGAGTGGTTTACTCGTAAACCTGATGCGTTAACGGATAAACCGGTTCTGTTAAATATTCAGGTTGCATTCCAAACAGGTAGAGGAGGAACATCCGTATTAAAAGAGGAGAGTCTGTTTTATGAATATGACACGCAGAGAATACCTGACTTCATCCACTCTGGCTCTCGGCGCCGCCGGACTGGCCAGCGCCGTCCCCGGCAGCCGCAAGCGCCGGCCCAATATCCTCTGGATTATGACCGACCAGCAGGTGGCCGACGGCATGAGCTGCACCGGCAACCCCGACCTGAAAACCCCGGCCATGGACCAATTGGCCGCCAACGGCGTGCGCTTCGAAAGAGCCTACTGCGCCAACCCCATCTGCGTGCCGTCGCGCACCTCCATGATGACCGGAAAGATGCCGCACGAAACCGGCGTCACCATCAACATGGATCGCTTTAATGTAAACGGAACATCGCTCGGCACACTCATTACCCAGGCGGGATACGACACCGGCTACATCGGCAAGTGGCATATCCCCATGTCCACCGAAACCTCCGACTGGCATGGATTCACCATGATGAAAGAAGGCGGCAGGCACGAGTTTAATGACCGCCACTTCGCCGAACCGGCCGTTGAGTTTATTCAGGAAAAACGCAACCAGCCGTTCTTCCTGGTTGCCTCCTTCGTCAACCCGCACGACATCTGTGAGTGGGCGCGCCGCGCCACCGGTGGATTCCCCGAGCGCCGCACCCTGCTCTGGAACGGCCCGATCGACGACGCCCCGCCACCGGATCAGTGCCCCGCGCTGCCAGACAATTTCGAGATTCCGGAAAACGAACCGGACATCATTCGCGAATACCAAACCTGGCAGAAGGGAACCTATCCCGTCCGCGACTGGCCGGACGAACGCTGGCGGCAGTACCGCTGGGCGCTCAACCGCCTCACCGAGCGCGTCGACTCCGAAATCGCCAAAATCCTTGAGGTGGTCGACGACAACACCGTCATCATCTTCACCAGCGACCACGGCGACGGAAACGGTGCCCACAAATGGAACCAGAAAACGCTGATGTACGATGAACCCGCGCGCGTCCCGTTCATCATCAGCGGAGCCGGCGTACGCACCCCGGGTGCTGTGAACGAGCAGCATCTGGTCGCCACCGGTCTCGATATTTTTCCGACCGTCTGTGACTACGCCGGCGTTCCGGCGCCCGAAGAACTGGACGGGCGCAGTCTGCGCCCGCTGGCCGAAGCCCGCCCGGTAGAGTGGCGGGACCAGCTGGTTGTTGAAAACGACCTGTCACCGGCCTACGGTTTCAGCTCCGGGGTCGAGGGCCGCATGCTGCGCACAAAGAACTACAAGTACGTCGCCTACTCCACCGGCAGGCTGCGCGAGCGATTGACCGATATGCGGAATGACCCCGGAGAAATGGTCAACCTCGCCGTTGACCCGGCCTACGCCCAGGTGCTCCAGGAACACCGCAAACGACTGGCGGCAGAGATCAAAAAAACAGGCGACACCTTCACCGTTCCCGGCACGGTTTCGGGCGGATGGAAGCTGGTTCCGGAATCATAACCCTCGATTTCAATTTAAGCTGCAGTGAATACAAATTGTGAAGCAAGCTTGAATGATACTAAGTTAACTTCATTTGTACGACACCTCGGCAACGCAGGACAGGCTTCCTGCCTGTCACACATGCTCGACTCTTTGCGCGGTTAGACAGGCTGGAAGCCTGTCCTACGTTAAACATGCTGAAACAATCATATTTCTTAACATAGTCGCTTAACTTAGAGTGAGTAACTCAGCTGCTTGTTTTCCGCATCGAGCTCTATTCGATATTCCCGTCCATCGACAATCAGCAGGAAAACGTCGTCCTGCACAGACGCCTCGACGGAACCAGGTTTTTCACCTTGCCGATAAGGAATCAGCGCGGTCAGGAAAACCACCTTGTCTTCATCGGCTCCTTTTTCGACGCCGTAGCTCCAGGCCGGGCGCGGCTCTTTAACCTGCGGCTTGTATGAAATCCAACCGTCCTCTTTTTCGACGGCCACCGGCCGGACCTGCGGAAAACTTTTCACCAGCAGGTTGGCCCCTTCCGCAAAACGGGTTTCGGCGGAAAGGCCGTCGATTGCATAGTCGCACGGCGCGAACTGATAGTGTGTGCGAACCGTCCCGGCCGCGGAGCCGGTTGCTTCGTCCAGGATCAGGAAATATTTGTTGTCGATAAACAGCACCGTCCGCCGGTGCCGCAAATCCGGATAGCTCTGGTTTTCAAACACCAGCGCAACGAGATTGTCCGACTCATCCCAGAAAACAAACTCCGGCTTGAGGTCGATATCGCGGTTATCGAGCGTCAGCGTCTGATGCACCTTCGTGCTGCGGAACCAGTCGCGCCATTGCTGATCCTCCTTCGACGAACTGCCATACATGTAACTGCCGGAATCCGTCATCAGATTTCGGCCATAAGCAAACAGCTCAAACGTTCCGTTATCGATCTGACTGTGCCACTGCCCGCCCGCCGCACATTTGATCGGCATGAAGACCGCATCCGGAGTCCACGCCGAACGCATAAAATAGAAACCGCTCAGCGGATACGCCTTGCTGCGCTCCGCCGGCGGCGCTCCCTCTTTTCCGCCGGATACCATGTAGTCGAAATAAGGGATCTCATCCCGGAAGGGTGATAAATTCTTGCGGTACAGAGTGCCGGGAAAGCGGGGTTTCCACGCATCCCCGAACTGGCAGTCCGTATTGTCCGGAAAGGACTGGTGGGCATAGATCTCCGCCATCTTGAGCAGGCGAGGATAAAAATAGTCGGGCAAGTGATCGGCATAGCCGTTTTCCCTAAACATCTCATAAGCCTGCGCAAAGAGACCCACATACATTTTGTGATAGCTGAAAACCAGCTCGCGGTTCATGCCGTCCGGATAAACTTCTTGATCCATCATTGCAGGAAGCCGCTCCACCGCATCATTCTTCCAGGCATTGGCCTGCTTGAACTCCGGGAAGTGGATGCCGTTCATAAAGACGACGCTCAACTCACCCAGTAGATGATTGCCCTTCGCGGAATAAACCGTGCGGATATGCTCCGCCTGCTCATAAAAACTGCCCAGGAAAAAACCGAGCGTCTTCGCATCAAAGTTCGGCGACTGCAGCATAAACGGCAGCGCCTCCGCCAGCCGCTCGCAGCGGTTATAGGTCTCCATGCCGCGCCGGACAAATTTCGGCGTCTTTTTGGTAATCGGAAGATTATCCCTCGCCCAGTCGACCAGCTCGTAGCGCCATTCCAAAAAGTATTTTTCATCACCCGTCGCGGCATACGCGCGCGCCAGCGCCGGCCACCACGTCAGCCGCTGAAACTGATAGTACCACTCCGCGTCGTGAATCTCCCGGCCATCGACAAACGCGCGGCCGGTCCAGTCGATGTCCGCGCCCCGGAATACCGGTGGGTGCGCATCCCGATTGCCGCGAAAGCGGTGCTCCAGCGCATCCGCAGCGTGAAGCGCACTCTTCTCAGTCAGCGTTCCGACCGACTGCGGAATCCGCGTGCGGCGGAAATAAGCCAGCAGCTCCCGCTCCGCCAGCGCATCATCTTCGGCCGCGACCGCAGCCTTCACCTTCTCCAGCCCTTTAAAATCGAGATCCAGCAGAGCGACGATCCGTCGAATGCCAAACGGCGAATCGGAGGGCAGCGGCTCCGCCCACTCCGAATTAAACTGCGCCACATGCTGCTCGACCGAACCGCAAAACGCCCCGGCCGCCATCGACACAACCAGCAGAATCGTTAAATGGGATTTCACAGTTTCTCTCCGAACTCGCCAAAGGCGTGCGGCAGCTTTTTCAGTTCAGCATCCATCTGCTGCTTGAGCTCCTTCACCTTCGATTGCAGTTCGGGATTGGTATACAGGTTGCGCTGTTCAAACACATCGTCCGCGAGGTTGTACAGCTGGTCGGCATCGAAGTATGCCGGAAAATCCTGATCGGCATTAAAGCGCACGCCCAGCCCGCTGGCGGGATTCGTATAGCGCCCGGACCAGCCGACGTGGCGGCGTCCATCTCCGTCAGCCTGTTCGGAGGCGATGCGATCCGCCTCCATTTTATCGAGCACCTCCTGCGGCGGCCGGTGCGCAATATATTTCCAGTCTTTGGAAACGATGGCGCGGCTGTAAGAGGTTTCCAGCAGCAGGTGATCGCGCCAATCCCCTTCATTGCCGAGGATCGGGAAAAAGTTGCGTCCGTCGACCACCGCGTCAGCGGGCGGCACCGACCCGACGGCGGCCAGCAGGCTCGGCAGCATGTCGATGTTGGAAATGATGCGCCCTTCCCGTGTTGCGGGCTGGATCTGCCCCGGCCAGCGAATGACGCCCGGCGCCCGATGGCCTTCATGGACGGTCAGCTTGCCGCGCGACTGATGATCGGAGAGAAACAGGACAATGGTGTTCTCCGCGAGGCCGGTTTCGTCCAGCTTCTTGAGCAATGCGCCGAGGCTGTCGTCGATCCAGGTGGCCATAGTGTTTTGCGGCGGCAGGCCGGCGGCCTGAATGCGCTGCAGCACACTTTCGCGCGACGGCATTCCCTTCGGCTTTTCGGTCAGCATTCCCGCCGGCGTGACGCGCCAGTCCCGTTCCATCCAGTCGGCGAAATACTGTCCGTGCGGAGCCGTGATAGAGAAGTAGAGGAAAAACGGTTCATCTTTATTGTCATCAATAAAGTTGAGTGCGCCCTCCGTCAGCCATTCGAGATTATGGGCCTTCATATGCCTGGGAATCGGCAGCTCGCCGTAGTTGGCATAGTAGAGGCGGTCGACCACATCAAACCCGGAAATGCGCTGCACCCGTTTCTGCATCACGTCGTAAATTCGGCCGACCTCCTTCTGCACCGCCGGGTCGCCGTAGTCGGCCGTCGGCAGGAAATAGGAGCCGACCAGCTGAAACGGGCGAAGCCCCTTGCCCGTTCCATTGCGGACATGATGCCCGTCATAGCCGGACGCGAAATCGATTTCCGGAATGTCGTAGTCGTTGAGGTGCCACTTGCCGACCAGGCCGGTTTTATAGCCGGCCGCCTTGAGGTCTTTGGCCAGATTGTTTTCGCCGGAATCCATATGGGAATTCCACCCCAGCAGCGGCACGGTGCCCGGCGGGTTTTCGCTGAGCAGGCGCGGCGAACGCGATGCGTAGCGGCCGGTCAGCAGGGAATAGCGGCTCGGCGTGCACACCGAGGTTGTGAGATAGAAGCGATCCAGCACCACGCCTTCTTTGGCCAGCCGCGCGACATTCGGCGTCAGCATCGTCGGATTCTTATGCCAGCTCATCTCGCCGGTCTTGAGAAAGCGTCCGTTCTGGTTGGCGGTAATCAGGTTTTTCGACGCCAGGTTGCCGGTTCGCTGGGCGCCGGTATAACTCGGGAACGAATCCGTGTCGTAAATGGAAACCTGATCGAAATCCAGGTCATCCACATACATCAGCACAATATTGGGTTTTTCTGCGGCACACGCAGACATCCCCATCGCCAAACCCGTCATCAGCATATTTTTCATACTCTAATCCCTCACGAACAACAGCTCTTCAGCCAGCCCATGCTGCAACTCAATGCGCACCCCGGTTTGCCCACCGCCGGGAATAATTTCAACCCCATCCACCGCCTGCTGCAGTTTCCACTCGCCGGCCAGCGTGATGGACGCCGTATGGGGTTCCGCCTCGGCCTGCACAATTTCGCGCGGCATGAACGACATGTTGTGCCCCCACTTTTTCAACCGCAGATCCGGATCGGCCACAGCCAGCTTGAGCGCGGCGGAGTTGGTTGCGCTCATCAGCAGCAGCGGCGTGTCGACCGCGGCAATGACGCCCTGCCCCTTAAAGTTTTCGGGCTCAAAAACGGCGTAGGCAGTGATCGGCCGAACCGAACTCCTGTGGTCAATAATGTGGGCCGTGCTGTCTTTTTGAAGCACCTCGAACGGAACGGAAGGGCTGGCGCCGTTCACGGCCACCATATATTCATAAGAAGCGTCTGAGGGAGCTTTGCCGTGATTAATCCATGCGCGGACATTGGGGCCGCTGCAGGGCTTGCGGCCTTTGCCGTAGGAGTTCTGGTCGCCACGAAAGATTTCGATCTCCGGGTTCCCGATCAGCACATAGGCGTTTCCGGTCGCATCCCGAATGAGCCCATCATTCAGCTGCGGCTCGAAATCCGTCGTATTCTGGAACAGCGTCGTCGCCGTCGAGAAACGCTCATCGGTGTTTTCAATGCCGGTTCCAAGACAGTAGATGCGGTCATCGACAAAGAAATAACTCTTGGTGGCGCGGAAGGAATCATCGAACAGAATGCGCTCGTCATCGGGCGCGACGGTGTCGTGAAGCTTCATGGAAAAGAAGCCGTTGCCCGCCATGTTGACGCCGCCGCAGAAGGTTTCGTCCGTATAATTGCGGTGCTTGCACTCGAGATATTTGGGCGTGGCGACATATTTAAAAACCGTCTCCTCAACGGGCAGCGCCTTGGTGGTGGCACCGGGCAGGAAGCCCCAGTGATAGCCGGTGTCGAGATCCTGCGCGCTTTTCACAAACCCCTCTTCGGAAATGATAAACAGCGCGCCGTGACTGAGATAACGGCCGAGGTCGTTCTCACTCTTGCTGCCCGACTCAAAATCCCAGACGTACTGGCTCCAGCCGCGCACGGCAGCCATCCAGCCGTCGCGGCGATGCGTCGAATAAGCGGCATAGGGAAAGGTGAAATGCCCGTCCGGCGCCCCGACGCCCTCGACATCCAGCCCGGCGCGCCGCGCCATTTGCTCCACGGTTCCAAGCGTCCCGCTGTAGGTCAGCCCGGGCATCCCGAGGGTATTCCACTTCGGCTCGTAAAGCCGCTTAAACTCCCCTTCGAGACCGGCCATAAACGCATAGGCCGGAAGCAGGTGCGTGTTGAGCGCGCGGCGGGTCTGGATTCGACCGCTGACTCCGGGATGCAGGTCATACTTGCTGGCCATGGCCAGCTGCGCCTTGAGCGCTTCGCGCAGGTTGGTTTTTGATTCCGCCGAAAGCTGGTACACCGTGCCGTCGAGCATCCAGTCGATCAGCGTCATGGTTGTGAGCATTGAGACGCCGTAAGCGGACTGATAGGCCGAGCGATGATGATAGAGCGAATAGTCCGGCTTGATCGTATCCGAATATCCGGGCGCAAACGCACAGACCTGATTGAAATAGTCTACGAGCCCGCTCATGGCTCCGGCTTTTTCCGAACCGTCCGGCATAAGCATGACGGCCAGCAGCTTGGGAATGGCGCCGCCGCGAATCAGGTCGGTGTTCACCCCTTCGCCTTCCGGCGTGCAGAATGCGGCGCCGAGCATTGAAAACCATTTCAGGCTTTCCGATTCGCGCCCGAGGCGGCCGCTCTCTTCCAGCTCTTGGCGAATCAGCGCAACCGCATTGGCGTAACCGTTGACACGAATTCGATGGTCTGCAGTGCCGAGCGCGCTGCCGGCGGCCCAGCCCTGATCCGCCAAATAGTCGAGCGCCGTCATCAGCTGATCGAGCGCCTTTGGATTTCCGGTCAGGCGATATTCAAGCGCCAGCGGGAACAGCAGTGGCGCCCCGAGGTTCTGATAGATCGGAGAGCCTTCCAAGGCATGTTCGTCGCGAATCGCAAACAACGGCTCACCGTTCAGCACCCCGTCTTTCTGTGAAATGCCCAACCCCTGAAAGGTTTTGTGCGCCGTACGGTATTTCTTTTCAAGCTGCGCGTTGAACTTTTGCAGCCATGGGCTCCGCCCCTGCTCCGAACCGAGAACGAGGAATTCGTAGCGCTCTTCGAGCGTCTGGAAGGCGGATTTTTGCTGCTCCCCGAACGATGCGGTTTTCAGGTTTCTGAGTCCCTGATCGTATTCGAGAACCACATAAGAATCGTAGCGTTCCTCTGTCGGCTTATTATTGGTTACCTGCCAGTCCGAATGGCGTTTGAGCGACATGTAGGAAACAAAATTCACCCAATCAATGTACAGCGCTCCGGAGGTTCCTGCGCCCGGAACCAGCGCCATGCAGTTCATCTCTTCGGGTCCGGCGTAACCCTCAACCCGGGCATCCTGTTCAAAATGAACCCAGATGGCGCGCCAGCCTTTAAAGTTGAGGTTGACCGGAATGCGGTAGCGCGGGTTTATGATGACCGAATCTGTGTCGTGTCCGACCTGAAGGAAAAGCTGCGAGTCAGACGGGACTTCATTGTAGACCCATAGTTTGACGCCGCCTTCGAGGCCGGGCTTTACGTATTTGCGTTCATACTTCTCCGGGCTGCCGCCATCATACGGTTCGCAGGCTTCTTTGAGACCCTTCGGATTTTCAAGAATAAGGCCACCGCCCTGCTCCCAGGCCCACAATGCAGAGACATCTCCAACCTTGGCGCGTTTTGAGCTGATCCCAACCGATCCGTTGACGGCATTCCAGCCCTTCAACGGGTCGGGATTTTCGAAGCTGTATGTGCCGGTTGTGATTTTGTCGGCATATTCGTTGAACACACTGCTCAAAGAAACCAGCGGCAAAAATAGGAAGAGCGCTGCGGTTTTTCTGTTCATCTGAAATCCTTTCCCGATTGTCTGGAAATAACATATCGACAGACGATTGTCCCGAAAATGAGGACAGCGGTTTATCCGTAAACCTTCAGGACAAAAAAAGGCCCGGAGCATTTCAGCATCCGGGCCCGAAGAGCAAGATGAGATGATTACTCGCTGATCGTGATTTTCAGCTTGGCAAATCCCATGTCTTTGCCGCTCATCGAAATGCTGTTGGTGACTGTTTCAAACTCATCCCCCAGCGCATCGGTGAACGGAGCGGATGTTCCGACTTCCACATATTCATTCGTCCAGGTTCCGCTGGACAGAAGATCTGCGTTCTGCATCTCATAGGTCAAGCCGCGATCCACCGCATCCGTGCGACGGTTGTAGATATAGAGGAAGTTTTCACCGTTTACAGCGGAAACCGCACCGGCATCCGCGGCATCCGTCGGATTGCTGCCCAGCGCATATTCAGCGAGATTGCTGAGGAAGTCGCCGTCGAAGTCATCCGCATACGTATTATTGCTGGTCATCCCGAAATCGGTCGACCAGTCACTGAACGTCGGCACCGGCATTTCCGCTTCTGCCCACATATAATAATAATGGGTATTGTTCGTATTGGTATCGGCATACAGGACGATTCCTGACTCATTGGTCCAGGACATGGTTGCTGTTGCGGGATCAATGGTCGAAGCCAACGTCCCCAGCGCGCCTTTATCCCAGGTCAGAACGCCGGCGTCAATCAGGGCCACCGCATCATCAAATCCGGTCGCTCCGCTAATGTGACGCAGCTTCAACACACCACCAGCAACGTGAATTGATTCTTCAGCGCTGTTGGAATCCGACTGAATTGCATGAACCTGAAAGGTTCCGTCATTCACGACAATCGAACTGCTTACGCTGGCTCCGACGTCCCCCAGAGAAAGAGAAGATGCTTTGAGATATGTATCTGCACCACTCAAGGTGAGTGTTCCAACCGAACCCAGTTCTTTACCAACCAACATTGAGCTAACAATCATCGACCCGCCGCTCATATTCAGCGCACCGACTGCGCCATCAACACGCGCCAGGGTCATCGCACCGCTCAGAAGATTCGTTCCTCCGGAAATATTCATTGCGCCGTTTCCTCCAGCCATATTTCCCACCACGATATCCTTGGCATTAACCTCGCCACCTGACTGATTAAAATTCGCAACTCCTTTACGACCGACCAGCATGGTTCCATTATTGTGAAATAATGTTCCCCCGCTCATCTCCACAATACCGACAGCTGCGTCGGAACTGTACGCCATCTGAAGAACCGTATTTATTGTCAACGTACCGGACGTGATCGTGACCACCCCCGTTCCTCCTAAAGAATTACCAACCAGCAGACTGTCAGAAAAGGTTGCGGCGCCCCCAGCGACCGTCAAATTCCCGACACAACCGCTGTCCGTCCCCAGATGCGTAACCTGCGACACCTGCAGCACGCCACCGGTATTCACATTGACATATCCCGAGTCACTGCTGTTTTCCCCCACTTCAAAAGCAGCTGTTCCTGAAAAATTAACCGTTCCGCCGTCATTAATATTCAGGGTTGCATCTCCGTCCGAACCAATCCGGTTGATTCCGGCAAACTGAGTCCCGTCCGATGTCAGCGATCCACCGTTATTAATGTTGATAATGGATTCTCCCAAATTCACATCTCCGCGAAAATTGAGTCCGCCGATCACCTCGACCGAGTCGATGTCGGCTACCACAGGATTCTGCAGGCGCGCCAGATCGTTGATAGTTGGAACCCCCTCGGACCAGTTTGCAGCATTGGTCCAACTTCCGCCCGTATTAAACCGGGTTTCAATTGCATTTGCCTGAACAACAAAACCTGCGATGATAGCTAGTGTCCATATTTTGATTGCTGTCATTGTATTCATTTCCCTGCCTCCTTCTATTAGTAAGCTGGCTCCTATTTGATTATCTATTAAGCCCCCCGGGCTAGTTTCGTTTCTGCCACGATCTGTCAAGGTTCTCCAGATTTTTTGCGGACGCTTCAGGTTTAACCGTAAACCCTATTCGCCGGTAATTTTCAACCGGACAAACTGGTTTGCGCCCTCTGCCGGCACAGAATTGGTAACCCGTTCAAACCCTTCGCCATCCGGCCCATAACCGGTCACCGCTACGCCGCCGGTCGCCCAGTTGCCGGACACCAAATCACCGGTTCGCTCGACACTGTATTTCAGCGTAGAATCCACCCGCCGGCGATGGATGTACTCGAAAAAGAAAGGATTGATTTCCCCAAGAATCGGTAAGATAGCCGCGCTATCACTGCGGTTGGTCGGAATACCTCCAAGGGCAAATTCCAACAGGTTATTCATTCCGTCGCCATCCGGATCGGCCGTCTGCGCCGCATCGTCCCCGACCAATCCATACTCAACAGCCCAGACTGCAAATGGATCCCCGACAACAACGGGAACCCCCACCGCCACCTCCAGGTTATCAAACCAAACCTCATTCTGTCCGGCAGAGTAGGTTTCAAACCGCAGACTCCTGATGGGCGACAGACTGGCCGTGCCAAGAAACCGATCATTAACCACATCGTCCCCGGTGTTGATTCCATTCAACCAGACATCCATTTTACCGGCGGCCAACGTGCTTGGGTTTCCATCCGGCGCAATATAAGTAATCTCTGCGGACTGCTCATTGAAATATATATCCGCGTGTACCACCGCGCCGCATTCATAAGTCCCCGCCGGATCAAAAAAACCATCGACCGGGCGGATTCCTCCGACAACATCTTCATCAGCAACCTTCACGCTGTTGACACCAACCCGAACCGACAGCGCCCCGGTCAGCTCGTTGTCCGGCTCCATAAAATCAAAGCTCACGCGCACCGCATCGGCATCCAGAATATCCTGGGCCAACAGATTTGATGTGCGCCCTCCGGCATCGCGGCAGCCAAGATATTTATTACCGGCACCTTCCCCGAAAACATTTCCGGTATCTGTCCGCACATGAACAAATACATTGGACGGCTCATAATAGCTGACCGAGGTCCATTGACCATCAACCGGAACCGGCGCATCCGCAGCATAACTGTTAAAATCATCTTCAAAAGCAATCTGTCTGAAATCGAGCGCCGCCGTCTCCTCGCCGAACGCCGCCACCTCCACGGCCACTTCAGCCCCGTCGACACAATCAAATCGCAGAAGCGTATCCCCGCCGGCATAGCTCGTTACGGACACTGCGGAGTTCGTTCCGCGCAGCTCCCACAGTCCTTGCAGCCGAACCTCCACCGGCTGCACTGTACTGGGAAGGTACTGCCGTTCATCGGCATCGTTAATCCAGTCAAAGGTCATCTCCTGAGAGGCATCCACAATCCCGAGATCCGGATTGGCCACGGCAACCTTCCAACCGTTGGAAACCGGTTCGGTCATCACCAGGCAGGGCGTATCAACTCTCTCAACCAAACTGCTGGCATTTGCAGCCGCATCGAAAAACACATATGCGGTTTGATCCGCCTGAGGGAAATAAACCTGATGCACGCTGTCATCCTTGCGCTGCACCTGATAGCGAGCCGCCGGCGCAGCGGCCAGCGCGCCGACGGTTTCCCCGCCGCCGACCAAAATGGCGGCTTCATACTCCGCCGCCGCGGGAGACAAGCCGTGGTCAAACACCACCGTCGAGTACTCCCCGCTGGTCGGTGTGCTGCCGTTGTCGTCAAATGAATTCTGTACGCCCTGAAACAGCTTCACCCCCTGCGCGTCAGGGATGTAATAGCCGTTCCCAAACGGATCCGCCAGTGTCATGCTGCCGGAAGCCGTAACGGTTTCGGACCCGTCGGCAAACGCCTCGCCGTCCTTCTTCATCGTCTGGCCGACGGACGTGTGACAGCTCTGGAACAGCGTGGTCTCCACGCGGTTCTGTCCATCCCCGCCGGAAATGCCGGTGCCGAGCATCACGATCAAATCATCGGAAAAGAAAACACTCTTGCGCGCCTTCAAATTAATCGAAATGCCGTCGCCGAATTCCGGATCGTTGAGAATCATTCCAAACACTCCGTTCTGTCCATTCATGGAAACGCCGCCCATGAAGGTTTCAGGGCTGAACGTGCGATGGGTGTCCGTCTGTTTTGCCGTCAGCGGAAAACGCACGGCGGTTGTTCCGGGCTGACGGTACCAGTCCCAGCCTTTGGAAAGATCATATCCACTGTCCTTATCGGTATATTCTGACGTCCCATTAAAAATAGTCAGCATTCCGTGACTGAGATATTGGCCGTACTCATTCTGTCCGCCGCCGGTTTCATAATCCCAAACATACTTGCCGTATCCTTTCACCGCCGCCATCCAGTTGTCGCGCCGATGAATCGCCAGCCCGCCGTACGGCTTCATCCAGAATCCCTCGGGGTTGTCTTCCGGCAAAGCGGTCAATGCATCCAGCTCCTTCAGCATGTTGGAAAGGTACAATCCACGCAGAATCTTTCCGCGCCCGCCGTCAAAGACAAACCCGACGTTCACATCCGTAACGTCCCATAGTCGCTTAAAGAGCGAATGCATTGACTCGTCATTAATTCCAAGCGAAGAGGCGAACAACACATAGGTGCCGAACGCATCTTCCCGGATCAGGTTCGTCTGTTCAGGGAAACGGCCGCGAATTCCAAACGGCATTCCGAACTTCTGGCAGTACAGGCGATACGTCAGCGCCAGCTCGCGCAGGTTCGAAACCGAATTCGCATCCACCGCATACGGCGTTCCCTGCAGGGCATACACGCCGAACGCCGCCTGCGGAAGGAAGCCGCCGGTATAGGAGTTGCCATAGATCCCGCGGTGATGAAAACCGGTAAAGTCCGGCTTGATCGTATCCGCCCAGCCGGGAACGATTTTAAGCGAATCGGTAAATACATTCTGCGCATCCAGCAGCGCGTTGTGCCGGTCAGTTACATTGGTCTTGAGCATTGCAGAAACAAAAGTCACATCCGGATAAATCTGCATGGCATCCGACTGCACCAGATGGTCCAGCCCGGGCGGCGGGTTATATGGAATCCAATATTCCACATGCCCCGACGTATATCCCAGCATTTCGAGGAATTCGACCAGTGCCCTCATTTCTTCAAAAATCGACTCGCCGGCCGCATACTCCTCCATCAGCAGCACCGACTGGCAGAGCGAACCCATGCGCAGCTCCATATCGACAATATTCGCGCAGCCCGGCGGCGGCGGATTATTCAGCTGGCGCGTCGCGTTCCGATGAAACGTCATGCCGCTCTTAATCCCGCGGCCATACAGATATTCCAGCGCTTGGAAATAGAGATCCTTCACCGCCGGGTCGAGATAATATGAATTGCCCGGCGCATCCACCGTATAGGCCAGCGCCAGCCCCGGCAGCCAGCTTTGAAGGAATACGCTGTAAATCTCTTTTTCCTCCTCAAACCCCACCTCTTCCGGAAAGAGCGAAAAAACAATATCGGCATCTGCAGAAAAATCAAACGCCTGCGCCTGCCGCACCCGCAGGTCAACCCGGCCGACAAACCGGTTCGCAATCTCTGTGCCCAGCGGTCCGTCAAATGAACTCGGCGTTCCTTTCAGAAACTGCAGGTAACGCGCCTTGATCTGCGCATGCGCCGCATTGATCTCATTCGTTGTCAGTGCCGAAAAAGCACCCGAACAAAAACAAAATACGAGACCCGCTATAATTACCAACCCTGCTTTGCTCATTATAACAACGCCCTTCAGGTTTCAGTCTAATACCGCTTTTCCAACTCATAATTTAAACGATAGATGAACAAGACAGGCGTTTTATTGGGATCCTATCCGGTTAAACCGTAAACGCATCCCCGCCGCAAAAGCCCCTCTTTCAAAAAAAACCCTTTAGTAATCGGTTAAACCTGCAAGCCCGTTGATCTCTCCCGCGCGCAGGAGTTTGATTTGATCAAATTAAAGTGAAGCCAAGGGAATCCCCGTTCTTAACAATGAAGGTGAATTGATGACTCAAACATTAAAGCTGCGAACAACGTATAAACTGAAAAGTATTTCAAATATCCTTCACGTAAATATAGGTCTGCTGATCTTCTGCCCGCTCTTCGCATTCGGACAGATACAAAGTTTTGAGGAGAGCACGGTCCCGGCAACCTGGACGACCGGCCCCGGTGCAACGCTCGAAACGAGCGCCCTTCATTTCAAGGACGGAACCCGCTCGCTGCAGTGGAACCGCACCGACAGCGCGGCCGTTCTCACCGCAAACAACCCGGCGGGACTGGCCGCCGCGGGCAGCGTCGCGGGGGGCGGGATCAGCGGCTGGATTTATAACGATGCCGCATCCGATGAAACCCTGAGCTTCCGTTTCGGTTCGGCCGCCGAACTGGCCGCCGGCAATCCCCGCTACACCTTTGAATTCGGCCTCAACTTTACCGGCTGGCGCGCCGTCCTCGTAAAATTCACGGAAGACGCCGCGGTTCCCGGCTACTCCGGAAGCGGCACGCTGGAAATGATGCAGATCGAAGCCCCCGCCGCCAGCCAGGCCGGAACGCTCTTTTTCGACCGCATCGAGTTCAAGGAAAGCATCATCAGCTCGCGCCAGCGCGATTATCAGCAGCCGTTTGTCAACGAACCGTCCGGCAGCCTCTGGCTCAGCTCCTACGCATGGAGCCAAACCCCGCCGACCGCCCTGCCGGCGAGCGCCGGCCAGGCCGAGCGGGATGCCTTTGCCGCCATCCTCGACCGCTTTGACCGCTGGAACCTGGGCACCGCCATTGCGCCGAAACCCAGCATCGCCGAATCGTTCACGATCTCCGGCACCAGCCAAACAATTGATAAGGCCGGCAACGGCAACGAAACCGTCCAGACCAGCCAGGACACCGGCTACCGCTGGGGCGGCTTCAACGCCGGCTCGTCCGACAACATCCAGCTCAAAGACACCGGATCGCTGCGCTGGCGCAAGGGGGCCGCAACCGCCGGAAGCTACGCCTACACCATCTTCGACGCCTCCGGCAGTCAGCCGCCGGCCAACGCGACACAGCAGACCGTCGACTTTATTCAGTTTTCAACCCTCGGCTCCTTTTCCGGAATCCAGATGCGTTTCCTCGTCCGCTCCGCCGCCGACTCCGCATGGTATGCCTCGGACAGCCTCGACCTGCTCTCCCTCAACGGCCACCTTGACGTCCATAGCGTTTCGTGGACCCCGCTGAGCACGGCCAACAATGGAATGCTCAACGCCCTCGACAGCGGCGATGATACCGCCCTCACGATCACAGGAACTCCGGGATCATTCGCCGACCGAGTCGGCGGCATCATCGACGGCGGCGGCTTTTTAGTCACCGCCGGAACCGGCCCCTATTTCAACATGGACGACATCACCTGGGGCATGCTCGATCCCATCGGCTCGCGCCACCAGGCGCTCCAGCGGTATATCCAGGACGGACTGAACAACTACGCCGCGCTGAACATCCAGCGGGCAAACGGAACCATCACCGGCACCCCGCTGTTCACAAAAGAAAACGGCGGCTCGCCGGATATCGGGCGGGACGTTTTCCAGAAGATCATGATTCCGCTGGCCATGGACTGCAAACTCAACGGCTCCGACGCCTCCAAACAGAAGTTTTTCGACCTGCTCGACCACTGCCACGACCAGGGCTGGCACGAGGGCAGCGCCATGGGATCGATGAATTTCGAACCGCTGCGCACCTCCGGCTACATGAACGCCGTCGTACTGATGCGCGACGAGCTGCGGGCGACCGGCCGGCTGGAACGCGAGCGCAACGCCATCCGCTGGTATTCCAACCTGGGAAAAATCTACACCGATCCCGAACGGACCGGCGCCAGCGCCGACGAACTGCGCAGCATCTACCTGAACCGGCTGATCGCCGTTCTCCTGATGAACGACGCGACCGAGGAACAGCTCAAAGCCAAGGTCCGCGACATGAGCCGGCTGCTGCTCTGGCAGAACAACGGGCTGTCCATTGCGCACGGCTGGATGGGCACGATCAAGCCGGATTACACCGGCTTCCATCACTACATTCCGTACTCCGGTGCCTATGCCCCGCAGGCGTTCCACCTCTCGGCGCTGGTCAACTATTTCCTGCACGACACGCCGTTTGCTCTTTCGGACAACTCTCAAAAGAACCTGCGTAACGTTCTGCTCACACTGCGGAACATGTGCAACCAGTACGACGTCCCGATGGGCGTCTGCGGACGCTTCCCGTTCAACAACCAAATCCTGCTCGAGATCATGCCGTCGTTCGCCTACATGGCCCTGTCCGGGAACCCGGAAACCGGCGCGGCCGTCGACGTTGAAATGGCCGGCGTGCTCAAACGCCTGTGGGAACCCGCCTCCAGCCCGGTCAACGAACATATTGCCGACGTCGAGCCGACGATTATGTACATGAACACGCTGGGAGCCGTCGAACTGATGGAACAGACCGCCGCGCTCAGCACGCCGGCCGAGGCCCCGCCTTCCGGCCACTGGGCGCACAACTACAGCCTGCTCTCCGTCCACCGCCGCGACAACTGGATGGTCAGCGTCAAAGGCATGAGCCAGTACAGCGCCTCCACCGAACACTATTACCATGAAAATGAGTTCGGCCGTTACCTCGGCCACGGCGGCATCCAGATTTTCAACCAGGGCAATCCGGTCACGCGCGAAGCCAGCGGCGTGGTCGAAGACGGCTGGGATTGGAACCGGATTCCCGGCACCACCGCCATCACCCTGCCCGCCTCCCTGCTGGTCAAAAAGAGCTGGGACGAAAACGTGCTGATGAAAAAGCGCTTCACCGGCGGCCTGAGCCTGGAAAACCGGGACGGCGCGTTTGTGATGGAACTCGACGACTACCCGTGGCGCGACCGCAATGTGCAGGGCCGCACCACCCTCTTCTTCTTTGACGACCTGATCGTCGCCCTCGGCCGCGGCATTGCCAATACGGATGCGAGCTATCCGACCGCGACCACCCTGTTCCAAACCCATCTCGCGACGCCGGCGACACCCACCGTCATCGACGGAACCGCCGCCACCGCCTTCCCGCTGGAACAGGCCGCGGACACCTCCGCGCCGCACTGGCTGATCGATGCCGCCTCCAACGGCTACTATGTTCCCGAAAACCAGCCGCTGCACATTTCCCGGACGACCCAGCTGTCCCGCAACAACCGCAATACGGAAGACACCACGGGCGACTTTGCGACCGCCTGGATCGACCACGGCACCTCGCCGGGATACAACGGGAACGCCGCCGGCGAATACCACTACGCAATCCTCGTCGACACAACCGCCGCAGCCATGCAGACCTTCGCCGCAGCGCCGACCTACCGCGTACTGGAACGCGCGGCCGCCGCGCACATCGTCGAATACACCGGCGATCCCGCCGCCACAACCACCGCCTACGCCCTCTTCAACGCCGGCGCCGTCGCGCACGGCCCGCTGGCGGCGGCCGACAAACCGTGCCTGGCCATGACCCGCGAAACAGGCGATGCGCTCACCATCAGCGTGTGCGACCCCGACCTCCGTTTAACCGCCAGCTCGCCGCACCACGTGTGGTCCATCCCCAGCGGCGATCTGGCAAACGAAAGTCCGGTCTCCAAAGTCCAGGTCACCCTGCGCGGCTCCTGGAATGCGCAGGCCGTTCCCGACAACGCGCGCGTCATCTCAACCTCCTCCGAGGCAACCGTCCTGGAATTTGACTGCACGGAAGGCAAGAGCATTGAAATGACCCTCTCCTCCGGGGAAACCTATTCGGCGTGGAAAGCGCAGTACGAAGGCGGCGCCGGCCAGCCCGCCAGCATCGGCGGGCCGGAAGCGGACTATGACGGCGACGGCCTCAGCAACCATTTCGAATACGGCCTCGGCCAGAGCCCGCTGACCGCCAGCGGCGAGCTGCGCCCCACCATCCGCGCCGCCACGACGAACGCCAACAGCATGGACTACACCTTCACATTCAACAACGGCGTGTCCAAAAACGAAGGGCTGCGTCTGACAGTCAAAAGCGCGCCGGAGCTGACATCCGAGTGGGCAGAGCTCCTCGTTGTCTCCCCGCCATACGTCAATGCCCGCCAAAGCCTCTTTGAAAAACCCGGCGTGATTTCCGTCATCGACCGCGGCGGCAACTGCGTCGAAACCACCCTGCGCCACACCGTTCCCGCCGGAACAGAAAAACAGTTCATCAAACTCGAAATCGAGTCCGCCCAGTAACGAAATAATATAATATGGGGCAGGCATTTCGCCTGCCCCACCAACTTGGCCGTAATGCCTCTACATGACTTCGCCGGGAGAGGGCCCCCGGCCTACAGTTGCAGGCCCGTTCCCCGACCGGGTGCTCACCCGAAATGATCACGAATCGTTTAAAACGTCTTCCTTACGTGGGGCTTCTTCTTTAAACGCTCCTGAATCCTCAATTCTCGCGACTCTTTCGCGCATTTTTGCGGTCACTCCACATCGAACTTTTTCCTGCAAAATACGCAAAAACGACTTCGCCGGGTGAGACACCTGGCCGACAGCTACACCGACTGCAATAGTTTTGCAGGCCCGGTCCCCGACCGGGCATTCGCCGGATATGACGCCAACGTCCTTTCCCAACACAGTCCACTTTCGAAAAAGAATATTTACAAAAAACAAGACGTTGACTAACATGCATGACTTATGAAAACAATGTTGTCAATCAGGGAGTGATTGCGAAACGACCTCGTCTTCCACAAATGGAAAACGTTCTTTACTAACAAAATACAACCAAGATAGAGAATATTGTAATGAGCAGAATCACTGGATCATGCCTATGTGGAAACATTAAATACAGCGTATCAACAGAACCTCTGTTCATGGCCAACTGTCACTGCAAGTCGTGTAAAAAAACGAGTGGCTCCATGTTCTCCGCAATCGTCGGCGTATCAGAACCGACGTTTGCTCTCAAAGGAAACACCCTCACCTCCTATGTATCCCGTGGAGACAGCGGAAAACCTATCCATCGAAACTTCTGTTCGAATTGCGGAACACCGATATTTTCAAAAGCAGAAAACAGCCCCGGCATTTTGTATCTTCGCGCCGGAACGATTGATAACGAATTCGACTTTTCTCCCAAGGCCAACATTTACTGGAGAGATCACAAGGACTGGCTTCCCAAAGACATTCCCTCTTTTGAAACCATGCCCTCGATAAAATAGTGCAGGGTCGGAGGCCGGTCCTGCCACAAATGCTCGGGCCTTTGCGCGGCTAATCACCGCAACTGTAAAGTTTCAATCTGTTAAAGCGGTTTTGATAACGCTCGTTGCCGAGGCCTTCGATTCGGACAAAGCGCGTCTGGCGCGGCGCAAAACGAAACCGCTGTTCGCCGTTCTGTTTTCCGCTTTGCCCGTGAAACACCTGCTCCCACGTTTTGCCATCATTGGAAACATAAATATTGAAATCGTAGCGCCGCTGAAACGCCGTATCGAAGCCAAGCCCCACCGCCGACACCTCAACGGGTGCGTCTAGTTCAATATCGATAAACTGGGAGACAAACTGTTTGTCTCCGTTATGTTCAATATAACTGTTGGCGGACCAAACCGTCGCCCTATCGCCATCCAGCAGGGCGGCAGCATCGCCTTCACTCACGCGAACATTTTTTGCCGCCAGCGGAATTTCCTTAACCGAACCCATCCGGAGTTCCGGCGTATCGAGCGGCCGCAGTGCGACGCAGAAGGTCAGCTCCTGCGCATCCGGAAACTGCAGCGCAAGCCGCGTGATTTTCCCCTCATTGGGATATTCGCCCCGGACAACACGCGAGGTCGGAAGCGGCCGAGCGGGCTCGGCAACAAACCGCGGCTGTGGCTGTCCTTCCAGAACCTCGACGCGAACTTCGACCTGTTTGTTGTTGGAAGACAATACGGCGATGCGGCCCTCGTCTTTCAACTCAACCTGTGCCGCAGTGTGCATGAACCACCAGACCTTGGATGGATTTTTCAGCCGCAGCTCATCCTTCACAATCAGCTCGCCGCTCTCCGAATCCAGCCGGAACTCCCGCCGCACAGATTTTGCGTGCGCAGCATACGCCGGGGTCATGTCGCCGACGGCCGACCCGTCTTCCACCCGCACGATCGGGCTGTCGCTGTCGATGATCTGCTGATAGGCGTCCGTCGGATTGATTACCAGCGTATTGTGGCCTTCGGGCTTGGCTCCATAGAAATGGTAGCGCTGATCTTCATAGCTGAAAAAGTCCTTCAGGTATGGCGGCGTTGACACGTCGACGGCCCAGCGAACACCGCCCCAGTCATAGACAAAACTCCCGACGTCCGAATGCGCGTGACTCTGCCAGGGGCGTCCAAACTTAAAGCCGACCCATGCGGCCAGCGGATCGTCCCAGCGCTGGCGGAGCGCACCGACCTCAATCCGCCCAAACCCGGCGGCCGGCGGGAAAGCAATCTCGCTGCCCTTCTGCGCCGGATCATCCCAGCAGAGGCCCAGCACCGATCCTTGATGAACCTGCAGCCCCTGCATGTGCCGGAACGAAGACGCCAGCTTTTCGCTTTCGACGGCACCGGCCAGCCAACTCATCCAGTAGGCCGGGTTGATGCGCGACGTGCCGTCGCCGTAGTTGAAGGTTCCGGCTGGCCCGGTGGTTGCAGCGAGATATGCGCCGGTTTTTTCAAGCCCCGGATGCTCCAGCAAACCGAACAGCGTGCCGAGGCTGTTCTGCACCGATGACAGCCCGAGCGTCATGCCGGTCATGCCGTAGCCGAAATAGCCCGAGCCCTCGTCCCACGCCCCGCCCGGCAGCAAGCCGTTGAGCGTGCCGTTTTCGATGGACGGCAGGGCCCTGGCCACCACCTCCTGCGCCGACCCTGCAAACTCCTTGCTGTCGAGCAGCGCCGCAGCCACCACGAGCGCGGCGCCGTTGCAAACACCGTTATGGTTGTTGTAGTAGACATTGTCCGGGCGCTCGGCACGGGTCCACCAGATGTCGCTGTCAAAACTCTTGAGGTAGCACGGCAGACTGACTTTGCCCAGATTCTCCTCAGTCGCGCGGCGCAGGCTGTCCGGCAGCTCGTCATACAGCCAGTCGTAGGCCACGGCCACGCCGACCGACACCATCGCCTGATCCAGCTTCCAGCCCTTGCTCCACATCTTTTTCACATAGGCCGCCGGCAGGATCTCCTCCACTTTGGCCAGATATTTTTTGTCGCCCTCGATGCGACAAACCAGCGCCAGCGTCATCAGGTCGTCCTGCGTATTGCGCCCGATCTTCACCTCGGCGGCGGCGAGCTGATCGGCCTTTTTCTTCACATCGGCATACCACGCCCGATGCCGCGCGCTCGTTTCGGCTCGCTGCCGCACAACATCCCAACCGCCGGCAGGCAGCACCAGCCGCGGGCGTTCCGCCACAGATTTTTCGGCCACCTTTTCCTGCGTAATGTCCAGCGCCGCCGCCGTGCCGGCCAGCGCCAGCGTTAAAACAAACCCCATCATTTTTTTCATGATCCACTCCCGGCCGCGACGACCTTACTTAAGAATAATCTTAAACACATTGGCTGTTTCGTTGTAATCCATGTCCGGATAATGAAGGTAGCTCCCGGTATCAAGGGATTCCCACTCCACGTCCCGGCCGCTCGAAAGTTCCACCACCCGCTCCACCGCGCCCGGCAATGGATAGCGATGCGGCGCGCAGCTCCACAAAAACAGTTTTCCGCCCGGCTCGGGCCGGCCCAGCACAATCACATAAACCGCCTTTCCGTCTTTAGACATCGTGAAACGGTAATCTTCCGGCGTGTAATAGTTGATGGTGCTCATGCCGCCGTGCGGCCCGAAGTCCGGCTTGGTCGGTCCAAACCCATGCACCGTCCACGGGCGCGTATCAAAAATCGCTTCACCGTAAACCTTCAGCCAGTCCCCCAGCTGCCTCAAAATATCTTTCTGCTCCTGCGGGATCGACCCGTCGGGATGCGGAGAAATATTCAGCAGCATGTTTCCGTTCTTGCTGACGATGTCGACAAGGCTGTGCACCACCATCGCGGCGGGCTTGATCTTTAAATCGGTCGTATAGGACCAGGAACCGAACGAAACGGTGTCATCCGTCATCCATTTTTTCAGATCGATCTCAATGCGCCCGCCCTTTTCAATATCGAGCAGCGCCACGTCGGCGGGCAGATCGTCCTGCTTGTAGACAATTACCACCTCTTTATTGTTCCGCGCGGCATGGTTGTAATAGGCCGCGCAGAAGCGCTGCCGGAATTCCTCCGGCACCAGATTCAGCCAGGAGTCAAAATAAATCACGTCGGGCTGATAGTTCTCGATCACCTCTTCGAGCTTGCCCAGCCACATTTGGTTCCACTCGTCTTCAGGCATATTGCCATAGAGTTTCTGCAGCACCGGTTCGGCCGACGCAGTGGCGTAGCGCTTGTCATAAATATAATGACTGTCAAAACTGTCTGCCGGATCCTGCACGGATTCCGCGCCCTGATTGCGCTGAAACTGGCGGGCATGATGAAAGGTTGCAATCACCTTCATGTCGCGCTTGCGCAGCTCGGCTGCCAGCTCGCCCAGCACATCGCGCTTCGGCCCCATCGCCTTGGCGTTCCACGGCGTCCAGCGGCTGTCCCACATCGAAAAGCCATCGTGATGCTCCGCCACCAGACCGCCGAAACGCGCGCCGGACGACTTGTACACCTCGGCCCACTCCGCCGCATCAAACTTTTCCGCCGTAAACATCGGCACGAATTTGTGATAGGGAAACTCGGCCGGATCGCCATAGTTCTGCTTATGAAAATCCTGCACCTCGTGCCCGTCCTGAAACATAAAGCGCGGATACCATTCCGTAAAATTCTGCGGCACCGAATAAACGCCCCAGTGGCAATAGATGCCCAGCTTGGCATCCTCGAACCATTCCGGCGACGTATTCGCCTTCGCCAGCGACTCCCACGTCGGCTCAAACAATTCGTGCTCTCCGCCGTCCGCGGCGAGCCCCAGCATCGCCAGACAAAGCCCCAATCCAACCACCGAATTTCGCTTCACTCGCATCTCCTATCTTGGAATAAACGGTTCGATCACCGGAACGCCTGGATCCCTCAGACTGAACACCTGCCCATCGAGCTTTCCAGCTCCGGCTGCCACTTGGAATAAATCAGCAGGCATCCGTCATCGACGGTCGCGATGCCCGGCCCCTCCATCTGCCTCTCACATATCTCCATCCATCCTAGCGCCACAAAGAACACAAAAAGACACCAAGACCACGGCCCCTTTTTGTGATTTCCTGTGTTTTTTGCGGCTGTTTATTCCGGCCGCTGGGCGTCGGGATCGCTGGCGACATACGGGTTCACGGCGTCGAGCCGTTTCACGTATTCGGCCAGCGCCGGCGGCTCTTCCGGTTTGTTGAAGCGCACCTCGCACTCCGCATCAGCGGGCTTCACCATCTGCTTCGCGAAGTTGGGGCCGTAGCGAATGCGCCGGGGCTGCACCACGAGTTCGCCGTCCTTGACCCACTCTTCGCCGCGCTCCTCGAGGAAGGCGATCATCCGCCTGCGCCACGGTTCCAGCAGTGCCGGGTCGGTGATATTCTTCGTTTCGTGCGGATCCGCTTTAAGGTCGAACAGCTCCTGTTCGCCGCTCTGCGTGTGATAAATATATTTGTACCGCTGATCGGTCAGCGCAACGTACGCCTGCTCGGCAAAATACTGCGCGCCGTGTTCGAGATCGAGCACCTCGCGCCATGCGCAAGCGGGGTTGCGCAGAATTTTCAACATGCTGTCGCCGTCAAGATTCGGCGGAACCGGAATGCCTGCGGCATCGAGAAAGGTCGGCATGATGTCGCGCAGCTCAACGAGATGATCGAGCTTCTGCCCCCGCGGCATCCCAATCCTGAGCCCGTCAGGCCAGCGGATAATCATCGGCACGTGCGCACTCGACTCGTACGGATAGACTTTCCGCCACAGATGATGGTCGCCCATCATGTCGCCGTGGTCGGAAGTGAACAGAATCAGTGTGTTCTCCAGCTCGCCGCGCTCTTCGAGCACCTGCAGCACCTCGCCGATCTTTTCGTCGACGTAGGTGATGGCGGCATAGTAGGCCGCGCGCGAATCATGAATTTCCTCGTCGGAATAATGGCCGATCCCGGAACTCGGTGAATTATAAATCGATCCGCGGCATTCCCCGTACTGCTCTTCAGCCCACTCGCCGACTACCGGCTCCGGCAAATCCTGCGCCTTGTAAAAATCGATCAACCGCTTCGGCGCGTCGAACGGCGGATGTGGACGGTGACATGAAAACTTCAGGAACCAGGGCGCGTCGCCGTCGTACTCGCGCAGGAATGCCTTGGCGCGCTCGGCAGTCCAGGTGGTCGGATGGACCTCCTCCTCGTACGGCCAGGCGCGGTTGCCGCGATGGTCGGTAAAGCTGGGCGCCCCGCCCTTCGGATCCTTGTCGGGATGATTAAGCTGCATCCAGCGCATGTAGTCGTCGCGGTAAAGTCCGTCGGGCCGCAGCCGCTTATCGATCTCCTCCACCTCACAGGTCTGGAAGCCGTGCTTCGCGCCGTAAAAATGGTTTTTGCCGGCCACGTGCGTGCGGTAGCCCGCATCGGTGAACAGCTGCGGATACTCCACCTTGTACTGATTCGGAATCGTCAAAAACGAAAGCAGGCCGTGGTTCCACGGGCGCAGGCCGGTCAGAACCGCGGCGCGCGCAGGCAGGCAGGACGGCATCGACGAATAGGAGCGGTTGAACAGAACGCCTTCGTTGGCCAGCCGGTCGAGGTTCGGCGTTTTCAGCCAGTCCGCGCCCGCCGCACCGATGCAGTCGCCGCGGTGCTGATCATCCATAATGAACAGGATATTGATCTTCGGCTTTTTAGCCGACGGAGTGGTTTTACATCCTGCCCAAAGCAGCCCTGCGGCCGCACCGCCCGTTCCGATAAAACTTCTGCGATCCATGGATACGTTCATGCCAAACCCGGCCGATTTCAGCCAGAACATTTGAAACTGCAGCCGGTTTATCCGTAAACTCAAAAGAGATTTACAGTAATACAGCTCAGAACCCTCTCGTTTGAAAAAGGCTGACACAGCCCTATCATCTCTGTACACAGAGATGTATCGCTCAAAACACAAGGGAAATAAAAATGAAGCTGATGTCTTGGAATGTGAACGGAATCCGGGCCGTGATGAAAAAGGGGTTCATGGATTTCCTTGCGGTTCAGCAACCCGATATCCTCTGTCTACAGGAAATTAAGGTTCATAATGATGACCTGCCGGAAGACATCCGACAATGCGGATGGCTTGATGGCTATCAAGGATTCTGGAACGGTGCCAAACGCAAGGGCTACAGCGGAACCGCCACGCTGAGCAAAACCGAACCCGTTTCCGTTGAAACCGAAATCGGCGATGAGCGCTTTGATGCCGAAGGCCGCTTCCAGTTTATGGACTTCAGCGATTTTTTCCTGATCAACACCTACGTCCCGAACGTAAAAGGCGATCTGTCCCGCCTCGATGAACGACAGGAATTTGACGCACTGCTTTTAGCGAAGATTAAACAACTGGAAAAAACCAAACCGGTCATTCTCTGCGGCGATATGAATGTGGCGCACCACCCGATCGATCTGGCGCGGCCGAAAGCCAACGAAGGCAACGCCGGCTATACCATTGAAGAGCGTCAGGGCATGACCAACTATATCGAGTCCGATCTCGTCGACACCTTTCGTTCTTTGCATCCGGAAGCAGAAAAGTATTCATGGTGGAGCTACCGCGGACGCGCCCGCGAAAACAATGTCGGCTGGAGAATTGATTATGTTCTCACCAGCAAAGAACTGGAGCCGCGGATCCAGTCCGCCGACATCCTTGATGAAATTACCGGCTCCGATCACTGCCCCGTCGAGCTCTGTATCGGCAAAGCTTAACCGCCAGGCCACGCAATCTTTTCAAGGAATGACAGAGTCAACGAAATTGTTTTTCCAAGCATGGGGACACACCGTAAGACTACTCATCTAGTTTTTTGACCTTTCTTTTCAAAGCATTTATGCTCTGGAGAATGAACAATGCACTGTTAATAATTTCGCACGGAAGCCGCCGGTCCGCATCGAATGAGGAAGTGCTTTCCCTGACGACCAGCCTTCGCGAAGCCGCTGCCTCTTCCGTCGCCATAGTCGATTGTGCGTTTCTGGAAATCACCCGTCCAACCGTTCAGGAAAAAATCGATCAGATGGCCAACAGCGGCGTCACGAGCATTCAGGTTTTCCCGCACTTTCTCGCCGCCGGCGCGCACGTAACCTTCGATATTCCCCGCGAAATTGAAACTGCCCGCCAAAAACACCCCGGCATCACATTCCATATTCTTCCGCACCTCGGCTCTCTCGAAGGTCTGCCCACCCTTATCTTCAAAACGATCCAGACAACATCATGAAAATCGCCATCGTCCATTATCATGCCCGGCCCGGCGGCGTCACCCGCGTGGTCGAACGCGCCGTCGAATCGCTCGGCGAGCGGGCGCACTGCCTCTTTTTCACCGGCGAAGCAGCCACCGGCGACACTCCGCTGCAGAACAAAATCCGGGTCGTTCCAAACCTTGGATACTCAACTCAGCAGAAGTTCCACCCTCTGGAACTTCTGCGCCGGGCGCGCGGCGCCTTCGGCAGCGACCCGGACGTCTGGCATATTCACAACCACAGCCTCGGCAAAAACCCCGCGCTGACGCAGGAAGTCACCTCGCTCGCAATGGCCGGACAGAAAATCCTGCTGCAGATCCACGACTTTGCCGAAGACGGCCGCCCCGACAACTACACCAACCTCGGCAAACTCAAAGACCGGCTCTATCCCGTTTCAGAACACATCCATTACGCTGTACTCAATCAGCGCGACTTTGACTTTCTCAACGCCGCCGGGATTCCCGAAAAAAATCTGCATCTCCTTCCCAATGCCGTTTCTCCACTGCCCGCCACCCAACGTCCCGAGCCTAAAGCCCAGCGACTCTATGTGTATCCGTGCAGAGCGATAAGACGCAAAAACATCGGCGAACTGCTGCTGTGGAGCGCCGCCATGCCGGACGCGAAGTTCGCCGTCACCCTCGCGCCGAAAAATCCGGATGTAAAACCCATTTACGACGCATGGGTCGCCTTCGCCGAAGAGCTCGGCCTCAACGTGGAATTCGATGTCGGCGCCGACACACCGTTTGAAGAAATGATTGCCCAAGCCGATTCGCTGGTCACCACCAGCATCGCCGAAGGTTTCGGCCTCGCCTTCCTCGAGCCGTGGCTGGCCGGCAAACCGCTCGTCGGGCGAAACCTGCCGGAGATTACAGCCGACTTTGCGCAGCACGGACTCGATCTCTCCACGCTGTACGACCGCATCGCCATTCCGCTCACTTCCAATGCCTGGAACATCGGAGCCGAATTTTTCCAAACCCTGGAAGAAAAACTGCGCGCCGCGTATGAAGCCTACGGCCGGGACTGGAGCGATGAGCGCTTTGAAGAAGCCCGCACAGAGCTGGTTCCGGACGGAACGGTTGATTTCGGAATTCTCGATGAAGACCTGCAGCGCGTCATCATCCGCGCCGCCAAAGAAAACCCGGCGATGTTTGCCGGAGGGCTTGGCGATGCTTCCGGGCAGATTGCAAACAACGGTGCCGTTGTTCAGAAAAGCTACAGCCCCGAAGCCTATGGCGATCAGCTCGCATCCCTCTACCAAACCGTCCTGAACAGCCGCCCCGGCTCCATTCAATATGCCGATGGCCGGAAACTGCTCGACGAATTCCTCAACCCCGCGCGATTCAACCTCTTAAGAACCTGATATGAATGAATGGATGACAACGTTTTCGGTGGCCGGTGGATTGGCACTCTTTGTTTTCGGCATGCACACGATGACCGAAGGCCTGCGCGGCTGCGCCGGGGCCAATCTGCGTAAAATCCTGGCCCGCGCCACGCGTAATCGCGTGAACGGCGCAGGACTCGGAACGCTAATCGGATTTCTGGTGCAAAGCAGCGCAGCGACTGTCATGATTGTCGGGTTTATCAGCGCGGGACTGATGACTCTGGCGCAGTCGGTTCCGGTGATGCTTGGGGCCAACATCGGCACAACGCTTTCGATGCAGCTGATTTCGTTCAAACTGGCCGATTACTGCTTCGCGGCGATTGCGCTCGGTTTTTTGCTGCGCGCCGCCGTGCCGCAACCGCGAATCAAGGCCGGCGGCACCGCCCTGCTCGGATTCGGACTGCTCTTTCTCGGCATGTCGACCATGAGCGGCGCAATCGCTCCGTACCGCGAAACATTTACTCCCGTCTTCGAGCAGGTGGACGGTTCCACAATCGGCGGTATGATCCGCGGGATTCTGCTCGCAACGGTCATTACCGGCATCATCCAGAGCAGCGGCGCGGTGATCGGCATGACCTTTGCACTGATTGAGGCCGGCGTGATTACCGATCTGCCCGGCGCATTCCCGATCATTATCGGCGCCAACATCGGCACCTGCGTCACGGCACTGCTCGGAAGCATCGGCACCCATATCGAGGCCCGGCGCAGTGCCATCTCGCATCTGCTGTTCAACATTTTCAGCACGGCGGTCGCGGCCGCCGCCGCGCCACTGTTCTACCGCTGGATTCCAATGCTTGGAAACGATCCGGTTCATCAGGCCGCCAACGCCAACACCGTTAAAATGGTCATCACTGCGCTGATGGTCCTTCCGTTTGCGCCGCTGCACGCCGCGCTGGTCCGACGGCTGGTTCCGTCCCGCAAAGCACCGCCGCAGCCAAGCTTCCTCGATGAGGATCTGGTGCCGACGCCGGAACAGGCGCTGCATGCCGTCCTGCGCGAACTGCGCCGCATGACTGAGCTGTGCCGCGAAAGCCTCGCTCTGGACGAACAGCTGCTCGATGAAAAAAACAACCGCGCCGTCCGCACCATTTATCAGAACGAAAAGACGCTCGACTCGGTTAAGCAGGCCACCAGTGATTATCTGGTCAAAATCACCTCGCGCGTTCTGTCGCGGCGGCAGGCGGTCCTCGCGCAGCATCTCGACCGCTGCATGACGGAAATCGAACGAATTGGGGATCACCTCAAAGTGATCTGCCGGCTCAACAGTCGACTTCTGCCCTACACGCAGCACGTTTTCTTCACCCCGTTCCGCAACCAGCTCAAGGAACTGTACCGAGCCATCAGCCGTATTCTCGGGAACCTGAGTGAATCACTCGATCCGGAACATAAAAACCGCGAAGAAACCGCCGCAGCCATTCTGGCTGACCGTAAAAAATTTGTAGAAAAGAAAGACACGGCCAAGAGACTGATTATCGAACACGTCGGCCGCAATGAAATGCCGCCGCGTTTAGGCATTTATCTGAACGAGTATCAAATGACCTTCAGTAAAATCGCCCGGCACTGTAAAACGATTGCCGGAGCACAGAAGAGTCCCTTCTTCTGGCTGAAGGAACACAAGCTCGGACGCCATTCTGAGGCCTATGCTGAAAAAGATATTTTAGACGAACTCGACGAAAGCGATTTTTATGAACATCTTGACTGACCGCATCCAGGAGTTGAGCCGGCCACTCGAACCGCTCCCGACCGGAACAGCGCTCTGTCTGAAACCGCTGGACGACATCGACACCGTTCTGTTCGACATTTACGGGACCCTGCTGATCTCCGGGTCCGGCGACGTCGGAACCGCGGCCGCAACCGACAGCTCGGAAGCGCTGGTCCAGTCGCTGATTGTGTCCGGTTATGAAGGCGATCACGAGCGCGCCGGCGAACTCGGTCCCGGGCTGCTCCGCACAGAAATCGAGCACTGGCACGAAATCGCCCGCGACGCCGGAACCGATTATCCGGAAGTGGAGATTTCCCGGGTTTGGAAAAAACTGATTCAACGTTTCCAATCCCTGGAAATTCTCAAGCACGACGACGACCCGATGCGGATTGAGCGGCTGGCGGTGGAATATGAATGCCGGGTCAATCCCGTCTGGCCGATGCCTGCCGCACAAAGCACCATCGAAAACCTGCAAGCGCGCGGCTTCCGCCTCGGAATTGTTTCGAATGCGCAGTTTTATACACCGCTGATTATGGAAACGCTGTTTGGCAAGCCGCTCGAAGAACTCGGCTTCGAGCCGAACCTGTGCGTGTTTTCCTATAAAGCGCTGCGCGCCAAACCGTCCATTGAACTTTTCCAAACCCTGGAAACGAAAACCGACTGGAGCAAAACGCTGTATGTCGGCAACGACATGCTCAACGACATCTGGACCGCCTCGCAGGTCGGATGCCGCACCTGCCTGTTCGCCGGGGACCGGCGCTCGCTGCGCCTGCGCAAAAAAGATAAACACTGCAAACATCTGGCTGCCGACGCCGTAGTCGATCACCTGCATCAAATCACGGAGATGGTGTGAATATTTTCCGAATCCTTTTCTGCTCAGCCATTCTGGTCATCACCGGCTGCATAATGCCGAAAAACACAACCGGCCTGCATGCCGTGCTGGGAAAAGAGCGCCAGGATGTTGCAAACTATCGCTGCACGATGGGGGCTCATCGCGGAGATTCGAGCTTTTACACCGAGAATTCGCCGCGAGCGATCCGCGCCGCACAGAACAATCCGCGCTATGCCTTCATCGAATTTGACGTCCAATATTCCGCGGACAGAGTGCCGGTAGTCGTGCATGACGGCAATCTGCGCCGGGTTTTTCAACATCCGGAAAAGGTGAAAAAAGAACCGTTTGATATGCTTCAAAAGCTGAGCGGCAATGAAATTGCTGCCTATGAAGACATCATGAACCTTGCGGACGGGAAACGCGTCAACATCGAAATCAAATCACAAGGTGATGAAGAAGCCGATCGACAGTTGATCGACCGAGTGATGGACGACATCCGAGACCGGGGCATTGAAGAAGGCGTGCTGATCAGCTCTATTTCCAACGAGGCAGTGGAATACGTGAAAACCCGATATCCTGAGATGAAAGCCGGACAGATCTTTTTCGTAAAAGCATCCACCTGGCTGCCGTTTGATTTCCTCACCAAAGGACTGTACCGCACCACCTCGGCGGACTACCTCATGCTTTACACCGCCAATCTGAGCAATATTGAAGACCTGATCAATTTAAAGCCCAAAGACAAAACCCTCGTCTTCTGGGATTTCGGCGAAACGATGTACATCGTCCACAAAGATTTTTCGGATCGCCTCTGGGGGCAGTCCGCAACCATGAACGTTGTCAACTGGCTCCGCTTTCAAATCGCGCGACCGTTTGCGCGATAAACGCCTTCCTGCCTATACGCACAAACACTCTGGCTTTATGAGAGATCGAAGCTCTGAGAATTCCTGCTAAATTGAACCCACAATCGACGCTCCGGCATTACCGGCTATTTTGAATTCGGCTCCAGAATATCCAGAGCCTGTACAAACGTTTCGCTCCGAAGCAACGCCTGACGCACGTCTGGAAGAACCATTCGTTTCGCGATTTTTGCCAAGGCTGTCAGATATTCATCAGAGAAACCCTCCGGCGTGACAAACAGGCAAATAAAACGCGACAGGGAACCGTCAGCACTCTTGAAATCGACCCCCTCCGGGAAAATCCCCATACTGCACACCACACCAAAGCAACCGGGCAATGTAACATGAGGAAAGGCTGTTTCACAATCCACCGCGGCGGATTGTCTTTTCTCCCGCTTCAACACGCGCCGTAGAATCTCCGCCTTGCAATGGGCCGGCAGTTGATTGTGATCAACTAAGTTATCAACCAAAAGACTGAGCGCCTCTTCCTTTCCGTCGGCCCGCATCTGCGGCTTAATCAACTCTCCCCAGAAAAGGCGTCTCAACCTGACGCATCCTTCCGGAGAAGAGAATAAGAACAACGGGTTTTTAATACGTTTTTCCACCTGGTCGGGCAATGAACCGGCGAAGTCTGCAGTCCATCGCAACGAACTGGGGGCCCCCATAATAAGCAGATCGTCAGGAGCAAGCCATTCAGCCACTCCAGTGATAAAATCCGAACCCGCCGGCTGATGGACGACCGGCTGAATTCCCAGCAGGTGCGACAATATCTTTTCAACCGCAAAGTCCCCGGCAGAGCAACACCGCCTGCCGAAGCACCCTTCGTCCTGCCAGTGAAGTATCTCCAGCGGTCGCCCGATGCGGGTCGATATCTCCCGAGCAACCCACATTTGTTCACAAATATTCGGGCCGCCGCTTGTGGACACAACCAATCGCCCCCCCGGCTGAGTCGTGCCGGGTCGAATAAACACGGCCGGAAGTTCCAGCTCCTGAGCGATCCGCAGCAGACGTTGCATGATCTTCGGATCCTTCATCCACTCACTGACAATCAGGTCCACTCTTTCGGTGAGGGCAGAACATTTGAGTTCTGCCACCAGACCGGAAAGACCTCCCTCATCAGTCGAATAAATTCGCGCGCTCGGATTTCCGGCAATCATTTCTGCATAACAGCCAATAAGAGAACGGAAACCCGGTGAAGCCACCATGATCACAGTGATTTCATGACGAAATTGACTCATGCCAACCGCTCCTGCCTGCATTCTCATTCTGGGGACTGTTTTCCGGCTGGTAAAGAACCTCCTCAACCCGCAACTGACAGCTTCTTCCATCAGGCAGAGGCCATTCAATTTCCTGCCCCACCCGGCTGCCGAGCAACGCCATGCCCAGCGGAGCCAAGACATTGATCCGATCATCCGACATATTCTGCTGATTCGGCCAGGCAAGTGTAAAGATATACTGGTCGCCTACCTCCAGATCAAAAACCCGAACCTGAGAGTTCATGGTGACAACATCCGCGGGAATATCCTTAGCCGCAACCAGCTGCGCACGCTCCAATTCACGACGCAACTGCTGAAAGGCGCGAGCATCGGGGGCGAGGCTTGTAGGATTCTGCTCTTCAACCAGTTCGGTCAGCCGCGCATGATCCGGCCAGGTTATTATGATGGGCTTTTTTTTCATTCGTTTTCCTTTCGTTACTTTTTCTGCCTCAGGCTGGGTCTTCACAATCCATCTTCCATGGCTTCGAAGCCGCTCTTCCCGTCTTTCCGATTTAACCATCGCGCAGATTTGTTACGTTCACGCAGAATGCGCACGATGGTGGGAAACAGCCGCGGAATCGGCGTAATTCTATTCTGATGCAAACGACTGGCCTCATACCGGCGTCGGAAGACCTTTCTTAATTTATCAATCAAGTGAAAATGCATGACCTGCTCCTTTTTCCAGCCGGCTCCATATGCAAAAGGTATGCCAAAAAAAGACAGGGGCACTTGAAACCATTTTTTCCGCCGCAACAATACAGATTCCCCCTGCAATGAATGGGTTCGCAGGAACCAAACGGCCGAGCCCGCTTCGGAAAAAACCGGCATTCTGTATTGCCCGGCCCCTGAGACTCTGCGGAAAAATTCCGCAATGAAGAAAATCTCTACAGCTCCGGACAGAAGCGGTTATGCCTTGAGCCTGTTTTGAAAAGTCTTGCGATCAATTCCCGAAATTCCGGCGGAACGACCTTTTTCGCACAAGTCTCACCATCAGAAATCACGCATTGCGCCGGATACAAATTTTCCCTTGAGGCTTTCATGCCCAGAATTTATTTTAGCTCATTCAAAAATATGTGTGTCTATTTGCATCTATTCGGAGTTAAATTATTTACATGATTTCAGCAGTAATTTTTGATTTTGACGGGGTCATTGTTGATTCCGAGCGGCTGCACTGGGCGGCATTCAATGCAGTTATGGAGCCGCGCGGAAAAACGATTGAATGGCCGGAGTATCTCGAAACCTACATCGGTTTTGATGATCGCGATGCGTTCCGCTGTGCTTTTCCAAACCTTGGAAAAGATGAGCTGCCCCAATTGATTCAAGCCAAGGCGGCGGCGTTTCAGGAACTGCTGAACGACGGCGGCGCGGCGGCTCTGCCCGGCTCCGTTGAGCTGATTCAACATCTGTCGGGAACCATTCCGATCGCAATCTGCTCCGGCGCACTGAAAGAGGATATCTTTCCAATCATTGGAAAACTCGGCGTGGCCGATGCGTTTGATCAGATTGTAACGGCGGACGATACGCATATCAGCAAACCCGATCCCGCTCCGTACCTGCTGGCAAAAGAGCGGCTTCGCGTTGCATCCGGCATTGCAATCGAAGACACCCCTGCGGGAATCGCCTCCGCCAAAGGTGCGGGCCTGAAGGTACTGGCCGTAACCAACAGCTATCCGAAAGAACTTCTCAAAGACGCCGACGTCATCGTCGATACACTCGACGGACTGACCGGCGAAAGGCTCACGGAGCTGTTCGCCTAGAACTTGCGGATTTTGAGATGGTCGTCCATCCGCTTGCGGGCGCGATTGAGGCTGTTGATGAATTCATCGAAATAACCACCGTCCTGCGTACGGGAAGCAATCGGAATGGAAATCGGCGCGGGTGTGCGGCTGAGCACCTGCGGCATCACGTAGCACTCTTCTTTGGTGACCATAACGCCGATGAACTCTCCACGGTCGGTCAACAGATAGTCGCCGACTTTCGGTTTTTTGCCGCTGGTATAGAGCACGGTGAGATAGTCGCTCCCGATAATCGGGCTGACTTCAACCCGGCCGTGCTCGTTGACTTCATCAGGACTGAACAGAAGCGCATCTTTGATGCGGCGTTCTTTCAGCGTTTCCATGGTGATCGACTGCAGCGCGCCATCCAGTGCGCCGGTGAAGCGAACCAGACAGACCTGCGGCTCGGCCCCCGGAACCACAATGGATTCCAAAGGAAGGGCGTTGAATGCACCGGTTAAAGAACTGACAGAGCCGTCCACCTGGGTCACTGACTCGGACAGCCCGCCGAAGAAAGAGCGGGCGAGGCCCAGCTTGCGGAAGTCGGCCGGAACCAGAACTGCGCGTCCGACCTGCACGAGCGGCATGACCAGTTCACGGCGCGTCACAAAGTTGCGGTCATCGCTGGAATTATATTCTGTGTAGCTGATGTTCAGGCGGCGCAGGGATTCATCGCGGCGCACCCAGATGGATTTTTTGCGTTCTGCTTCTTCAGCCTGCTTCTGTTTTTCCAGCTGAGCAACAGTTTGTTCTGCATCCTGCTTCTGAACTTCGAGAGCAGCAACCTCTCCACTGAGCGAAGCCATTTTAGAGGCAAACTGTTCATTCTGGGCGGCCAGCCGGGAGCGCTCCTCTTCCAATGCAAGGGCGCGTTCTTTCGCGGCCGCTTCGGACGCCCGGAGCTTTGCCAGCTCTTCCGTATGATCGGTGAGTTCTGTCTGCAGTTCACTGATCCGGGATGTGACATCCGATGCGGTTTTCTGAGCTTCCAGGACTGCTTTTTCGGCGGCGGCGCGGCGCTGCGCCGCTTCTTCGGCCTGGCGGCGTGCTTCCTCGGCGGTCTGCTGAGCCATCTGTGCCTCGCTCTTTGCAAGCTGTGCAGCGGCCCGGGCCTTTTCAGCGGTCAGCTCCATTTCATGCAGACGCGTCTGCATTTCCTGACTGCCGCTTCGCTCACGGCTGGCGGTGTCGCGGGCCTCTTCGGCCTGAGCCAGTGCCTGTTCGGCCAGCTCCGATGTCCGGGAGAGCTGCTCTTCGAGGCGTTTGACTTCGTCCTGATAGGCCTGCTCTTTCCGAAGCCCTTCTTCGACGACCGTGCTCCAGCGGTAGAGCGGCATGGGAATCTTGTTTTCGCCGCCGGCGCGGTTCCCGGCACTGAGCGCCAGTACGGAAAGCACCATGACATCGATCATTACAACTAAAATTGAACGCCGCATCAGTGAATCCTCAGCTTACGGGTACATCAACGGACTGCAGCAGCTCCTGCTTAAACGGCGTGTGATAGCCGAGTCGCAAAATGACCGATACAATGATCCCCATCGCCGTGGAGGCATAGGCAAACATCAGCCCGGCATCGGGAAAAAACGTAACCAGAATAAAACTGCCGACGGACCCAAGCAGTCCAAAATAGAGGGGAAGATCGAAATAGATATCGATGGCTTCGAGCAACTGAAGTTTTTTGGTTGCCGGATGACCGGTTTTACGAACCGCATGCAGTTTGAGTCCGGCGGCAATCCAGGCGCCGATCTGCATCACCGCAGAAGCCAAAACCATCACCCACGCCAGCCGGCGGCCGATCCGGGCCGCCATTTCCTGAGCCTGAGCCACCATCTCCGGGCTGATGGCGCCGGTTTCCTCCGGAGTACCGGGTGCACCTGATGGAGAGAAAAGAAGAGAGACTCCGAAAACAATAATGGCTGCCAGCGACAACACGCCGAGTGAAATAAAAAATCCGCGTAAAAACTTCATACGATTCGTCCTCCAATCATTGAATTCTGTATATTACTGATTTCTTCCGTCCGGTTCAAAGAAGAAGTGATGCAGGCTTTTTCCCACAAAGAAAGAATGTGACAGCGACATCCCGCCTCTCTTCCAAACATTGGAAAAACACAGAGATCTCAACGGATCATGGTTCCAAAGGTGGGAAAATATCAAATGTAAGGACTACCCATGACCTACCGCCCGAATTTTTCGCGGTATTCGGGGAGGCTGATCATGGGCGGGCGCTCTTCTTCGACGATTTCGTATTCGACCTGCTCATATTTTTCGTCGTGGGCCTGGAACTGGCGCATGATGCTGGAGAGTTTATCCATGTCGACATCAACGCCCATATCCTTTGAACGGGCGAGGAAGGCGCGCAGGATACCGAAGGCCATTCTTCCGAGGCTGAGGGTTTCCTGGTTGCGATGTACGCGCTGGTCGAGGTCGGTCTGACCAAACGCTTCCAGCCCCCATTCCTTATAGACGTCGAGAATGTGCGAGGTTTCCACGCCGTAACCGATCGGGAACGGAAGTTTATCGAGCACTTCGCGGCGCACGGCGTATTCGCCGGACAGCGGCTGAATCAGGCCGGTCAGATCCGGAAAGAAAAGCGAGAAGAGCGGGCGAACCAGAATCTCAGTCACACGGCCGCCGCCGGACGGGCGCACCCCCTGCGAAAACGCGAGCGGACGATCATAAAATGCTTTCACATATTTGATGGTCTCGTTGTAAATCAGCGGGGCAATCAGTCCGTAGGCAAAGCGCGGGTGAATGTTGGCGATGTCGGCGTCGACATAGCAGATGATGTCGCCTTTGAGCTGATAGACCGCTTTCCAAAGGTTTTCGCCTTTCCCTTTTTTCTCCCCATACTGCGGGAGAATATCGGCGGAAAGGTAAACGTCGGCTCCGTATGCAGCGGCGATTTCGCGGGTCTGGTCGGTCGAACCGGAGTCAATCACGGCGATTTCATCGAGCAGCGGATAGCGGTCCACCAGCTCGGATTTGAAAAGAATGATCTCTTTGCCGATGGTCTTTTCTTCGTTGAGCGTCGGCAGGCAGAGCGACACAGTCAGACCCTGCCGTTCTTTTTCTTCAATCAACTGTTTCAAGTCCCAGAACTGGGAGTGGTGAAATGTGTTTTTGGAAATCCATTTATTCAGGTTCATCGCAGAAGCCTCCATCCATGGCCAGCAGCACAGCAACCAGTTGGGCCATTCCGGTAAACATCGGATCAATCTTTACGGTTTCGCGCATCTCATGAAGCCCGTCGCCCTGTGTGATTCCCAACGTGATTGCAGGCAGCCCGCGGGAAATCATGGCCGACAGCTCTGAGATGCTCGGCGTAATGTGCGGCCGGAGCCCCAGCGAACTCATAATTTCGCGCGTCTGTTTAACGAGCGGATGGCCGATGGGAAGGCCGGCGGGCTCGCGACGCGCCACCACATCCAGATCCACCTCTGCGCCGGTCTGAGAAACAACGTCCTCAATGATGTCATCCAGCTCACCGGCAATCCGATGCACAATCTCGCCGGATTCACTGCGCACTTCAAAGCAAAGGCGGCCTTCTGTGGGAATAATATTAAACCCTTCCCCGGCCTCAACGGATCCCATCACAATCGACGTCTGCGGTTTGCGCGGCAATGCGATCCCGAGGATCCGGTTGATCACTTCGTTCAGCACCAGAATGGCGCCGGTTGTGCCGCGCCGGACCCAGTCGTACTCCTCGGGAACATGGCAGGTGATTTCTCCGCGAAGCATGCCGGCTGAAGCGTAGCTGAGGCGACCGAGCTGAACGCCCTCCACACAGATTCCGGACGTGAGCGGAATTTTATTATGCTCAAGAAAGAAACGAATTCCGGCCAAATCGCCACGGCCCAGACTGCGAACCCCACCCATCAGAACGAGACCGGCATCCAGCTCAATGCCCAGTTTTTCCAACAGGGTCGGCAGCGTAGCGAGCACCGCCAGGCCGAGGCTGTTGTCGGCAATTCCCGGGCCGCACATTTTGTCGGCATGCACCGAAACGGTATGATCACGGCGTTCCGAGAATACAGTGTCGGCGTGAGAATGCATCAGGATATTGCGTTCGCGGTTCCGACCGGGAAGCACGCCGACTCCGTTGCCGTATTCATCGGTTGATGTATTGTTCAGTCCGCACTCGCTGAAGCGCTGCAGCAGGAAATGGATCCGGGCATCTTCTTTCGAGGTCGGCGACGGAATCTCCGCCAGCATCACCAGATTCGCCAGCAGTGTTTCGCGCAACGACACACAGGCCTCGCGAATCATGGGCAGATCCTGGATGATATCTTCCACATTCTGATAGGTACGGCTCATCGTTCCTCCCATTAAAAGGCTTTTATGTATAAGCTAAAAGTCAAAAGACGGCAAGACCCGCGCTGTAAAGTTTATTTAAATCCATCCAAAACGGAACGGGCTGATCTTTTGACACCATCTCAAGTTTAGATTAGCTTGTGACGAACTTATTGCTCGAACCGACAGGCTATTTATATGAAGGGTCTCATCTGTACTGCGCTTACACTGCTTCTGACGATTGGTTTCGCAGAAGAAATCACCTTGCGGGGCGGCGGAAAAATTCAGGCACCGCTGCTCAAAGACACATCCGATGCCATCGTTGCCGACCTTGGCTTTGATGTGCTGCGGATCCCGCGTCAGGAAATTCTCTCCATTCAGAACACTGTCGCAGACGCATCTCCCTCTGCGGACATCACCGATCACCTCTACACCATTTTATCCCCCGCACAGGTCACCACCGCCGAAGCAGCCGAGTGCTACGCCCCGGCCGTCGTCGTTGTTAAAACCGCATCCGGCCTCGGCTCCGGGTTTTTCATCAACAAAGAAGGCGACCTGGTCACCAATTTTCACGTCATTCAGGGCGAAAAACATATCGCCGTCACCCGCTTTATCAGCGACGGAAAAATCCTGCGGCGCGTAGTCTACAAGGATGTCGAGATCGTGGCCACCGCCCCGTTCCACGACCTTGCAGTCCTGCGCATTAAGGATTTTGATACCGAAATCACTCCCGTCATCTTTGAACCGGATGAGGACCTGAAGATCGGCGAAACCGTATTTGCCATCGGCAACCCGCTCGGCTTGGAACGCACCGTCACCGAAGGCGTACTGAGCCAGACCCACCGCAACTTTGGAGGAATCCTCTATCTGCAGGTGGACGCGCCGGTCAACCCGGGCAACTCCGGCGGGCCGCTCTTCAACGCCCGCGGACAGGTCATCGGAGTCATCAACATGGGCGTTCCGTCCATGGAAGGGCTCAACTTCGCCATTCCGGCGCGCCACCTCAAATATATCCTCGACCACATCGACGCCTTTGCCTACGACGCAACCAATCCCGAGTCCGGCTTTTTCTATCCCGATCCGCCACGCCGGCCCGGCAAATTTTCCGAAGAAAACAAGGAGATCAAACATGCTGAATAAACGCCGCTTCCTGACATCCGCTCTGATCCTGTCATTCGCCCTGAGCTCTTTTGCGCTCGACCGGCTCTCCCTGATCCCTCCGGACCACCCGGTATACATTCGCGTTTCCAACATCCCGGAATTTATTACCCGCCTGAAAAAATCACCGCTTGGGCAGCTCTGGGCCGATCCGCAGTTCCAGGACTTCGCCGGGTACCCCGACGAACAAAACTGGATGAACCTCCTCTATGCCGACGAATCCGAGGCCTACAAACAAATCACACTCGACCAGTTTAAAATGCTCAACGGCGAACTGATTGTCGGAGTGAATCCCGACACCATGGATGTCAGCATCATCGCGGCCATATCGCCGGAAGACTACGCCCGAAGTCAGGAGCAGGACGAAAAACTTAAAGCCATGCAAGAAGACCCGTTTGAAATCATCCACGATGAATTTCAAGGCGTCAAACTCACCCGACACATCCGTAACGGCGGCACCGAAGAAGAGGACAGCTCCTGGCAGGCACACCTCGCCGATACGATGCTGATAGGTTCTTCGCGCGAGTGGCTCGAACGCTCCATCATTCAGCTGAAAAAGGAAGCCCCGGGTACTCCGTCCGGATCCCCGACCCTCAACCTGAAACTGAACATCGCCCGGATCATCGAAAAAGCCGCGGAAAACATGGAAGACAAATCCCCGACGCAACCGGGCGCGCCGGACAAGAAGGCGCTCGTCGCCGCACTCGGCCTAACCGGCGTTGAAGACTGTCTGGTAACCCTCCGCCTTGACGAAGACAAAATGGTTTCGGACAGCACCCTGAACATAATCGACCTGACCAAAGGACTCTTCGCCCTAATGGATATGCAGCCCTCCAGCCTGCCAACCGTCACCTTTATCCCCGAAGACATTTCCTCCATCGAAGTCGGCCGCATCGACCTGCTCGGCCTCTGGCGAGAAGTCCCCAACATCATCGCCGCTATTTCCCCCGGAGGAAGAATGCAGTTCGACATGATTGCCGGCATGATCCAGCAGCAGGCTCAGGTCGATCTCGGCCAGGACCTCCTCTCCAACCTCGGCACGCAGTATATTTCCTTCTCCTCCGCCGACCCGGCAACCACACAGCAGGTTGGCGTTGTCGGCATTGAGCTCAAAGACAGCTATGCTTTCCAAACCGCCCTTGAAACGGCACTGGCCGCTCCGGCCCTGCAACCGCAGGTTGCCACCCTGCTCAAAGCCGAGCTGTTTCTGGAACACACCATCTACACCGTCCAGAACCAGCAGCCGGGCAGCGAACCCATTGCGTTCAGCATTGCGGCCAACCGTTTCTTCTACGGCCCGCCGAACGTCATTCGCCGCGTCATCCGCACCCAGAGCAGCGTCGACACCGCGCACACCTCTTTTGAAAGTTCCCCGCTGGTGCGCGGACTGCGCCGGCACACTCCGCCCGGCGCCTTCGGCTTCCGCGCCATCGACTGGAAACAGCAGATGGAAAGCATCCTAAAACAGCTCACCCAGCCCGCTGTACTGGCCGCCTTCAAAAAAGGGTTTATAGAAGGATCGGATGGATCAATGGAACTTCCAGATCTTGGAAAACTTCCGCCCGCCGAGCACCTTGCATCCTTCTTCAACACCACCTATCAGTACTCCGAAAAAACCGGGAACGGACTGCACCAGCGGGTGACCACCCAGTATTGAGAAAAGGACTGCCCATGCGTACCTCCGTCATCATCGCCGCGTCCTGCCTGCTGTCGCTTCCGGCCTTTCCGGACGAACCGGCCGCTCAGCGGGACTTCGGTTTCCAACCTTTGGAAATCTATGAATTCGAAAATGGCACGTCTGACCTGCTCGTCGAAGACATCAACGGCGACGGGCTTGATGACATCATCTTTTCCAACAACCACGTCTCCCGACTCGAAATTCTAATCCGCAGAAACGATCCCGTCGAAGTTGCCGGCCTGCCGGGACTTGAAGACCGCTTCGAAAACCGCGGCGTACTGGTCGATCAGAGCATCCGCACCATCCGCATTGCCGATCTCAACAACGATGGCCGCAAAGATATCGCCACCTTCGGGGCAACGCTCGGTCTGCTCATCCGCTACCAAAATAAGGATGGGGCCTTCGGCGACGCCGAGCGCATTTTTATTAAAGACACTGACGAGGTCACCACCATCCAAACCGGCGATCTCGACGGCGACCAGAAAGTAGACATTATCGTCTGCTGTAAAAAACATGCCGACCTTCATTGGAATCGGCCCGAGCGCTCCTTCCAGGAAAAGGAAACCCTGCTCTTTTCTGATGAGTGCCGCTATGTGGATCTCGCGGACATCAACTGCGACGGCATTACCGACCTCGTGTTCTACAGCACCACCCTGCGCAATCCGCTGCGTGTCCGCTTCGGCAAAGGCGGCGGACTCTACGATACCGAGCTGCCGCTCGACCTGCCGCCGCGCACATACACCAGCCTGATTGAATTTCCTGACCAGCCCGCACAGGTCGGCATGGTTCTACGCAATCGCCTCGCCTGCCGCATCTACGGCTTTGCCGAAAAAGAACAACCCCCACTGTTGCAGGCGCAAGAAACGTCTCCCTCCCGCATCGGCCTCGAAGGAACCGATAAAAAAGATATTCCGGCCTGGCTCACAACCGATTTTAACGCCGACGGCTTCGGTGACCTGATAGTTTCCGCGCCATCACTCAATCGCCTGCACCTCTATCACGGAAGAGTTGACGGCCTCAACTCTGAACCGGAGCGAATCGATACACTCTCCGAAGTCTCCCACATTTCGCAGTTTGGAAACGGCGACCTGCTCGTGATCAGTCGCAAAGAAAAAATCGCCGGCATTCATGCCACCGGATCCCTGAACACCTTCCCGGAAATTATCAGTGCGTCCGGCGACGTGCTGGCCGGTTGCGCCATTGCCGGGACCTCTCGGTACTGGCTGGTCTGCAAAAATGAGGACGGCGCCCTTTTCCTCAGCCAGACTGACCGCACCGGCGACCAATCCATCCACCCGCTGGACCTCAACAACGAACCGAACGAGCTGCTGGCCTTTTCGCTGCCGGACAACCAAACCGGCCTGCTGCTCTTCACGCCCTACGACTCCCCTAAACTGTTTCTCCAGAACGGACCGGAACTGACCGAACTGTCCAGCGAATCATTCCGGGCGCTCACCAGCCCGCTGATCCGCTCCAACATTCATCTGGATAACCCTGGCGACGGCTCCCGTCTCACTGTCGCCACCGGCTCCGTCGCCCGGCAGTTCAAATGGAAAGACGGGCAGTATAAAATCATCCGACAGTTCAACCCGGAGAACGCCGCCGGGAAGCTCGCCGCCTCCACCGAATATTCCCTGCTCGATGGAAGCAAAGGCACCTTGATCTACGACCAAAATTCCAGAGACCTCATCTGGTTCAGCAGCGATGATCAAACCGGAAAAATTCATATTCCTGACGCCGACCAGACCATCTTCAATCTGGTTCAGCTCCACAACAAAACGCACGACACAATCATACTGATCGACCGCACCGGCCTCAGCGAAATCCTCAGCAACGGCTCGTGTTTCACACCCGTTTCGGAAGCCGAGTATGTTTCGCCCGCCGAAAAGCCGATGCTCTCCTATCTACGTGCCGTCGAACTCGGCTCGCCGCCCCGCCCGATGATTGCCGTGGTCGATCCCGCTAACCGCAGCCTTGAGCTGCTCAGCCGCCAGAGCGACGAACTCAAAACCGAACTGGTTTTTGAAGTCTACCTGTCGTCCGACTTCGTCGAGCGCCAGCAGAACCGCGGCACCGAGCCACACAATTTGCGCAGCGGCGATTTCAACGGTGACAATATCGGCGATCTCGTCCTGCTCTGTCAGGACAAAGTGCTGATCTATCTAGGCGAATAGAAACCCTTCCAAACCTGGAAAAAACGCACGATTCCTTCTTTCCCAATCGGCCGGAATGTTTATCCTTGCGTTATGAGCGAACGCATTGGGTTTATATCAACTCGTTTTGCCGGCACGGACGGAGTGTCGCTGGAAAGCGCCAAGTGGGCGGAAGTGCTTTGGGGGTCCAATCACAAGTCGTTCTGGTATGCCGGACTGCTCGACCGCGATCCGGCGGTCAGCCACTGCGTTCCCGAAGCGCATTTTGAACATCCGGAAAACATCTGGATCAATCAGCGGATCTGGGGACAGTATCACCGCGACCCGCTGGTGAGCCGCCGTATCCGAGATATGGCGAACTATCTCAAATCCTCGCTGTATGAATTCACCGAGCGGTTTGATATTTCCGTTCTGGTGGCACAGAACGCGCTGACGATTCCCATGCACATACCGCTGGGCGTGGCACTGACAGAGTTTCTGGCCGAAACGTGTATGCCCGCCATTGCGCACCATCACGATTTTTACTGGGAGCGCACGCGCTTTTCGGTCAACGCCGTCAGCGACTATCTCGACTTCGCATTCCCGCCGCGCGGCACGCATCTGCAGCACGTGGTGATCAACGAAGCCGCAAAGGAAGAGCTGGCGTGGCGCAAGGGAACCTCGTCGCAGCTCGTTCCGAATGTGTTCAATTTTGACGTGCCCGCTCCCGAACCGGATGACTACAGCAAAGACATTCGTGCCGAACTCGGCTTCAGTCCGGATGACATTATTCTGTTGCAGCCGACGCGGATTGTGCCTCGCAAAGGCATCGAGCATTCGATCAAACTGGTCGAGGCGCTGAAGAACCCGCGCTGCAAGCTGGTGATCTCGCACGATGCAGGCGACGAAGGCTATGAGTACCGCGATATGCTGTCGGATCTCGCCCACGAGACAGGCGTGGACCTGCGGTTTGTATCGGACCGGATCGGCGATATCCGCAAAACCAATTCCGCTGGAAAAAAAATCTTCACGCTGTGGGATCTTTATCCGCACGTTGACTTTGTAACCTACCCCAGCCTCTATGAAGGATTCGGGAACGCCTTCCTTGAAGCCATCTATTTCCGCCTGCCGATTCTCATCAACCGTTACTCCATTTTTGCACGCGATATCGAACCGAAAGGCTTCCGACTGCCGCTGATGGACGGGTATCTAACCAAACAGACGATTGAAGACGTACGGCGGCTGATCAACGATGCCGCCTATCGCGAACAGACGGTGGAACATAACTATGCCGTCGCCAAACGCTTCTTCAGCTATCCGCTGCTGCGCCGCCGCCTGCGCACACTCATCACCAATATAACCGGGATTGACTGATGCTCATCAAATCGCTTTCCAAAGAGCCGCTCGAACGGATGCGCGGACACTTCAACCGACTCTACGGCAGGCGGCAGGCGGACCGCTGTATCGAGCGGCTCGTTACCATGATCGGCCGCTACGGCGTCGGCTACGGCGTCGCCCCGACTGAAAAAACATGGGACGAAACCACCGCCGTGCTCATCACCTATGCCGACACCGTGTGTCAGGCCGGAAAACCACCGCTGGCTACGCTGCAGCATTTCAGCAGCACACATCTGGAAAATCTGTTCAGCACCATCCATATTCTGCCGTTCTATCCGTGGTCATCTGATGACGGCTTTTCAGTGATCGACTATCGCCGGGTTAAAAACAGCTACGGAACATGGAAACACATTAAGGAACTCAACCGTCATTTCGAACTGATGTTCGACCTCGTCCTTAACCATGTTTCCAGCCAAAGCAGCTGGTTTAAAAACTATGTTTCGGAAATCGCGCCCTACCGCGACTACTTCATTGAAGCCGACCCCGAAACCGACCTGTCGGCAGTCGTCCGCCCGCGCAGCCTGCCGCTGCTCACCGAGTTTCCCGTAGACGGAAAAACCAAACATCTGTGGACAACATTCAGCAAAGATCAGATCGACGTCAACTTCGCCAATCCGGATGTCCTGTTTGAATTCTTCGATATTCTTCTGCTCTACATCGCCAACGGCGCAAAGATCATCCGGCTCGATGCTATTGCCTATCTCTGGAAACAGCCCGGCACAAGCTGTATCCATCTCGAACAGACCCACGAAGTTGTCAAGCTGATGCGCGACCTGCTCGACATGATCGCGCCCGGGGTCATCATTCTCACCGAAACCAATGTGCCGCATGATGAAAACATTTCGTACTTCGGCAACGGCGACGAAGCCCGCATGGTCTACAACTTCTCACTTCCGCCGCTTTTGCTCCACGCGCTGCACAACGGCACATCCAGATATCTCACGCCGTGGGCGAAATCCATTTCGGAAACACCGGACGGATGCACCTGGTTCAACTTCACGGCCTCGCACGACGGAATCGGCGTGCGCCCGCTGACCGGACTCGTCCCGGAGAGCGAGCTCACCGCACTCGTCGATAAAGTAAAAGAGCTTGGCGGACAGGTATCCACCAAGCGCAACGCTGACGGAACCGACAGCCCCTACGAACTGAACATCACTTATTTTGACGCACTCGGTGATGACGAACACCAGATCGACCGCTTTCTCTGCTCACAAACCGTCATGCTGGGACTCAAAGGTGTTCCGGCGGTGTATTTTCACAGCCTCACCGCCACGCCGAATGATCAGGACGGCGTCCAGGCCACCGGACGGGCGCGTTCCATCAACCGCAAAAAATGGAACCTCGAAGAACTCGATGCTGAGCTTCACAAAACCGGCCCAGCAAAAAAAGTGTTTAAGGAATACCGCCGCCGTATCGCCATCCGCCGCAAGCACGGTTCTTTCCACCCCGATGCCGCCCAACGCGTGATTGACCTCGACGAAGACCTGTTCTGCTTCGTCCGTTCCGCGGACGGCCACAGGCCGGTCATCTGCATCAGCAGTTTTTCCGGGGAGTGGAAGGAGGTGCACCTCGATGAGCGAATCGCGGAACTCGACACCCCGGATCCCTGTACCGATCTTCTCAGCGGAAAGCGCTACAACGGCGCCGGAAAAGTTCTCACCCTCGATCCATACCAAACCGTCTGGCTGACGGCTGGATAAGTTCCGAATTCACAGCTTCTGGTTCTGAGTTTCCAATCCTTGAAAAAGCAGGCCGGGCCTGCACCTGTCTTTTTCCAAGCCTTGGGAAAAATATGCGCATCTATGCAATAGACTAGTACTGCTGCACGGTTTTGATCATCGCCATGATGTTTTCGATCGGGGTGTCGGCCTGCGCGAAGTGGCAGGAGCACGGCAGATAACCGGTCGGGCCCAGTGTTTCCAAACATTGGAAGGTTTCTGCCGCGACCTCTTCCGGCGTGCCGAACGGAAGAATTTTCTGGTTTTCAACGCCGCCGTGAAAAACCAGCCTGTCGCCGTACTGTTCTTTCAGCTCTCTGCAGTCCATGCCGGGGCAGACGTGCTGAACCGGATTGAGCACGTCGATGCCCGCGTCGATCAGACGCGGGATGAGCGGCGCGGCCGCACCGTCTGTGTGGAAGAAGACTTTGGCGCCAAAAGAGTGCACCATATCGCACCACTGTCTGAGACGAGGAAAGATAAATTCATCAAATGCAGAAGGAGACATGAGCAAACTCTGCTGGGTACCCATGTCGTCGCTGATAAACACCAGATCAATGGCCCCGTCGGCAGCTTCTAGAAACCGACGGCACATTTCGCCCTGCACCCCGGCAATATGGTCGAGCGCGGCATGCAGAAACTCCGGTTCAGCGACAGTATCCATCAGCGCCTCTTCGAGGGAACGCATCTGGCAGTAAACCTCAAAAATGGAAATCCAAGGACCCAGGGTAACAAATTCCTGTGAGATTTTTTTTGCCTCGGCAGCGGCAGTTTCGTAGTCGAAATCATCCGGGTTCGGCCACGGATAGGCGTCCAGCTGTTCAACCGAATCGAGTTCGAGCAGCGGGTTGAAGCAGACTTCGCCATAACCGGTTTCATCATTGGCGGCAATCTTCTGGTGTTTGACTCCCCAGTGGTTGACCGATGCGTGTTCGTTGGGATCTTTCAGAAGCACTCCTTTATAGGGAATGCCCAACCAAACGATTTTATCGATATCCAGCTGACGGTAGATATCGAGCTCATCGTTCACACCCAGCTGCGTCTTGAATTTCTGCACCAGTTCCGGCACCAGCCAAAGGTCCACCGGGACTCGATCCGGAACCTCGCCGTTCAGCACTGCCAACACCCGATCTCTTGCGCTCATATTTACTCTCTCTCTTTTTTTGAATAAAATATACACTCCAAACCAATATTTCTTGGTATATATTCATTTTATGGCGTGTGGAAATTCACATCTGATCAAAACCCCCAATCGGGAAAGTGCGTTCAAAGAGCTGCAGGCAACCGGTCTGGCACTGGAATATTTCCCAGCGTTCGAACAGCAGCAACACGACTTCCATACCCATGAGTTTGTGGAAATTCTTTTTGTACTCAACGGAACCTTTCGGCACGTCACCGCGGATCGCACGTATGATGAAGCCGCGGGGGGCCTGACCATTCTCAACTACAACCAGTTTCACACGCTCAAGACACCGAACGGCCCCGTTGAACTGATCAATGTATACTGGAACTTAAAGAAATGGCCTTTGCCGTCACTTCCAGAACCATTGTCTTCCCGAATGAATGAACTGATTCCAGCTCATCCGATGCTCGGACACCGGCTCAACCGGATTCGTCACCTTCAGGTCGAAGCAAAAGAAAAAACCAAACAACTGCTGTTCGCACTCCTGCAGGAGCAGCAGGAGCCGACGGCAGGAAGCGAGGCTGCCATCGATGCCCTCTTCCGGCTGTTCCTCATTGAACTGTGCCGGGCTGCGCCGGTTGATCCCGCCGCCGAAGAGCAGGCGTTCAATCCACGCATGGAAACGGTGCGTCATTATCTGGAGAATCATTTTTCAGAGCCGGTCCGGCTTGAGCATCTATGCCGTCTTTCCAATCTTCGGAAACCCAACCTGTGCCAGCAGTTTAAAAAATACACGGGATTGAGCACCGGCGAATATCTGAAACAACTCCGGTTTTCCGCCGCCCTGCAGAAACTGCGCACCACCAATGATAAAGTGCTGAGCATCTGCCACGAATGCGGGTTTTCGGACGTCTCCAACTTCAACCGAACGTTCCGCGCCGCCTTCGGGCAGAGCCCGGGACAGTATCGGCAGACCGCCTGCGCGAAAAAAACGGCGTAATCCTGAACTGGATCAAACGGCTCGGCTGGCAGTTTGAAAACCCCACTGGAGGGCTCGCCGAAAACGGAATAAGACCGGCCGATCAGCTACCATGACCACCCAGCTTTCAGCTCTATAAATGTAGTATTCGGTATTACGCATTCCACGACAGAATCATACTGCGACCGTCCATCAGCAATACATTCATAAAGTAACGAGCCAGCTGATGTGGTCCCCGTTTATCGAAGTTTTGCCAGCGCCAAAACCCGAACAAGACAGCGTCTGACCTGACACCCCGATAATTGCACCTCACCCTTTTTCCCAAAGTATGGAGCCGCTTGCTACCAGATTTTCCACCACGGCTGATCAGAAAAGTCCAGGTCTAGCTTCTCATCACCGTATTGCATTTCAATCAAACCGCTCTTGTATTCGGATTTCAGATACGGACTGTCGAAGGTCATCGGGTAGGAATAGTCGATATATTCGCCGCCGACCGTCGGCATTTCCATGGTGCCTGCATTAAAAACGATCTCTTCGGCATCTTCACCGCAGCCGGTGTAGACCAGGACGTTGTAGCCCGGCACCACGGTTTTGTAGAGCGCGATCGGATTATCAAGAATATCCGCAATGAACTCTTCCATCGTCGGATGGTCGGCCTTGCGCCCCGCCTCGATAATGACCGGAGAGAATTGATCCTCGAGCCGGATCACCTTGCGGTCACAAATCCAGGAATAGGCTCCCGCCTTGATTTTCACGGTTGCATCCTCCTTGGAGCTGTTGAAATACTGCTGCGTGTCCGCACCGCCGGCCTTGTCCTTCTTAGCCTTTTCATACGCCTCATCCCAGAGGATCGGTTTGATGGCCGCATAGGCGTTGCCCTTCCGAACAAAAACCCAGCCCTCGCGCTCAACCAGCTCATCCCAATCGTCACCGACAAAAACGCCCATGCCGCGGTCATACATAATGCCTGCGGGGAACCAATCCGGATTCATCTGGAAAATCCGGCGAGCCTGCTGGGTAATCAAAACCGACTGGCTCTGCACACTGCGGTAATTCAGGTGCATGTCATAGCCCTTCTTGCTTTTGACATAGCCCGGCTCATCCTTGCCCTCCACATTCAGACCGACGGTCACAATCCGGCTTTTCGGAGACTGGGCAAAGATCATGCCGTGCCAGCGCTTCGTTAAGCTCAAGTGACTGTGCACCGCGGCCGGATGCTCCATCTGTGCGCCGAGCACATAATCGGGCGTGACATAGCTGTATTTCAGAAACCGCGATTCGGTATCACACAGCAAAGTGCGCTCGGTTCCCAGCGGGCGCGGCCAGACATTTTCCTCTTCACCCACTCCGCGCGATTTATACTCGAAACAACCAAGCCCCTGACGGTCCAGCGCGGTCTTCATGACGACCGGCGGCAGCTGATAGTCATTCACCAATGTGTAGTAATACCAGATCGTCCCGTTCCCCGGACCGCCCAGATAATAGCGCATATATTCCGTGATCGACGCATAGCCGCCCTCATAGTTGTGCCGGCCTTTCATACCGCCGCGCAGACCGGAAATGGATTCCTGCGCCCAGTCGGCCCAGACGAGGTCAAAAAAGTTTCCGACGATCTGCTTCAGCTCCTCATCGCCGCTGCAGGTGTAGACCAGATCCACAAAGTTCAGAGTGTGGTGCATGTAGCCGTCAGCCGCCCGCTCAACAAAGAACCCCCGCTTGGCGCGCTCCTGAAAATATTCCTTCAGGAACGCCAGCCAGGCTTCGTAATGATCGGCGGCATTGTACTCCTTGCCATCCTTCAGGTTGGCCCGTCCGCCGCCGTCGCGTGTACTGCCATCCACATCTTTCCCATAGTATCCGTTACCGCCGTAATGGTACGCGCCGCCAAAACCATAGTCCGGATAGATGCGGTCTTTATAGTCCGGCTCGTTCATGAAAATGCGCGATGAAACCAGGTTGCACGCCTTGGCGTTGATGTCATGATTCTCACTGCCATCCAGCCACCAGGTGCTCTGCCGGGCCCAATGGATATCGTTTTTGCTATAAGTCCGTTCCCAAAGCACCTCCAGCAGCTTTTTCTCAACCTCCGGTGTTAAGCGGCCGGGAAAGATGTCCGACTTACTTGAAAAATTAAGATAAAGCCGGCACAGCATCGGATTCAAAAACAGGGACCATGGATCATCCAGCACATCCGGCTTTTGCAGCTCTTCTAGAAGCCCGGCATTCGCCTCTTCCAGATCGCGGCCCAGATACAGTTTCGTAAAATAGTTCACATAGGGGCTGCCCCACTTCGTCTTTGCCGCGCGTTCGTGGGCATCCAGGATACGGGCCGACCGCGTCTTGCGCTCCTCGGCCATGCGCTGTTCGAGCGGCTTGTCGGTCACACCGATCACCGTTCCCTGCTTGGCAAATCGGATTCCGTCCAGCCAGACCAGCGCATCCTTCGGCAGCACCGCCCTGAACCGGCACGCAGTCACATTGGAAAAATCAAACCCGTCCTCCGCCTTGAACTCCGCCAAAGAAAGCCGCAGTTCCTGCCAATCGTCCTGACCCAATGCCGCGATGGTTTTCATGGCCTGTTTACCGGCCTGATCCACCAGAGCCACCGTGCAGGCGCCCGCGGGGGCCGAGCCTTTCACCTTCACATGCAGGTTCAGGGAAAACTGATCGTCGAGTTCCCACACCCCGCCCCAAAGGCTCGACACAAAACCGAAGGTTTTCGCGCTGCCGGCCTTGCCCGCATCATACATAACACTCAGGTCGCCCACCCGCTTATCCGCATGATCCACCTGAAAAAAGGCGGGCTTATAGTTCGTTGCCAGCCGGCGGTCCAAATCGTGATACAGGCTTTGCCCCTCGTTCGCGACCGTAAACAACCGGGGCGCTTCGTCCCAGAAATCCAGCAAGGCTTCCTCTGCATACCCCCCCGCACTGCAGAACAGCACAGCCATCATGAATTGGATTGATTTTTTCATTACATGTTCCTTTCGCAATCGTTTTAGTTTCGCACGAAGACCTCAAAATCGCGATAGCGGGCCGAGCGGGCAAACATATGCCGCAGCCCGATCTGTCCTTCGCGAACCGGAGGGACATCCGTGTTTTCCCCGCGGCACAGCATCGACCCGTTGTTCGTGAGGGTCGCAAACTCTCCGCCCAGACATACCTGTTCATTGTTCATATCCGCCTCAGCCCCCATGCGGTCGTAAGAATGCATCCCGCGATTATCTGACCATTTATCCTTCTACTCGCTGCCATCACGCGTCTCCGTTATCGTCAGGGCTTCAAAATCGTAAACCCACCGGATGTCGCCCCACTGCGCAATCACTTCATAGCGGTTCTGCCCCGTTTTCAAATAGGGACTGTTATACGTGTAGTCCGTTCTCAGAGCCTTGTTATAGGGATTGTCCGCATCGGTATCGTGAATCACCGGCGGTCGGTAATCCGTGAAAAACTGAATGTCCGGTTTGCCGGGACGCTGGATCAGCAGTTCATTCGTTTTTTCCAGCAGAACGAGTTCGTTCAGCACATAATTTTGAAAAGCCTCGGCCGAGGCAACCCCGTCATGCGTACTGCCGGCAAAGAACACAATCGGTGCAAAGTCGTTCGTCGGAATCAGGAAGGTCGTTCCCTGATAATGATGCGAGGCTTCCCCCCAGGAGTGCCCGCCAACTGCCTTCACGGCAACCCACGCATCGCCCGTCGAAGCAAACACCCATCCGTTGGTTTCTGTTCGTTTCAGCGAAGGGCTGAAGTAGACCATCATTCGTTCCATGTAGCGCGAACGCATCGTCTTCTGGGCAATCATCAGATTGTCGTGCTGCACCTGCCAATAGGCATTATGCACCCGTGTACTTCCCGCCGTGCCTTCGGCCCACGGCAGTACCTTCGAATGCTTGGCATCATTAAACACCACGCCGCCCCAGCGATCCTGACGGGTGATCCCCGAATCATCGCCAGTTCCGTCATCGATACCGTCCAACAGCTGCAGCGTGCTGCCGATCATATAAGCAGGAGTTTTCCAGCAATAGTTCACCAGCGCGGAATCGTCCGCGATATAGTAGGTTTCACCATGCTCACGGTCGTACATTCTGGAAGGTTTCACACTCTCCCCGAGCACCCGATTGCGGATCAGGAACGGCGGCTCGCTGTCACCGAATTCTCTGAGAAAAACCGCGAGTCCCGGCACCTGGTACTGACTCGTTTCAAACACACGCGAATGAGTACCGGAACCGACCTCGCCGAATAAAAGTCGCTTATGCCTCATCATGCCGGGAACCGTCTCCGGCGCTGACCTGGGAAAGCGGCTTTTTCCTCCGCCCCGGAATCCGTCTGCAAAGGAGATCTGCGCCTCCTCGATAAACGAAATGTCCAGCACCATCCTGGCAAGCTTCCGGATATCCGGATCGGGCGACAGGTCGTACAGGTTGAAAAGCACCGAATTGGAATATTTTGCATACTCCGCACCGACCTCCATCCAGAGCCCGGATGCGGCACGCTCTTTAAGCCATTTTTTGAAATAAGTGACATACCACTGGTCAACCTGCGCGACTGTGTGACCGTTCGAGCAGATCAGGCTGCTGTAGGCCGGATCATCCGCCAGCACGGAAAAAATGATGTGGTTATTGCCTTTGCGGATCAGGTCATGATTTTCAGAAGCGTAGACTGACCAGACCGATCCCTCAGGTTCCGCCGCCTCATTGCGGGAAGGCTCCCAGTACTCCTCGAACTCTTTTGCCCATTTCCAGAGCACCTCTTTCATGGCGGCTTCGGTTTCCGGCGTCAGCCGTCCCGGATAATATGTGCTCCGGCTGTTGAACAATGCCAGAATCCGCACATAATCAACCGCGCCGAAATAGGCAAAGGGTTCGTCGGTCAGCGCAAGGGCCTGGATCCGCTCATTAGCCTCATCCACGCGCTCATTCATAAATAACAGTGAAAGCGCCCACATCACATCGCCCCAGGCCTGCGCTCCGGGAGCCGGCCACAGCGTTTCTTTGCCGACCGCCTCGTTCAACACTGCGGCCCGCTGCCGCATGGAGTTTGCATGAACCTGCTCGACCAGATCATCTAAAGACTGGCCCGCAGAGCCCTCGACAGAGCTGAATACAAAAAAAACTGCTGTCACAATTCCATGGATCATTCTCATACCGTGTACCCACCTCTTCACTGCATTACTTGAAATCTTATCGTACAACCTATCTCACCAGCCTCAATGGTTTACAAAACACAAAAACGATGCAATCATGAACAATTATGATTACACGCCGCAATCTACCTGAGATGCCTCAACGCGTTTCCCCGGAACTGATCGAACGGTCGGCTAAGCTTCCGGAGCCGGATAACTACTATGCCGGACAAAGCGATACAACGGCTGTCCTTCCTAAAAACATCCTCTTATTTCACCGCGACACCTTGAGCCCGGCACACCGCGACACCAACGTGCACAACCGCTATGTGCTGTTCTGCTGCCTGAAAACACCGGGAACCCTGTTCGTCAATGAACAGATGCTGGAGCTTCCGGAAGGACACGCCACCCTTATTTTTCCTCATCAGTTTCATCATTATATCCTGCCGAAAGAGCCAACCCACTGGCTGTTCATCACCTTTGAACTGCCGGAAACCCAATGGCTGAGTCCGCTTCAAAACCGGGTTTTCTCCATTTCACCCGAAACGGAATCTATCCTTTTTCAGTTACTGGAAACATACTCGAGCGAAAAGATCGTCCGACACAGTCATATCCTGACCCACACCCTAGGCTATCTGTTGGCAAACCTGATCCAAACAGATAAAGGCAACCAGGATGAGTCCCTTCAGCATACTGCGCCCAAAAGCCGAGCTGTACTGATCATACAAAAAATCAACCGGTTCATTTACGCCAATCTTGACCAAAACCTCAACATTGACACACTCGCCGCGAATGTCGGAGTGTCCGCGAGCCACTTGCGGCTGCTGGTCCGCTCCCGGATCGGAATAGGACTGGGGCATTATATCAACCGCATTCGCATCAATCATGCAGAGCAACTTCTTGCAGAAACCGACCTGCCCATCAAACACATCGCCATCGACTGCGGCTTCAACTCGTCCCAGAGTTTCGCCCGCGCATTCCGGAGAGCGACCGGCGTCGCGCCGCATCAATTCCGCAGGAACGGGAACAGCATGTAAACCAGAGTGATACGATCCCGGACAGGTTTCATACAACGCAGACAAACCGGCTTGATGTATTGCCGGAACGCGCTTTATCCATCGATCAAAACCTGCGCACCGGTCTGGTCGGCCGTACGCATCGCGCTGATAATCCAAATGCTATGCGCAACCTGCTCGGGAGAAACCTCCCCGTCCACCGTTCCGCCATTGCGAACCGCAGAATGGAAATTTTTCCACTGGTAATTGTTCAGCGGCCCATAGTCGAACATTTCAATGCGACGGTTCAGCACCGCGCCATCCTCCTGCCGCATCTGCAGCAACAGCTCCTTCGCCGTCACAAACATACCGGCATCCACTTCCAAAGCCCGAACTCGAACCGTTCCTCGCTTATAATGGAGTGTCAGCACATCCGGCAGGCGATGTCCGTCATCAATGCAAAACGAAACGAAAACGCTTGCAAGGGCCCCGCTGGAAAAGCGAAGCGAAAGCTCTGCATTATCAGGGGTCGGCCGTCCGGTAAAAATGCGACTGTGCATCACATGCACCGCCTCCACCGTTCCGCAAAGACGAAGCAGCTGGTTAATCCCGTAAATTCCCAAGCGGAAAATCGGCGCCACCGGACACCGCTCCGGATCATCCTGCCAGCTGCCGTCCGCTTTTTCACGAAGCGAAGAATAGGTTTCCCATCGAACCCCGACTGGCTGCCCTAAATCAAATTCCTGCTGCCACTGCAGAATCTGCGCGGTTTCGGGATCCGGCAGCGCACTGGGTGAATTCAAATGAACCGCTTTTCCGAGACTCCGGGCTTCCTGCAAAACGGACAGTGCCTCATCGGCATCCACCTCGAACGGCTTCGTGGTCATCACATGCTTGCCCGCGCGAATAATTTTGCGGATCAGCTCCGCGCGACCCGCCGGCGGCGTAAACAGTCCGACGGATTCAATTTCCGGATCCGCCAGGATTTCATCCAACGAAGCATACACGCGTGTATCGTAGCGTTCAGCCACCTCGCTGGCCAATTCTGCATTCAGGTCGCACACTCCACACAGCGAAATATACGGCTCAGCCCGTCCAGAAACGATCTCCTTAATGAGGTGCTCCCCGAAGAAAAGCCCCACCGCCGCCATGCTGATTTTTTCAGACTGATTCATGATTATTTTTCCAAAAGAGTGTAGGCGGTCAGACCATCGAGATTCTTCTTCGACTGAGGCGCCAGAAAACTGGCAAGATACCCCACGATAATGCAAGCGAACACACCGACAGTAAGGTAAGCCAGCGCATGCAGGTTCATGCAGAACTTCGCGTAATAATTGGCCGCAATAGAGGCAACAGTTCCGACCCAGACCCCGAAGCTGTTGGTGCGCGTTGTGAAGATCCCCAGCACGAAGATCCCGGTGATCGGCGCAAGGATCATCCCGGTGATCATCAGAGCCAGATCCCAGACTGACAGCAGACTGGTACGGGCCAGCAATAACGCGGCGCCAGTCCCAAAGACTCCGAGACTGATTGTGAGCGTCCGCCCAACAATAAGGCACTTATGATCGGTTGCTTTGGGAAAGAAGCGACGATAGACATCTTCCACTCCAAGGTTAGCCACACTGTTGATGGCTCCGGAAACAGTGGACATGGTGGCTGCCAGCAGCGCGGCGACGACAAACCCCGCCATGCCGGGCGGCAGGGTCTGCGCGGCAAAAAACGGGAAGATACCGTCGGACTTGAGCGCCGGACTGAGAATTTCCGGGCGCGTTTTATAAAAAAGGAACAACAGGGTCCCGAGGGCAAAGAGAACAATATTCATCGGCACAGCAACCGCCAGTTGCGTAAGAATGGTTTTACGTGATTCCTTTTCATCATGAGTACACTGAACGCGTTGAATAAAAGTCTGGTCGCCAATCATTCCCAGAGTCATCGAGACTACATTGGAAAAGACAATAAGAAATACCGGCGCGGTCCAGTCAAAGCTGAAATCGAATACCTGCAGTTTGTTCATCCCGCTGATGACTTCTCTGGCAGCCGGCACCGTCATATCGAGCGAGAAAAAAGCCCAGAAACAGCAGGTCAGCACAGCCAGCAGCATAACGGTCGCCTGCAGCACGTCGGTCCAGATAACAGCTTCAAGGCCGCCCAGGGTCACATAGATGGTGGCGACCACACCCATAATCAAAATACTCTGCTCCATCGGAAGCCCAAAAATAGCACTGAGCGCAATTGAAGGCAGCAGCAGAATCGCAGCCATCCGACCCATCATTTGATTGAGCGAATAGATGACAAAGCCGAGCATGCGGACCGGCAACCCATAACGACGTTCCAAATACTCATTGGCGGTTGCAATATTCAGACGACGAATAATCGGAATGTACACCAGCAGCATCAACGGCAACTGCACCACAACCACAAACAAAGAGATCGAAAAATAGATCCAGTTGTCAGCAAAGGCCTTGCCCGGCATCGCCATCAGGCTGATCGCGCTCGCCCCACTGGCGAACAGGCTCAGACCCGCCGCCCACCACGGAATCCGGTTGCCGGCGCGGAAATAGTCGCCGCTGGACTTCTCTTTTTTGGAGAAATACATCCCGACACCAACCAAGGCGAGCACCAGACCCGCGACAACCGAATGGTCCACCCATCCATATTTGGTGGGCTTCAGCAACGCTTTGGCGCTCACAACCGAATCGGAGGTGAACAGAGCAAACTCCGTGCCGCTCGATGCCGCAGCGAACACCTTGACCTTTTCCGGCAGGCGCCCCATTTCAAGCCACTCCCCGGTAATACGGTGATACGCCAGAATCCGATCATCGGATGCCTTGGCATTGAAAAAGAGCAAATGATCGTTCCCACAAGAGGCCGCAACAAAACCACTCAAGTCTTCCGGCGGACTGGTTAATCGCTGCCACTCATCCCGTGCCGGATGATATAAAAGTGCTGATTCGCCGATGATATACAGAGAGTCCTGCAAACTGACGGCGGCTCTGGTTTCCACAGAATCTTCAGGTGACTTAGAGCATTCAACCCAGCCGGCATCCGGACTGTCCAGATCCAGCTTCAGCAGTGTAACTCCGCTGACCACATACAATGTGCTTCCGACCAGCGCCGCACCGGGATTTGACAATGAAACCGGCAGCTCCGGGAGGTCTGTAACCCCATCGCCTTCCACATGGGTCACACTCTGCCCGCTGATCCGAATAAACCCGTCTTTGATTTCCAAGCCTTGGAAAACCAGAACATCGGAAGCATTTTGTTCAATGGCCTCAACAACCGGTGCCGAAGAAAACTCAAAAAAACCACCCGACGGCTCAGCAGCCCCGCCCCCCGCTCCAACCAGCAGGCTCGCAATCATCATCTTTATCAATTGTCTCATTCCATCTCTTTTCTTGCCTGCAACCCATTGTTAAACAACAACGAAACAACGGCGATTATAACAGAATCGCGCTCCACCGACTTCTCCAATCCTTGGAAAAAGAGTATCGGAACCATTCTATTCAGCAACCAACACCGCCGACATGGTTTTAAATCCCTGATACAGGGTCCCGGATGTCAGCCCATGCTGTGCAACCATTCCGAATGCGGTAATATCCATAAGCGACGAACCTTTCACAGCCGGCCCCGGATTGGATCGGTCGAAAAACAGCGTTCCTTTGGCCGGTTCAAATTCATACCAGTCTGCTGCAGCCCCGTTAATCGACCATTGCGTCGTGTATCCGGCAGAAGTCAGTTTTGTGATGTACCACCGGCCATCGCTTTGCACCAGGAAAGCAGCCCCCCGCATAAACCCGGCGGCCGGGGTTCCTGCCAAATTGGTCGCCAGCTTAAGGGAATCCTCTTCGTCCGCAAATCTCAGACCCTTTTTCTGATCCGCACCGTTTAAAAAATTGATCTTTTCCCAATACCAGGCCGAAGCCATTCTCCGGCTTATTCCCGGCACAGTATTCGTCCAGCCGTAGATAACCGTCTCATCCTTGGGCGTAAACCGATTAAGATTCATCACTGGATCCAGATCGGAATCAATATTGGCAAGGCTCACCCCATACTTCAGGCCTGGCCCCGACTTTCCCTCAGGTATCACGACAATATCGGAATCCAACGGCCAGTAAGCGGTTCCGAATGCAATGCTCAACAGCCGATCATCCTTCTTCCCGTCGGAGTCCGCATCCACCGTACTGAACACCGGCACTTCAAACGCATTGATATAGCTATCTGAATAGTCCGCGCCAAAATCAACCGCAACGACCGGCTCTACCGCCACTGACACCGAAGCCAGCAGCCCCATACCAACCAGAATTATCCACCAAAATCTATTCATCATTCTTCCTGTTAATAATATTCACAACAATCTCCCGCGAACTGACACAGCTCAAAATCGAAAAACAACCTTTGGAAAACGCTTCGTGCTTTCCCCAAAGGTTGTACATGCGGGTTTTACTTACTGGGAAGCTTCAATCTGCAAGCGCAGGAACCGGCCGTCCACATCCATAGGAACGGTGGCGGTGACTTCCTCGAAACTGGCGCTGATAAGCCCCGAAACAACTTCGGCCACACCGTTCGTCGTCCACCCGTCCGGCGTGTTCACCAAATCGCTATCTCGCTGAACATAGTAAGTGAGCCCAAGCCCTTCAGATCCTAGGCGGCGACTGTAGACATAGGCAAACAGGTTGCTGCTGCTGTCCACATAGGAGACCGGCAGAATATCCGCCGCATCATCAACTTCCGGGTTTCCTCCGAGAGCGTATTCAACCAGATGGTTCATCCCATCCAGATCGAAGTCATCGCTCAGGTTGGTCTGGACGCCGACGCTGTAGTCCGCAATCCAATCGTTATAAGTTACGACGACCGTTGGAATCGGCCCCGCGAGTGACACCGTGTGCCATCCGGCGGGTTCCGTCATCACAGAACCGCCCGCAATACTGTACAAGAACACGTCACGCGCCCCGTCGTCCGCATCGTTGTCGCAAAGCAACAAGATGGTTCCGAACTGGTCATTGGTGGCCGGCACATATCCGGCATCATTCAATATCTCCGTCCACTTCAGCTTGGCTTCAAACTTCCAGCTCGCCCCATCGGTGGAACCAGCAAAGACTGAGCTGTCCAGCTTGAGCGTCCCTCCCCCATCTTTATAAATAGACGTCTGCGCAGTTCCGCTCCCATCCACAAACATTTCAAACGTCAGGGTATCGTCCCAAACGGTGTTGCTGATGGACGGGTTGAACCCAAACAGAAGATGGTCATCCGGATATCCGCCTGCAATATGCACATCATCAGTAATCTCAAACCCGAAATAGAGATAATCCGCATCCCACTTGTAACTGAAAGAACCACTGATATCCGCGGGATCCATATCAGCACTATTCCCCGCAACTGCCCCCACATTAGGAAGGGTTGTCAGGTCAGGATAAGCCAGATCTAGCGTTATCGAATCGCCCCATTCACTGTTGCCCAAAACCCCGTCAATCACTGGCGGGACCACCGCCTGGGGCGCATCAAATGCCCGCAGACTTTCAACCGCCGGGCCGGTCGTATAAATCCGGAATTCATCAATATAGCCTTTGAAGGCGGAACTCGTATTATAACGTGCGCCAATCGTGGTGGCCTCTCTTGATGTAAAGTCAAACAGCCCACCGTCGAGCTCGGTATCGCTTTCGAGTGTCCCGTTCACATAGATCAGCAGGTTGGAAGAGGTTGCCTCTACCGCAAAATGATTCCAGTTGGTGGCCGCGAAACCGGCAGGCTTGGCGTCTTTCCAAGACGCTACATAATTTGCATCCCACCTTAAAACCGTAAATCCATCATCTCGTGCATACACCACAATCTGGCCCCAACGATCAACCAGAATCTGGTCATCATACGCAACATCTGACTTGCACCATCCCTCAATACGCATTTTCGTCCGATCCACAGGAGTATCCCCCCAGGGAATATTCAGATATTGAGCGGTATTAGTGGCAGCGCTTTGAATATTATCCAGATAGAGACAATTGCCGAACGCGGCATTGCCAACCGGGAAATCAAGACCGGGTGTCACTGCAGGATCAACCAGCGCCGGACCGTTTGTGTTAGGATTGGGGAACACGGTCAAATCGGCATTGCGGCCAAAAACGACACGGTCGTCATCATCGACAAACTCCTGATCACGAACCGCATCCATATGCCACAGAGCAACCGTATTTTCATTATCCACATAAGGAACCCGATGGCTCAGATCCGGAACCACCGCCTGAACGATCGTGTTTGAACCATCATAAGTTACAGTAATCGTTCCAAACGAACTGACGGGAACAATCCATCCATTTCCAATATAACCTTCGATCTCAGTCTTTTCATTACCGTCAACCACAAGAGAACCGTCAGCGCCGATCTTGATCAGCCCCTTGGCTGTCATGGCGAGATCAACGGTATTAATGGCCCCATCAATCAGTTCCACGACGTTCGTAGCCGTGCCTGTGCCCCAAGCCGGCGGCACCTGGAACCCATAACCGCTGACAGTCTGGTTAACTGTCCCTCCATTTGTGACAATCAGTTTCCCGGTACCTCCTGCGCCAACATAAAAGTGATCGGCGACATTCAGCGTTCCGCCATCGACCGTAACGATCCCTGTTGTTCCTGCACCTTCAGCAATCCTCATTCTTCCGGTGGCGTTTAATGTTCCCTTAATCGTCAGGTCAATCCCCGGGGTTCCTCCAGGAAAAAACATGGCCACGGTATCTTCATCATCGGCATAAAGAACCGCAGTATCGGAATTATCCATCCAGGTGTTCTGAGCGGTAGGCAACGTTCCGCCCCAGTTGGCAGGATTCATCCAGTCATCATCTCCTCCCGCACCGGTCCAATTCGCGGCGAATGCAGTACCGCACGCAAACAATAACGTTACAGCAACGATTGATTTTATCACTCTGTACTGGTGTTTTCTCATTTATGCTCCTTCCTTTTGTTAACCCTCACGAAAATTTTAAAACCACATCTGATTTCGTCACTCCCCACTCATTCTTTACACTCAAAATCCTCTACCCGCACAGTGGTTCCTGTGAGTCGCGCTTTTTCCGCGGCAAAACCCATGGCATGGCTCATTACAGACGTATGAATTGAAGACAGCATTTGCTCGGGAGCACTACACCTCATTTCCTCGTGCAGCGCCTGCATCAAACCGAAATCCCCGCCTCCGTGCCCGCTGTAACCAAGGTCATCGAACTCAACGTTATGGCGCACCTGCCGACCGTCAGCATGATCCGTCACCACAATATCATCGCCGCAGGTTTCCTTATAGGCCGCACCGCCCACCAGTCGTGCCTTCGTGCCGAAGATTTCAATGCTGCGACCTTCGTCAAATGCCGTCATCGTAAACGTCGCCGTCACACCGCCCTCAAATTCCATAGCAACCACCTGATGGTCAACCGCGGTATTATCGCAGGAATAGACGCAACGCCCCCACGGACTCTGCCTCAGCCAGGCCTCGATCTCATCCGGGGCAGCCGCAGCCCCGCCATCCATGACGAGATGAAGCAGCTCGCGGTTCCGATCCATGTAGTGCAGCGCGTTATACATGCAGTCCAGCCCAAGCGGGCAGCCGTCCGTGCAGCGCAGCGGTGATCCCTCCGGCTTGTTGTTTTCCGTAAAATGGCTCAACCCGCCATAGCTCGCAACCGACTTGCAGGGACGGCCGATCAGCCAATAAAGGATGTCGAGATCATGGCAGCTCTTCGCGATAATCATCGGCGAACACTTATCGGTCACCGCCCAATGTCCCCGCACATAGGAATGCGCCTGGTGCCAGGCACCCACTCCCTCGCGGGCATTAACCGACTCCACTGCTCCCAGCGCACCGGAGTCGATGATTTCCTTTACCTTTTTATAGAACGGCGTGTAGCGCAGCACATGGCAAACCAGCACACGCCGATCCAGACACTTTGCAGCGTCCGCCAGTTCCCGCACCTCGGCCATGGTGGGAGCAATCGGCTTTTCCAGCAGAATGTCATAGCCCGCCTCCATCGCCCGCAGGCAGGGCTCAACATGATAATCATCCTGCGTGCCGATAATCATGACGTCAGCCAGCTTCGGGACGGAAAGAATATCCTTATCGTCGTGATAAAGGGCAATATCTGCATTCCCGGAAATTGTGCGCATCGCCTCGCGACGCACAGCCACCGGATCGGCCACGGCCACATTCTCATAATGCTCCGGCAGCGTTGCAGCAATCGACATATATGTCTGCGTCCGTCCGCCACACCCAATCGCCGCCAATCTCGACTTCTTCCGCATAAATATTCCTGTTTCTAAAATTCGAAATAAAACAGAAATAATCATACACGCCCCTGCTCAAGCTACGATTGTTTACTATTTTCCATAATGCTTTTAACCTAAACAATTCCGATTAAAATATCGGCAAACTGCTCTCAAAGCCCATCCCTCACCGGACAAGCCCTGACGTTCACCCCGAAAACTGGACCAGTTGATACTTTAGGATTCGGCTTCGTTTAACCTCATGATAAGGAGGACGAATGAAGCGGAAGAGATACACAGAGGAACAGATCGTATATGCCCTGAAGCAGGCGGAGAACGGCGAGAAGATAGCCGAACTATGCCGGTCGATGGGAGTCAGTGAGGCCACGTTTTACAACTGGCGCAAGAAGTACAAGGGGCTTGGAGTAAGCGAGGTGCGGGAGTTACGCATGTTACGTGATGAAAACCGCAAGTTGAAGCAGCTCGTAGCCGACCTGAGTCTGGACAAGCACATCTTGCAGGAGGTCATTGCAAAAAAGCTCTGAAGCCTGCACGGAAGCGCGAACTGGCCGAGGGGGCATGTGATGCATACGGACTCTCGGGCCGCCGGGCGTGCGGGCTTTTTGAGTTAAGCCGGACCACCTTTTTCTACAAAGCGAAGCCTCGGGACGATGAGGCGCTTCGTCTGCGGATTAAGGAACTGGCCGCTAAACGTGTCCGGTTCGGTTACCGGCGCATTCATGTTCTGTTGCGCCGGGAAGGATGGGAGATTAATCACAAAAGAGTCTATCGGGTCTACATGGAGGAAAACCTTGCCGTTCGCACGAAACCCCGTAAAAAGTTGGCGAACCGGCCTCGTGTTCCTCTTGAGCAGGCTGCCGGGCCCAACGAGCAATGGAGTATGGACTTTGTGATGGATCGCACCGAGGACGGGCGTCACTTCAGGATACTGACGGTAGTCGATAACTTTAGTCGGGAATGCCTGGCGCTATATGCTGACCGATCCATCACCGGTGAAAAGGTCGCGTCTTGTCTGAACGGAGTGGCTAATCAACGCGGTTATCCCAAAAGCATTCGTGTGGACAACGGAAGCGAGTTTTACTCCAGGTCGATGGATGCCTGGACATATCATCATGAGGTCGCCATGGAGTTTATCCGACCGGGTAAGCCGACCGAAAATGGATACATCGAAAGCTTCAACGGAAAGTTGAGGGATGAATGTTTGAATGTGGAGCTTTTCTTCGGAGTGGACGATGCCCGTGATAAACTCGCAGCATGGAAAAAAGATTACAATGAGCAGCGACCGCATAAGTCGCTTGATAACAAGACTCCGACGGAATATATAGGTGCGTGGATGGAGGCGTCCGCGCTTCCCTCCCTCCTCCGGAGGAGGGAGGGAACCCAAAGAACACAGCAACTATTAGAAGCCGTATTTTAGAGGCTCAGTGGTCCAATCGACGGGGGCAGGTCATTATCACGGAGAACTCTCACTACAAACCGTCCAGTTTTATGGGATCAGGTCAGTGACATTCATAACACTCCCTTTTGTCTGAAATATGAGATCAGGCATTAAAACCTCATCATTTAAAAGGTACTCCATTTAAACACAACGTAAAGAAATTCTTTTGCGGGGAAATCCCCCACAAGACCATGCATCCCAACACAAAACTTTCATAATTGAGAATCTCTACACCTCAACCCATCTCCGTATTTGAGAAGACCGCCCCCCCCACCCCAAATGGACTTTTTTGTACCCCAACGAAAGGAAACCCATGAATTACCAACGCGAAATGCTCAGCGAAGCCCAAAAGGCCATTGCTGAAACCCCGGAACAGCGTTCCAAAATCACTGATCTCTACCAGCTGGCAATGGACGAGATCGAGGACGGAGGAAGCGAATCCCATGAATATGAGCTGTTCATGGGTGAAATCGAAACCATTAAGGAAGGCACACCCAATGAGTAAACCAAACAAGTACGCTCAGGCCTGCCTGGATCGCTTAATCCCCGATCTGACAGGTCTAACCATCACCGGAGGAGCCGTGGACGATACAGGCGAATACTGGGGCTTCACTGCCGAAGGCAGACAGAACAGAAAGACCATCAAAAAGGTAGTCTTTGTGCTGTGCGACCCCGAGGGAAATGGACCCGGCTTTTTAGACATACAGGAGGGCTGACATGGATGAAGAAAAAGCAAATCAACTGGCCGAACTCCTCAACGGGGAGGCATGGAACTCGGGTGGAGGCATCTACATTGTCCTGGTCCGCAACTCACTGGGTCAGATCATCGGAATTACGGATGAATCAATCTGCCTGTATGCGAATGAACAGGCATTGGAGGATGGGTTCGCAGGGCAGAGCTTTCTTCTGGTCTAGAGTCCCGCTTCTGAAAGCAGATCACTCGGCCTGCATTTGAAGGTCTCAGCAAACCTCACCAGCGTTTCAATGGTGAGGTTTTGCTCCCCTCTTTCGATTTTGCCCACATAGTTCCTGTGGACATTCACCATTTCAGCCAGTTTTTCCTGACTGACATCCAGCTCCAGCCGTCTGGCACGGACGGCCTCTCCGAGCATTTTCTGTGGTGATCTTTTCCGGTGTGCTTTCACGCCAAGAAGACCACCAAAATAGTGCAAATTACTCTACACACTAAAATGGTGTATATGATAGGTTTTTGTCCCTAAGTGGGGACAGTCAAAAAGGCCACCTGAAGAGCGGCTGTGTTTAAATAGAAAGGAAAAAAGAATGAAGCGTATAAAATCATTAGCGATAGCCTGCATGGCCACCATGCTGGCTCTCACATCGGGATGCGAAAAAAATAGCACAGCAAAACCAGACACACCCGCTCAAGAGAAGCCCGCTGAACTATCCGAGGCAGAAATACTACAACAGAAAGTTGACGCTGGAGATGCGGAGGCAATATGCCGCCTCGGAAGCTTACTTCTCATTGGTGAAGGGGTAGACAAGAATCTGGAACAGGGCATGCAGTACATCCGGGAAGCTGCCGAACTCGGAGTTCCTTTTGCTCAGTTTGCGATGGGGTCAGCATACATGGGAGTTACCTATGAAGGAGAAACACTTCCTTGCGAGATCGATATAGAAAAAGGTGTGGATTGGCATAAAAAGGCTGCGGAACAAGGCTTCGAAGCCTCTCAAGTTGCTTTGGCCAAACACTACATGGAACTCCTCATTGAAGACAAAGGCAACCCAGAGCTTATTATTCAGACCTATACATGGGTGTCAAAGGCAGCACACCAAGGTAATGACTGGGCGATGGAGATGTTACCCGCGATTACACAAGTCATGAAACTCGAAGGAGTTTCACTTTGATTATCGGAGAAACTCAGCATGAAAAATCCAGTCATTAAGGGAGCCCTCCCCCCCCAACTCTCTCGCTTGCTCTAATCCTGTTTATGTTCATCCAGATTGGATGTTCAAACAGTTCGTTTAAATACGACTATCTGACTCTGGCAAAAATGGTTTCATCTGATCCGGAGGAGTCTGCGAGGCTTTGCAGGAAGGGAGTTGCCAAAGGCAATGCCGACGCTCAAGCCTTACTGGGCTTTATGATGGCATGCAGCCCGAACGAATATGTTCAACTAAACCTCAAACAAGGTGTTGCGTTGCTAGAGAAGTCAGTGGATCAAGGCAATGCATTTGCTCAGGGAAACCTGGGAATGATGTGTTCTCAAGGAGTGTTCCCTCCCTCTGGACCAAACTTCCCTCGCGACCCTCGCAGGGCCTGCAAACTGCTGACACTCTCAGCAGAGCAGGATAACGCGATTGGTCAAGCATTCCTGGGGTCCATGCTTTGCATTGGTGAGGATGTGCCTAGGGATGTGGCCAAAGGAGTTGAACTACTTGAACTGGCATCCAACAAAGGTCATCCCCATGCCCAATGCTGCCTGGCATTGCTGTATTACGGAGGAGCTCTCGTTGAAAAGAATACCGACAAGGCCTTGTCGTTATCGCTGTATACGCCAAAGACCTCAACAATGACCATTTAACCGATTATGTCGTGGAGCTGGAGAACGGAGGATTCGGTGGACTTAATGCGGGACTGACACAGGTTTTGATTATTCTCCCTCAAAACGAAGGTGACCCAACCATTCACTCCTTCTGGACCTACGCAAACATCAAAGACACCTTCGTTGATCTGGACCACGACGGCTCCGCTGAAGTCATCATCACAGATCTCTACAGCCGTGCATCAAAACACAACTACTGGGTTCATGACCGGTACGAGTTAAACGGCACAGCCCTTATCCCTGTACGAACAAATGACTGGCCGGTCTGGGTGTGGTTTACCGAAAAGGAAAATCATCAAAGCACCTCCCATTTCACCCGAGCTGAAAAGGATGCAATGTGGGCAGAATGGCTGGGTGATCGAACAATACCCGTTGTCGAGACTGCCGAACTCAGACGCTGGCAGTAGAATTACAGGCAAGCATGGGGCTGGATCAGCCGGAGGCTGCGGGGGTTTACAACCCTGACACGAATCTTTTTTCAAAAGTTTCCCGAGTTTCAGCGGGGATGGAGGGGGAAATGCAGGTTCAGATTTCGTAAGTGCCGGTGGTTGACCGGGTTACACATCCCCCTCTATAGATTTCCAGACCCGTTCACAATAGCGGGGGCCACTATGCGTCCCCCTCTGACAGATTTTCCATAGAGGGAAAACCATAACTCCGGTGACGGCAGCGGGTTACAACTTAAAAACCGGCAAGCCCCCTCTGTCCCCCCCCCATAAGAGGGGAAGTTTTTGAAAAACTCTGTGTGAACAAATTACTCCCGCTCCAGTCCGGCGAGCGGGGCAGTCTTTTTCGTTCGACCACAGACATCGTAAAAATCCATACGACCGCAATAGGAACAATTATACACTCAAAGCTTGAAAATCGGGAAACAGCAACCTGTTTTAATGTGAGAATGCTCTACGACATCAATTTGGTCGGCAACAGATATGGGGATTTCAGCGGAACGAGGTGCTGATTTAATTCCGTGGAAGCAAAAAACAACCATCAGCGAAAGGCAGAATGAAAAGAATCGTATGTATATTAATATTATTGGCACCCTGTTGCTTCGCAGGCGTTCCTTCCGAAATTAACTATCAAGGTCGCCTGACCGACTCAGGTGGCAATGCCGTCACAGGTGATGTTTCGATGGCCGTCCGCATTTACGACTCTGCAGAAAACGGTAATGAGCTTTACTCTGAAGACATCGGCACCGTCACCCTAGATGTAAACGGTATCTACAGTTTCCAGTTCGGGTCGACAGGCCAAAGCGTTGCAAATGAGAATGAGCCGGCATTGACAGGAGCCTTGCAGGATGCCAGCTCGCATTGGCTGGAACTCTCGCTAAATGGAATTGCCCAATCGCCACGGGAAAAAATATTAACTGTACCTTTTTCACTCCACGCAGGTTATGCAGATGAAGCGGGAACCGCCACAGGTGATTTGCGGGAAGAGATAGATGCACTGACCGGCCCCACACCATCCGGAAACATCATCCTCTCGGCAACCTACCCCAACTCAGAACTCGAAGCACAGGGATATTCGATTCTTGAGCTAATCCCAGGTCAACGCTGGATATTTACCGGAATTACACCAAGGTCGGGTAATTATGGAAGCTCCTACCTTAATTTTTCCGGAAAGATGTGGTGTATCGGTTATAGCTCAATTTATTCCTCATCTGATGGAGCCGCTTGGTCCTATTCCGGCAATTCACCCAACATGGGGCTCTATAACCGTTCAGTTGCCACTTTCGACGGGAAAATGTGGGTGATGGGAGGCAAAGACGCATCTTATTATTATAACCAGGTCTGGTGTTCGGGAAACGGAACGCAATGGACACAGGCCACAGCCAACGCTGACTGGGCAGGCAGACACAACGCCGCTGCAGTAGAATTTCAGAACAAGTTGTGGCTGATGGGAGGCGAAAAAGGCTCTTCAAAATTTAAGGATGTCTGGTGGACAACAAACGGAACTAACTGGACACAAGCTACAGCCAGCGCCAACTGGCTGGCGGGATCTGTTGTCGCATTCGAATTCCAAGACAAGTTGTGGGTAATCGACACATATTCGACTGTCTGGTGGTCAACAAACGGCATTACATGGAATTCCGCAGGCCGCATCCCGTTCTATCACTACCTCTTCGGTAATGATAACAGCGCTTGCGTTGTTGATGACCAAATTTATTTTATCAATGGTGACACAGATCTGATTTGTACATCATCCAATGGCTCTGACTGGGAAATTGCAGGCGTTAGTTACTGGTCTAAGGACAAAAGCCTTCTTCTTTCGTTTGAAAATTTACTGTGGGTACTTTCAGATGCGGAATACAGCACTATCGCCAGGTCGGACACAATAAAGCAGGACAACGGCCTATACTACTACCGGAAGGACTGATTCCCAGCTTTCAATCGGAATCGGCCAGAAGCCTATCCAGACATTGTAGGCGGTGGTGGAGTTCTGTTTCTGATCCTAAAATCGAAAGCAACGCAAAATGCCCCCCCCTCTTTTTTAGCCCATAGAATCAAGGTCAACGAACAGGCACTTCTGTCACGATCCCGCATCAACGCTCTCCCCACCCAAGTGCTTCGCAGGGCCGGATCAGCCGGAGGCTGCGGGGGTTTACAACCCTGACACGAATCTTTTTCAAAAGTTTCCCGAGTTTCAGCGGGGATGGAGGGGGAATCCCGGAATCATCTTACGTAAGTGCCGGTGGTTGCCTGGGTTACACATCCCCCTCTATAAATTTCCATACCCGTTGACAATAGCGGGGGCCACTATGCGTCCCCCTCTGACAGGTTTTCCATAGAGGGGAAACCATAACTCCTGTGACGGCAGCGGGTTACAACTTAGAAACTGGCTACACCCCCTCTATCCCCTCCATATGTGGGGAAGTTTTGAAAAACTCTGAGTGAAACTGCCGGACAAACTCCTACGCAACGCGCCGGGGGTGCAACTCAGTAACACACCCCCCTCAAGTAGTAATCAGGAGTGGATTGGTTGGGGTTTGGAGACTGTGATCTGGAAGGTTTATTCGACGTGGTCAATACGGTTGGTTGGCTTGTGGGTTCATTAATAGACTTCCGTGCTATGGTGCAAAACGGCTACGTCCACCAAACAGATTTTGTTTGGGATCAAACTCAAGGTTCCGATCATTTTGAGTCGGATTTAAATAGTAGTTAAAAATAATTTTTGGATTTTCCCGCAATGCAGACCGCACATAAAAAGCCCCATAAATTTTTCCATAGAACGCTGCCTCAATTTTCTCATTTTCATCCAAAACGGTTCGTATTCGGCAAAAATAGTTTTTTGTTTCATCTGAAACAATAGTTCCGAAATACCCAGTGTCCTGCCTTTCCCCAGCATGGGAAATCCAGTTTGTCTGATAACCATTTTCCGGAGCATGATACGGCATTCTCAACCCAACGACAGGAATACCGCCGGGCAAATTCCTCACCGCATTCGTCAATTCTGAGCAAGTATTGTAGCCGAAGTCCCAATATGACTGGGCAGATGAGATGTCTGCGGTACGGAGATCGTCCCGACGGGTGCGGCGACCCAACTTGCTATTCTTCGTCATCACCAAATACATAAAGATACAACTCATTATCTCTCAAGAATACCAACACATTATTCTTATTAAAGATGGGGCCGTCAGGTACTTGGTCAAAATCCCACCAGCGCGGCAATGCGTTCCAGCCATTTCGATTTGGAAAAGCACTATACCCATCAGACTTGAAGCCATTTGCTCGGATGAATTCTTCACCAGCACCATCTGCGAGTTCGAAAACTGCATAAAAATCACTGATGTTTTCGCGATCAACAATATTAACTTGAAATGCTTCGTTTTCTGGCACTCCATGAACATCGTTAATCTGTAGAATTTTCAAAACTCGCGCTATGGAATTTTCGTTGTGAGTTGTGTACCTCCAGATTAGGCAGCCAATGCAAAACAGAATGACTACAGTTACAGTTACCTTCATCTTCATTATACTCTCCTTGCGAACTCTAATCGGAATTCAGATTTAAGAAGCCGGTGGAACTTTCTCCACGGACTCTGACGACCACACTACGCACATAAAATGGTACACCGGGGATATGTTTCTCCGCCCATTTTACCTTATCGCCAGCACCGCCGGTTCCTCCGCTTCGCTTATAGGGGTACGGGAAGGGCCAGGATGGAGCTGGCAAATGAGCATCACTCCAAGAGGGCGGTGCGGAATCAAAATCATATAAGTCATGAAAAAACACTTCGCCATCGAAAGACCAAGACTCGTCATCATTAGACAAACAAACCTCACCACCAATTCGAGCCCAAGCCCGACCAAACGTTCCATTTTCATTTGCAGCGGCAGGTATCCATGTTGCCTTAAGAATAAATAAATCAGAATCTCTGCGCTTACTTTTGATGATTTGATCCAGCAAAACTGTTCTGATTTCTGGTTTCGCCAACCTCAGTTGTTGTGCGCTCAGCAATAAACCTTCACCTTCTTTTAACATAAATTGCTTAAGCAACGTCTTCGCTACTGAAGATTGATTGAACAACCCGACCCCTACAGAATAAAACAAATATTCAGACTGAGTAGCCTTGCGTAACAAACCATCATCTCGGTGTATTAATGAGTAGGATATTTTTGGAATTGGCGTGGGGCTTTCCACAAACTCAGCCGCCCCAAGAAGATCAAAAGAGTTAACAACTGCGTTTTTAGTAAACACATAAAGATTTAGCCCCCCATCTTCCTCTATCGGGTCACGGCTGAGCCACCTTCCAATCTTTGGAAGATATGGGCGAAGCTCATAGTGTAGGAGTCCCGTCTCTGGTTCCCAGAATTTGGTGCTGAACTTAAACGGATTGCCAGAAATGGTTGCGCTATCAATCAGCAGATTGCCGAAAGAATCGTAGTCATATTGGGCTGCAACCGAGCCATCGGACCTGACTAGATCCGTTACGTTACCGTTGGCATCAAAGCCATAGAAGACGTTTGTTCCACCAAGGCTGGCAGACATCAAGCCGCCAACACCACCTGCTCCCTGAAGCGATCCGCTCAAATCCAGCCCCCAAGTGAATACGTTGGTTGCACTGTGCGATGTCTCGCGAATGATGTTCCAACCATCCCACTGGTAATCATGTTGAACGCCGTTGACTGTGCGCTTGAACATTCGGCCTTGGTAATCGTAAGAATAAGAAACTTGATACTGGAAATTTGAAACTAGAACCAAGCGGTTCTCGGCATTGTACACATAAATATTTTTGCCGTCTGTGGTCAGGTTTCCGTCATCATCGTATTGGAGCTGTTCCGGTGTTTGCGGGACGAAGGCTGGTCGCACTGCGGTTTCCACAATGTCAGGGTCGTTTGTGCCCGGAGGATTGATGACGGCATTGATTTCCAGCGAGTTGGTGAATGCAGCGGTCGAGTTGCTCACAGAGTACGCGGTGTAGAAATAATCGTCCTGTCGCGTAACAGGGACCGGCAGCTCAGCATGAGCGGCGTCACGCACGGTAACGGTTGCATTGGTTGCGGCGATGCCACTTACGTCTACGAAGCCGGGGATCATTCGGGACGTGTACTGGTTTAACTCGTTTGCCGTGTAGACTTCGGAACGCGACGGGGACGTCGCGTCTACATTTTTTCGATTTCCTATACTGTCATATTGATAAGATTTCGACTGCCCGACAACGGGAGTAGAATCAGAAAAACGACGCACTGCATTGGTCATTTCTGACCGGCTGTTGTATCCAAAATTCCAATACGTGGAATAAAGCGCGGAATCTTGAGCATGCAACCCGCCTCGAACATCATCCCTTCGAGTTCTTCTTCCGAGATCATCGTTTGTATACGTAAATGAGGAAATTACCCCCGCATTCGTTCCCCCGACAACCTGGTTTGTAATCCCGGAAATTATATTGCGATCAGACTCATAACCTTTTGTAACAAAAAGTGAAGCAGCAGATCCCTCGGTATGGGCTGTATAACCTGAAATCAGTCCCGTATCAGGAACGTATGAGTAATCAATCACTGAGCTCGCAGAGTCAACAGTTGAAGTAATAACTGAAAAACGGCCGTAAGAATCGTAGCCATAGCTGACGAAGCTGGAAGCATCGTCTACATCATAACCGGCATTGTGGCCAAAAGAGTCATGCTTGCGATCAATGACTTCAACGCCGTCGAGTTTTTCAACATCCAGTAATCCCTCATCCGTGTATTCGAATGAATGTACGCCCTGGGCATCCGTTACGGTTTTCTGCTGTCCAGTTCGGTAATAGGTGCAGGAAATATCATCTGTGTCATCTGAGTAATCTGTAGACAGCAGCTCCCCGGTATCCGCATAGGTGTAGGTGGTGCTTAGTGGCTGTCCGCCGTCGGACCGGGCCCACGTCCGGGTTTTGAGTTTTCCGTCCGGCCAGTAGGTATAGGACGGGCCTTTGCCGTCAGCGTAAAGTTTGTTTGTGACAAGTCCGGTGGTCTGGTCGTAGAGCCATTCTGTGGTGTCGGCTTGTTCGCTGTCTCCGGCCCAAACCGAGGCAATCCAGTTGCTTCCGCCCCTATAGGTGTGCAGATGGGTTTTCTGCCCGAAATCGTCATAATCATAAGCTACAGGATAAGCGGCAGATCCCCACTGATGAACCAAATTGCCTAAATCATCAAACTCGGTATAGGTCGTGATGATTTCAGAGCCGTTAGTAATGGAACTGGAAAAACGTTGCCCTGTTTCAGAATCATAGGCATATCCGGTTTTTACTCCGTGCGTATCTTCCGTCCAATCAACCTGGCCTTTGGAATTGTAATGCGTAGTGGCTGTTCCAATTCTGGGATCAACCACCGTGGTTTGGCGGCCGAGACCATCGTAGCCGTACTGAACCGTTCCGCCACCCGACGCAGATTGAACAGACTGGAGCAGGCCGTTGACCGTGATGCTGATTTGATCATCTGTAGATGTCGGAATATCGACAACCTGTGTGATGGTCTTGTTCGTCCTGCTCACCCACGACTCGGATACGGTTTCGCTGCCAAATACGTCTTTGCTCACGCTTTCACCTGTCAGGATTCCATTCGTTCCGGCTGAGCCCAGGCCGGTCAGCCGGGTTTTGGTAACGGAATTGGTGAGGGCAAAAGCGTTATTGCCCTTGGGGTAGGAAACCGACGTGGAGCGTTGCCACCAGTTTGTCCAGTCATTCCAATAGCTGAAATCCGTATCGGTGATGCGATCCATGGACGCCAATTCCAGAACTCCATCCTGATCTTCATCCAGGCCGGAGCGAACAACGTTGCCCAGATCATCGTATTCATTGATTGTGACACGTTTTAAAGCCGTCCCTTCAAATTCCTCAATTTTGACCAGCTGTCCTTTTGTGTTGTTCGTGTATTTCGTGGTTAACAAAACTCCGCCAAAGCCGGGACGTTCTGTGCGCAGTGGTTTTCCGTCGGCATCGCTGACCGTCTTTTCCCATCGGGGCGAGCCGGGGCCCAGCGGGCCGGAATAAACCTTTGTCCACAGATTGGTTCCGTCAAAGCCGTATTCATAGGTTTGTTCGATAACAGCCGATCCGGAAACCCGCTTGGTGCGACCGTCAATATAGTTTTCTGTAACCTGTGTTGCGCCTCCGGGCAGAGTCACCGAGCTGATGCGGCCGCCATTTTCATAGATGTAGGATGTGGCTAGTCCCGCTTCGTTCGTCGAAGATTGCAGACGGCCAGCCAAGTCATAGGTGCTTGCCGTCGTTCGGGTCAATCCGCCCCCTGCCTCCGTCATAGAGACCTGTCGCCCGGCCGCATCAAACCCATAAATGATACCGATGTCCGGTTGAGTGCCTTCGCCAAGACGGGTCACATCGTCTCGCCGTTCCAATGCATCATAGTTGTAAAGCTCCTGCTGTCCCTGCCGATTAATGATTCCCTCCAGCCCGCAACAGGAACTCCAGTCGTTTTCTTCCATTGTTCCGTCAGAAAAGTACCGGTTGATCACATGCCCGACCGCATCCGGGTAGCTTAGGTTGTAATCGTATTCGCTGGCCGTCCAGCTGATGCGTTCATATGAACTTCCAGTGTAAACATGTGTTTCTGAAAGCTCCACTCCGCCATATTCGTTGCGATACGAAACTTCCATGGTCGTCTTGTTTGCCACTCCAGCCGGACTCGAAACAATGCCGTTGGTTACGGTTTCACACAGCCATGCACCGTTGGTATTCGCGGTGAAAGCAAACGATCCTGCCGTACGATCAATCCATGAAAAGTTTCCTCGGAGGTAGCCATAGTTCGCGGTTAAACCTTCAGCGGAAACCGTCCGCTTGATTTTGTCAGCTAAGTCAGCATTCGCATCATCTTCCAGATAATAAACAGCCGTAGAAATCTGATTGTTGGTATCTGCATAACTACCGGAGACAGGATCATCATAAACAACTGTTTTTTCAATTCGCTCAGTGGCGTTGGTGTAATAGGCATATGCGGTTTTTTTCACCGGCGTATCTTCGATGTATTCTGTCACCACTCGCGGCTTTAGAAGTACATAGCTGTTTGTCTGCGCAACGTCGGCAGAATCTATCGGTTCGTAGCCGGTGTCTACCCGCTTGCAGTTTGATGCTGCTGCCTGCTCCAACGTCACATTAAGCCACGGTGACCAAACCGAGCTTTCCCGCCCCTCATCATCATAGAAATATTTTATCCACGATCCGTCGGGATATTTTACCGACTCCAGTTTTCCCATGCGGGCAGGGTCTGTTTCGTCATTGTAATACGTATAATCTGTTGTCAGGGCCGAGCCATTTGGATCTTGGATTTCCTGAATTAACACGGTTCCCCAGGAGTAGTCCCGATAGACTCTATGGGTTTCGGTAGCGTCATTGCCAAAAGCATCCGTTATCAGCAGGGTTCGTGTGTCTGTGTCGCCAGCGACAACAGAACCCCGTTTAATAATCTGGGCTCCATCCCCTTTCTGAAGCTCCCATCCATTCAAACTTGAATCCCAGACAAACAAACTGCTGTTTGTTTTTGAGCCGGAGATTCCATTTAAAATCTCACGAACCCGAACCTGATCCCCATCGCCGGCCAGCAGTTCCGGATCTTCGATTCGCCACACTCTGTAAGGATCGACGCCGGCAGCAATCTGGAACAACCCATTACTGGTTCCCGCAACAGCAGAAGGAACATACAAGCGTACCTCATAGCCTGCATAATTTGTGGTCGTATAGCTCGCGTTTGTTGTGATCACCACCAGATTTTCCGGCACAACGACATCGGCGATCAAGCTGGCGGTTTTTACCTGCCGGACAGTTCCGTGCTCATCACGAATCACATCGGACAGCCCAGTCTCATCAATTGGGTAGTGGAGTGAAACCGGAGAGTAAATATAAGGATTCGGCTCTTTTTCTAAAACCGACAGGCTTCCAGCCGACGATCCGTCTGCGGCTTTGCCCAGCCCAATTTCCAAAGAAACGCATTCATTTTCTACTTTTCCACAGATTCCGTCCGAACAAGGGCCACAGGCGATATAAAACTTTTCAACAGCATAAACGCCCGGCTTCTCGCTGTCGTAAGCCATCACATAAATGCTTCCAGTCTCATCTCCAGCTCTCAGCAATGCTTTTGCAAGGTCAACGGTCGTGCCCTGACCGCTTATCGATGTGCTTAGCAACTTCCCATCTTTAACGGGAAGGATTTTCCATCTGATCCGGCTTAAATAGCTAGCTTTCTGGCCCGGATCCTTAGGGTTCTTGATTCCGGCGAAAACCTGTGTTGTTGATTTTTCATCTGGAGGAAGCCAACTTTCCTCAAAGAGAATCGGATCAATTACAAAATCAGGCTCATCAACAACCACGTGAACATATCCGTTTTGTTTTGGAGGAACCAGTTCATACTCGGGGGATTCGACTGTCCCGCCTGTTGCAACAAAACTAAAAGTCCGATGTTGTAATACTTGAACATCACCCTCATAGGGATACCACTCCGGGAGGAACATCTCTGTCCACTGCACCTTGTATCTTACTCCCTGGTCAAGCGAATCGGTTTGCACCCGAATTTTATAAATAGATTTCTTTAACTGCAAACTCTCTTCGTACCACAAATTACGCAAAGCAAGATCAAAGCCATTATCGACTGCCCAGTCCCCAGAATAGCTCTTCGTGTTCAACAAGGCCCTCGTTTTTGCACAGAACGCGGCGGTTGTAAACTCATTGAAAAACACATAGTTCGTTACTTCAGGAGATATATAGAGCCAAGGGTCATTGACCGAAAAGGTATCAGTGTGTTCATCAGATGATGAGCTGTAAAAAGTTTCATCAAACGTATATGAATCTGTTTGCGTTCTTGTGGTTTTTTTTCCAGACCACGACAGCTCTGCATTTCGTGTCGCATTTTCGGTTATATTCTTAACGATGTATTTATACACGCCGGGATTATCAAGCGAGTTAAACTCTAAAGTCGCGGTATCCCTTTGTTTGTGATACGTGCCGCTGTATATCACTTGTAGATAGTCACCTGGCGTTGATGTCCATGTCGGGTGTTTGGACAAATCAATACTTTCTTCAGTAACCCATGTACATGACGCCTGTGTATTCCAATAAACAGGCCCCGCAAAACAAGCTCCCCCAGAAATGAAATCGCTAAAGGAACTGGTTATTATAGTGCTGAGACCCAGATAACGCCTGCCAGAATATGGTGGTGGATCTACGTAATCATCTTCTGAAAATCCGGTTTTTGTCTTATATTCACTTACTGATTTATAGAGAACATCTACGGTGCTCATATCTGTCAAAACGCGCTCTGGCAAAGTGTTTCCCATTGCGGCAACACAGCCCCACAGAAAGATTGCAAATATAGTGCATGCGTTGATTGGCCTACTTTTCTTCATCGATTATTTCTCTCTTGGGGCTAATTGTTCTGTAGCGGAGCAAATACAGTCAGTCCCGTGTCCCCAGATACCGCTCCGGACGCTAAAGGGTCTCTTCCCAGTAGGAGTTCCACATTATCCTCACTTCCGTCCTCATCTGTATCGGCACTCAACGGATTCAAGCCATACATTTCAATTTCGGCTCCATCAGACAATGTGTCGTTATCGCTGTCTGGATCTTGAAAATCCGTGCCGATATCGTATTCGGTCACATTATCGAGTCCGTCACTATCAGCATCATTCGTGCTTATGGCCGAGGTGCGGTAGTACACCACCCCTCCACCAATTTGGGACAAGTTCGTAGAGACAACCAAGGTTTGATTGGTGCAGGTTTCGCCCGGCATCGTGTGGTTTTCGCAGTTCACCCAATTTGTTGAAACCTTTGTTTCATAGATTAAATTGGGAATGTTCGCAGAGCCAAGCTCCATCATTCCGCTACCACTTGCGTTGGTTTGCAAAACCATACTCCAACCCCCTTCGACCAGATTGGTGCTTCGGTAAAGCGAGATTGTAGCCCCGGCAAATTCAGCAGGAAGATTCACGGACAGATTGGTGGAATCCTGCACGATTCGGAAATCCGTAATTGTCTCCGGTACCGACAACGTCATCACAGACATGGGCTCTGCAACCATCGCCTCCTGCGTACTCAACAGATCGTTCCAGCCCTCCGCTTCGGACTTCAGAGTTGCAGACCAGACTATACGTCGTGGCCCCAGCTCATCCATCAGGTATTTTTCAAGCGGGTCGTTTGCCTGATAGTCCATCCATTCCGGTGCATCAAACAGAGCCAGCCCCTCGTAATCAACACCGTTGGTAGAGCCCAAAATTACCACTTCTCCCCGCATCAGGTCTTCGTACACCATGACCTGAATGGGAAGCTGCAAAGACTGAGCCAGCTCGGACTCCTCAGCCACATACAGGGTGCCTCCGCTGTGATAAAACGACCACATATCATGGCTCAAAAAGTCCCACTCATTGCTGGACATCATTTCCAGAATATCTGTGTAAGCAACGGGTGAAGGGATCGGAGGAATTCCAGTTCGGGCTGCATAATAACAGTCTGTCAGCTCACTCCACGAAGACACTGTCTTGGGGGCAACAAGCAGTTGCTCAGTCAGCTCAACCGCTGCGACTGAAAGCAGAACCACTCCCAGAAAAATCCATATCCATTTTTTCATCTCAACTCTCAGTCTTCTGTTACTCAAAAATACATTTGCCCCTGATTAGTCGGAGCTGAGGCCGAAACCTTCCCGACTTTTTTAGAAAAACTGATGAGCCCCAAGAGTCCGATGCATTTGGACAGCAACTTTCAATCAATTTTATCCAAACATCAAAATACGTACTGATCGTACGTAGTTCAAATTCAATGTAAAGAAATTCTGTTGTAGGGAATTCCCCCACAAACCTTTACAGAATAAGCAAAAACTATTGATTTTGAGAACCCAACATTGTTTACACAAAAAAAGCCCCTCCAGGACGAATCCCAGAGGGGCAAAAACCCTAGAAAGGGCAGTTAGGCAGCTTCAGCCTTGGCAAAAGTGTAAACCGAATGGTTTCGATAACCTTTGCCGTCATCACGCTTAACACGTTCGGTGTCCTTGCGGATCACCATATCTTCAATGCTGATCTGATCTTTGTTCTTGAACAAGTCGCCAAACCTACGCCCAGTCGTCCGCAAGGCTTTTTTGAGGTGCCGACTGTCGTCAATACCTTCGCCCTCCTTCAAACCGGGGATCAATTCGACAAGGTCGTGATCCTCCAGCATTTCAAGCAACTGCTGCGTTGTCATGGGCTCCAAAGGTACCCCTGTCTGCAGCAATGCCAATACTGTTTCACGCACCCAGATCATAAACTCAGCGATAGGCCGATCTCCAAACCAGTCAACCAGCAGTTTCACCGCAGCCAATCGCTCATCCTCAACAACCGCACTACGTTTCCCAAGACCACGAACCTCCTGATACACCTCCATCAAGGTCATCTGCTTTTCAGCATTTTGCTCAGACGAAGCAACCTGCTCAACCAAGGGTAGCTCATTGGCAGCTCTCAATTGCAGGGAATCCAAATATCCTTCACCTGCCTGTATCCCACACACCAGCTTGCCGGCCTTCAAATCACGGAACTGCTTCCGGTAGACTGTAGCAAGGGCCAGAGCCAGTGTATGAGCCTCCATCAGACTCGTTGATCGAAGTGCATGAGAGATCTCAGAACGATTTTCGTAGTGCGCTTGAAGCGGCTGAGGAATAGCCATACGAAAAAAATACGACTGACCACGTTGTTGAACGTAGCGGACTTGAACCTTCATTTTGCTGCTTTTCTTCCGGGAAGATCTGGACAGAAAATACGATTCTTGAAGGTTCACATATTTTGTAACAAGCTAATCAACAACATGTTACAAGATAAGATTGGAGCCAGTGGAGGGAGTCGAACACCCGACCAATTGATTACAAAGCAAGTTGCCGAAATTAAAAAATGCCAATTTATTAAGGTTTTTAGAAATAAAAATAGCAAAACTTTGGTCAAACTTTGGAAAAATGCTTGTTTTTCCCGCCGTTGTGGTCTTTAGTTATAAATAAGCTCCTGCAAGAGATTCTATGACCCGTTGAGCCAGCCATACTTCATCAGCCAGAGTAGCCACACTGCCGCTATCAAACACATATCCGTCTAGGGACGTGGATACTTGTCCAAATCAAAACCAATAAGTTGGTGAAAATGGCTGTAGATGAACCCTGACCAACTGCTGTCCTCGTTTTGATATTGCCATTCACCACCGGTAGAAAGCCGCATTTTGTAGGTGGCAGTTTTAAGCCCCCAATATGTTTTGTGAACCATAAACAGTTCATCGCGTTGGGGCTCGTTGTATTCGTCAAACAGGATCTTTACCTCTGCGGTTTCGTAGAGTGAGAATCCTCCTGCTGCGACGACCACCAGAGCAACAATAGCCACATCCCGTAGAATTGCCTTCATGGCTACATCCTATAAGACTCGGATAGGACCGAAAAGGGAAAAGCAGAGTCCCTGACCGTTAAGCCAAAATTTTGAAAATATTTTTCCGAGACTATTTATATATTATATAAGTAGTTTTGACCCCTCCTCCCCCTACCCCCTACCCCCTTACCCCTCCCACGGCGGCAGAGGACAGACAGATCACCAGTAACTTCACAAAACTTTGGTCAAACTTTGGTCAAACATCCTGAAATAAAGCCAAAGGTCAGGAAGTAAAGCAACAGGCGCAAAACACACCAAAAACAACAAAACCCCTGTCAGCGTTAACCGAAACAGGGGTAAAGATTGGAGCCAGTGGAGGGAGTCGAACCCCCGACCAATTGATTACAAATCAATTGCTCTGCCACTGAGCTACACTGGCTCGAAAAAAGAGGCGGGATTATGCGAAATTCAGAAAGAATGTCAACGTGGAAAATGCCTAACCGCGTTTATATCCCGGACGGTGATGCTTGAGGTGACTGAATCGGTATCTGGAAAAAGCTGCGATGACTAAAATCAGCACAAGAATTCCAGTTACAATCAGAGAAAACAGACCGCGACGGGCTTCCGACTCATAAGCATCTTCCACCATAAAATACGCAGAAAGCAGCCCACCAACGATTGCAAAAAACAAAGCCGCAATCAGCAGGCTGTGATACGGTCGCAACTTAAACATCGGAACTCTGTCACCCATTACCGCCATATTTTGATCCTTAAATATACTTTATTAATAAAACTTACCCGTTTCATTAGCAAAAACTATTCCTTAAAAAACAGCTTTTAATGCTTTATCCAGAATCTCCGCTGAAAGCCGATCATTTTCATCTCAAGCATCTTCTCTGATCAGAAGTTGCTTTCTCACCAATAAGAATCAAGGCCTGATTTGCTGTATTTATTGCATTCTCAATATCCCAGCCAACGGCTTTGACATTGACTCTTTCAGAGTTTTCAGCTTTTATGCTGACAATTAATCCAACCGGAGGTTTTCATGAAGCTGTTTGTTAAATTCGCCGTACTGGCCGTCATTCTTTCAACCATCTTTGGATGTGCTACATCTGACGGTGAAAAATTTGAAGTCCGGCTGAGACCGCCGGAAGAATTCAACCCTTATTTCCTCAAATACAAAGAATTACCAGGCCAAAAAGTGCTGGTTGTTGCTGTAGACCCAGGCGGACGCTGGGCGTGTGCTTACGATCATGATCGCGGCACCCTTCGCGAAGCCGCTGAAAATGCCGCAATCAAATGCGACAAGGCCCGCAAAAAACACAATGTGTTCACAAAAGCCAAGATTTTTGCCATCAACGATGAGGTGGTTTACTACAACGATCTGTAGTTTTTTATCCCGCATCATCGGCAAAGCCCCGGATATTCCGGGGCTTTTTTATTTTTATCAAACGGGTCAATCTCCCCTGATATCTTCTAAAAAGCCCGCATTTTCGAAGAAAAATAAATTCATGGTATTTTTTATGCAATTTCCGCTTGAAATAAAAAACGGTCTGACTATTCTGTTCGCTCTTTCGGTGGGGGTGTAGCTCAATTGGTTAGAGCACCAGCCTGTCACGCTGGGGGTTGCGAGTTCGAGTCTCGTCATCCTCGCCACCTTTTTCAGAACCGCGCAGACTGCGCGTTTTTTTTGTGCCTTCCCGATCTGAGAAAACTCTTCACCCCCGCAGAGCATCAGAGGCCTCAGAGGTCTCAACGCCGCAAGACAACCCCTCAACCCCATTCGGGAACAGAACAGGAAGCATGCGCTCAAAAACTGCCGTGACAAGGCCGCCCGGTTTTTCAGAAACAAAAGGGCATGCTTAAAATCATTGAGCATGAAAAGAAAGAAGAAATGGCGGAGAGAGAGGGATTCGAACCCTCGTTACCCCTTTCAGGGTAAACACGCTTTCCAAGCGTGCGCGTTCAACCACTCCGCCACCTCTCCGCAAAGTTGAGCGCGAAAAAGTAGCAGGCCTAATTATAAAAATCAACCGGATGATTCTATTAATTTAAAGCCAAGATTAAATAACTCATTGAAGATACGCAAATACTATATTACTATCTTAAAAACATTCATACATCCCATGCTACGAACCGGAGAAACGGCATCATGAAAGCCTGTACATTTTTCGTATTATCGGCGCCTTTCCTTTGCTTGCCCCTTAATGCAGAAGACAACATCTCCGGAATTTTTGATGACCTCGAATCTTTTGAGATGGCCACACTATCCAAACCGGGAACCGTACCGACTCAAACACCTGCAGAAAACACGAGCCAGCCTCCTCTACAAAGCACACCGGCGTTCGACCAACCCAACGTATCTATGTCATCCGCCGAAAAAACACCCCTGGACCTCCCTCCTCTCGATATAGAAAGAGCGATCAAACACGGAAAGGACGCATTCAGCGGCGGAAATCTGGAAGAAGCCAAAACCTACTTTGAGGCTGTATTGTATGACGACCCTCAGAATTCGACCGCCATCCGCTGGCTGCGCCGAATTGCGGGACAACAAACCGCACGCGAAAAGCAAAGCTACATAACAACCCGAACCCGCATGCTCGAGACCGTTCAGGAAGCGTGGAACACCCCGAAGGCGAAAGGGAAAATCATCGGCTGCCCGACTTCGTCGGGCAAACCAACCGCTGAAGATCTTCGTCAGCAGGAACTGCGCAGAAAGCTCGAATCCATCCAGATTCCATCGATCGCATTCCAGAATGCAGATATTCAACAGGTGGTCCTCGAACTCGCAGCGCTCTGCCGCGAACTGGATGACGAAGGAAAAGGCGTGAATCTGGTTGTGTTTGGCACCTCAAAAACACTCTTGCCGCCTGTCACGTTCTCCAGCACCGATCTGTCTGTTCAGGAAACACTGGACGTCATCACCCAGATGTCCGGTATGAAATATGAAATCGGTTCCAACATGGTCATACTGACCCCCGTCAACTATGAACCGCCCCAGCAGATGGTCTCCGCTGAATTTGATGTGATGCCGACTGTCGGTGCAAAAATGGTCCTCATGACCGGCGGCGACGCAGCCCCCTCCGGACTCCTTGACGTGCGCAGTTTTTTCAGCTCCGCTCCCTTCCCGCAAGGCTCCAGCGCCCAGTTCAATCCCGAGTTCAACATTCTGCTGGTGCACAACGCATCCAAGTATATGCCTGAAATCGAAGCCTTGCTGAAACGCTACAACCAGAAAGCTCTCGAAGAACGCGCCCGGCAGGTGGAAATTGAAACCAAGTTTATCGAGATCGCCCAAGGCACTCTTGATGAACTCGGTTTTGAATGGACCGTCGGCGAAAACGGCAGCTACCTCAACGAGGATACCATCACCATTCCCGGCGGACAGAAACTGTTCACCGACACACTGCGCACCGGCGGAGAAGCCTTCAACGCCAACACCGGCTCCGCTCTGGCCGACAGCCTCACGGCATCCGCAGGAGAACTGCTCGTTCAGAAAATAAAAGGCGACATCCCGTTCGACCTGCTCATTCGCGCCCTGGAACGCCAGCAGGGCTCCGACCTGCTCTCTGCGCCGAAAATTCTCACAAAAAGCGGCGAAACCGCCACCATTCATATCGGCGAAATCCGCTCCTTCCCCACCGCCTACGACGTCATCATCGAGCGCTACGCCCAACCCAGCCTGCTCCCGCTCGACTACGAGCAATACCAAACCGGCGTCCTGCTCGAAGTAACTCCCGAAGTCGATGTGGAAAACGGAACCATCGATCTCGAACTCGCACCGGAGATTCGCGAACTGACCGGCTTTGATGAGCAGCACGTTGGAACTATCTGGCCGGAATACGGAGATGAATCACTGGATATGGACGCCTCATCCGAGGGTTCTGAACTGCTGTCCTTCCTAACCACCCGCGAAGAAAGCAGAACCGAAAACGCGGACCGGCTGATCGCATACCAGCCGATTTTTAAAACCCGCAAAGTCGAAACGTCTGTCACCATCGAAGACGGCAGCACCATCGCTATGGGCGGCTTGATCAAGGAACAAATGGAGTCCTTCAAAGACAGCGTTCCAATCCTGGGAAAAATCCCACTGCTCGGACGCCTTTTCCGCTCCGAAGGGGAACGCAGCGTGAAACGAAATCTTCTTATTTTTGTCACCGCCAATCAGGTAAATTCATCCGGTTACAGAAAGAATCTGGAATAATCTATGCTAGTCAAAAGGCAGACAAAGCCGTAAGGCACCGGCTTCCAAGGATTGAAAATAGATCCGGCAGAAAAGTCGGAATTTTCAAATTTTGAAAAAACAGAACAAAATGTTCCAAGGATTGGAAAAATGAAAAAACTGACAGCCACCAGCATACTCATCGCCGTCTTCTGCTGCACCGCTCACGCTGAATTCTTTTTCGACTTCATTAATGATGCCTCTCTCTACAGCGCATTGGATGATCAAACCGGCCCAGTCTCGTATACAAACAACGGTCTGGTTGCCACATTCTCCGTCACAGACGGGACAATGAACCGCACCACCAGCACATTCGGCCTAAACACCTCTCTTTTTTTCGATGACCCTGCCGGATTCGATGTTGGCGAATGGATTGACATTACATTCGACACCGCAGTCTCTCTGACCAACGTCAGAGTGTCCAGCTGGGCCAGCTCAGACCAAGTGACCCTCTACATAGACGATGTCAGCAAAGGAACCATTACCTCGACTGGAGATCATGGGTTTGACATTTACATCCCTGCCGATGGAGTCCTGCGTATTGACGGCACAGACGGGCTTGCTGGAAACGGATGGTCGCTGGACAGCATTGCCGTTGAACTGTATACACCCGACGGAAACATTGCTCCTTCTCTGACCACCAGTGGAAATCAGCAGGTTGTTGCCAGCAACGAACTCAGCTTCACAGTCAGCGCCGCAGATATCAATGGTGACGATATTATTCTCTCCGCGAGCAATCTTCCTCCCGGGGCCGTCTTCAATACGGTCACCAATGCTGCAACCGTTACCAGCACTTTTCTATGGTCCAGTCCCGCACCGGTCGGGACCTACAGCACCACTTTTTATGCGGATGACGGCACCACAAACATCTCGGAGACGGTGCTCATTACAGTCGTCCACCCGTCTATTCTGATCATTACAGAAGTCGCCGATCCCGCAGGCACCAGCGGAGGCAACTACCGCTTTGTTGAACTGCAGAACATCGGCAAAGCGTCCATTGATCTTGCCGACGAAAACTGGCATCTGTGCTTACAGGCAAATGGAAGCACCTGGTATGACGTGGCTCTCACCGGGATCGTCAACCCTTCCGATACCTATATCGTCTCCTACAATGCTGTCCTGTTCGAATCCGCTTACGGCTTTGCACCGGATCAGACCGACAACAACATCAACGGCACCGGAAATGATGCTTACGTTCTCTACTCAGGCGGAGACCACACCACAGGAACCCTCATCGACATCTACGGTGAAATCAACACCAACGGAACCGGAACCGCCTGGGAATATACCGATTCCCAGGCGGTCCGCAACACCATCGACGGCAGCCCAAGCCCGACCTGGACTGCATCACAATGGGACATCACCGGTGCCGGCACCAGTAACATGACCCCCGGAACAGCCTTCTTCCAGCCCCCACTTCTCGATCCGGTCGGGAACCGGAAAGTTTTTAAAGATCAATCCCTCAGCTTCACCGTCACCGCCTCCGACCCAATCGACAACGATTTAACCACACTCAGCGCAACAGACCTTCCGTCTGGTGCAGTCTTCACCAACGGAACCTTTACCTGGATCAATGCCGCCCCCGCCGGAGAATATGAGGTTACGTTCACAGCATCCGACAAGGATGGATACAACAACGAAACCATCACGATCACCGTACTCGACAAACCGATGCTGATCCTCTCGGAAATCGCCGATCCCGCAGGAACCGGCGGCAACAACTACCGCTTTGTCGAACTCTACAACGCAGGAACCAACGCCATTGATCTGGCAGCAGACCACTGGTTCCTGAGCCGACAGGATAACGGTGATGGATGGAACGATATTGCGCTCACCGGTTCCGTCGGACCAACCGGAACCTACATTGTAGCCTGCAGCACCACAAATTTTCTGGCCGCCTACGGGTTTGAGCCCGATCAGGAAGACACAGACATTGACGGCAACGGACGTGACGCTTACGTCCTCTTCTACAGCGGTGACCACTCCACCGGACTGCTGATCGATATCTATGGCGAACTCGATACGGATGGAGAAGGGACGGCATGGAACTACGAAAACGACCGAGCTGAACGTAACAACCCGGTTCTGACGCCGAATCCCGTCTGGACCGCCTCGGAATGGACAATTCTTGCCAATGCATACACCAACGAGTTTACCCCCGGCATCCACGGGCCGACGCCTGAATTCCACGGATTGGAAAATCAGGTGGTTCCACTGGGTAACGATCTGAGCCTGGTTGTGACAGCCGTCAATACCGTCAGAACCGATGTCATCACCCTCTCAGCAACAGCACTGCCGGACGGAGCCAGCTTCGCAACACAAACAGGCTTCAACACCGTTTCCAGCACGCTGAACTGGACCTCCCCGCCCGCAGGCACCTATGCGGTCACCTTCACCGCTGACGGCGATGTAGACACCACTTATGCGAGCATCGAAGTTCTTGTGGTCGACCTGGAAGCAGACACAGACGGAGACGGAATGATCAATGGCGATGAGCTGATTGCCGGCACAGACCTATACAGCACCGAGTCCTACTTCCACGTTTCCGGCACGGAAATTGATACCAACGGATTCTATACCCTGAACTGGCACGCCGTTTCCGGTCATAACTACGGCATCTGGTGGACAGAATCGCTCACGAATGAATTCCGGTTGCTGGCCACCGTCAGCGCACCGACTAACAGCTGGACCGACACGGATCAAGGGCGAACCGCAGACACCGAAGGTTTTTATAAGCTGGAGGTCGGCCCGATGCCATAACCGACAACTGGTTTTCCGAAGACAGGAAAACATTTGAGAAAAAGTTCCAATATTTGGAAACATATGAAGAAAAGGCTTCACCCCCTGCTGTTCATCGCTGTTGTTCTCGGCGGCGGTGTTTCGGCGGAAATAATTCTGAAGGAATCCTTTGAAGAAACCTTTCCGCCCTCCGGATGGACTCAGAACTCTGCAGATCAAAAAACCGCATATGCTCATGAGGGAACCAACAGCGTCTACCTGAGTGCCGCCACGGATTATCTGATCACTCCTCCGCTCACCAATGCACAGGTCCTGACCTGCTGGACATACACCACCTCCGCCGATCCAGATATTATCATTGAAACATCACCCGGCATCTCCGGACCGTGGACAGCTGTTACCGGCAGTCCGTTTTCCGGAAACACCGAACAGTGGAATGAACACATCATCACGCTCTCCTCCCCTGAAACGATTTATGTCAGGTTTCAAAAAAGCGGTTCGGGATATCTGTATATTGATGACGTCTCCGCAGAAGACAACGGCCCTTCGCCGACAAACATTCCGCCGGTACTGTCCTCGCTCTCAGACATTTCAATTGCAATCAGCAATTCACTGAGCGTCCCGGTCTGGGCCACCGATACAGACAATGATCTCATCACTCTTTCCGCAAGCAACCTGCCGCCCGGCTCGGGGTTTAACACGGCCACAAACGCCGGCACGGTCTCTAATACCTTCAACTGGGCGGTCGCCGCACCGGCCGGAGTCTATTCCGTCACCTTTTTTGCAACCGACAAAGACGGATCAGACAGCAAAACCATTTCCATTACGGTCTCAGAACGACCCATACTGATGATCACCGAGGTGGCCGACCCTGCCGGAACCGGCGGCGGCGATTACCGCTTTGTGGAAATCTATAATGCAGGAAATGAAACGGTCGATCTGAATGCCGGCAGATGGACTCTGAGCAAACAGGTAAACGGAGATTCGTGGAACGATGTGGCGCTCTCGGGAACCCTCCCTGCCGGCGGAACATGGGTGGTTGCATACAGCTCTTCCAAATTCCAGGAAGCATACGGAGTTGCGCCGGACCAGTCCGACAACGATATCAGCGGAACCGGGGATGATGCCTATTTCCTTTATTCCGGCGGAGATCATTCGTCCGGAACACTCATGGATATTTACGGTGAGTTCGACACCGACGGAACTGACACCCAATGGGAATACACCGACAGCCGAGCCGTCCGTAACCATTCGGCAACAGGACCGGCCGCAACATGGATCGCCTCCGAGTGGACGATTGTCGGCGGAGCAACAACAAACGATATGGATCCCGGCGCAGCCTATCATGTGCCGCCGGTGCTCAGTGTCATCGGAAACCAGGGAGGAATGGAAGGCGGGACCATCTCCTTCCCCATCTCTGCGTCCGATCTTTCAGATGGAGATGCCATCTCATACAGCGCACTAAATCTGCCGCTCGGAGCCGTTTTCACAAACAACACATTCACATGGAGCACTGCAGCTCCGGCCGGTCAATATCTGGTAACGTTTTTCGCGACAGACAAAGACGGATCAGACAGCGAAACCGTTACCATCACCGTCCTTGAAAAACCCCGGCTCATGTTTTCAGAAATTGCGGACCCCGGCGATGACGGTGGCGACGCATACCGCTTTGTTGAACTCTACAACGCAGGGACCAACACCATCGACCTGAGTGCTGATGAATGGGTTCTCAGCAAACAGGTTAATGGAGGAAGCTCCTGGGGCGACCTATCTCTGACCGGCTCCATTGCTCCAGCTTCCACCTGGGTCATTGCCAACAGTGCTGCTGATTTTGAAGCGGCCTACGGCACTACGCCGGATCAGGAAAGCAGCTCAGTAAGCGGAAACGGCGATGATGTATATTTCCTATATATCGGTGGGGATCATGATTCCGGAACGCTCGTGGATATCTATGGGGAACTCGACATCGACGGAACCGATACCGAGTGGGACTATGAAGACAGCCGGGCCGTACGAAACAACGATATACTGGAACCGAACCCCACTTGGACCGCCTCGGAATGGTCCATTACCACCGGCGCAAGCACCAACAGCATGACCCCGGGAGAACACGGTCCGAAACCGCAGTTCCAAGGCTTGGAAGATACGTTTATTTTCCCCGGCACAGAACTCAGCCTGATCGTCACCGCAGTCAACACCGTACGTACAGATGAAATTACCATTTCGGCAACCAATCTACCGGTGAGTGCATCTTTTAATCCGGCCACAGGGACCAACAGCGTGTCCAGCGTCTTCAGCTGGAACAATCCGGCATCCGGAGTCTACACAATCAGCTTTTTCGCATCCGGGGATGCCGGAACAACCACAAAGCTGATTGACCTGACCGTTTCCAGAAGCGCCAATATAGACGGATATTTCTACGGATGGCAACCGGACACCATTGTCAAACTGGGCAACGGGCAGTTCTGGCGCAATACCGGAGGGGCAGGAGAAACACTCAGCTCCAGACTTTGGAAACCGGAAGTCACGGTCACCAATGTCCTGGGCAAAGACCGGATGTTTATTGAAGATGTCGCCAGTTACACTACCGTTGAACAGATCAACGTGACAGAGAGCATGCTTATCAGCACCTTCTCCGGATTGCACAACGGTAATATCTATCAACTCGAAGACGGAACCGTTTGGGAACAGATTAACTATGAAAACGTCAACTCTTCCGCCGCTCCGGTCACCGCATGGCGATGGACGGAAAACGGAACTACGTTCATACGCTTTCTTGACCGCTATAATGCCCTCATCGGCACCTGCGAAGTCTCCAAAACGGTTGTCAGAAACGCCGGCATGACTCCTACAGAAATTGACGGCTACTTCCGCGGCTGGAACAAGGGTCAAGTCTTTGCCTTAGCCAACGGCGAGTTCTGGCAACAGACCACTGCCGACAGTTCCATCGAAACCCTCTACCGCCCGACCGTCACACTCACCAACTATCTGCAGACCGGAACATGGCGCATGTACATTGAAGGTTCCGGCGCCCCCGGATACGTGGAGGTGCAGCAGCTCGCAGACGTCATCCGCACCTCCATCAACGGTAAATTTTACGGTTTCGGAACCGGCGAATTCCTGCATCTTCAAAACGGGGAATGGTGGCGGCAGACATCGTACAACAGCTCCGCCTCCATCCGCTCAAACCCGGAAATTCTCCTGTGGGAGGAAGACAGCACATGGAAAATCGAAATGCCGGATGAAGGCAGAACCATCACCGCGGAACAGCTTTCCGTAGCTACGGAAAGCAGTATCACCAATAACTTTCCCGGCCTGCACTACGCCAACCTGTATGAGCTGTCCAACGGCAGTCGCTGGATGCAGATCAGCTTCGAAAACATCCGTTCAGACGCCGATACGCCCATTGTCATGCTCTGGACCGAATCTGGCGACACCCACCTGCTTGCGCGCACGTCCAGAGATCGTACCGTCGGAACCTGCGAAGTCGTGAACCCCGACGCCGATGATGACGGAGACCGGATCATCAATGCCGCAGAAATTATCGCGGGAACCGACATGACCGATAAAAATATCTTTTTTATGATCACCGAGACACAAATCGACGGTAACGGACACTATGTGCTGAACTGGAACGCGGTTTCCGGACGCACCTACACCATTCTTTGGGCCGCATCTCTGGATGACGACTTTCTGCCGATCTCCGTCGTAGACGCGCCGGCCAACAGCTGGACCGACACTCTTCACACCACCGGAGAATCCGGTTTTTATCAGATCAAAGTCAGCCTCACAGAATAAGCGGGCTCAGCCTGTTCCAGCAGTTTCCATCCCTTGGAAAACAAAAAAAGCCCTCCCGCGTGCGGAAGGGCTTTTGCATGAGAAAAGAAAAAGCTTATTCGCCCGTCTCTTCTTCATTGGCTTCGGCGTCCATCTCTGCCATGGCCGCTTTGCGGCTGAGGCGGATTTTACCGTCGCGGTCCACATCGAGAACCTTGACCCACATGGTGTCGCCCTCTTTGCAGATGTCTTCCACTTTACCGACGCGGAAGTCAGCGAGTTCGGAAATGTGCACGAGGCCGTCTTTACCCGGCAGCACTTCAACAAAGGCACCGAAGTCGCGGATGGTTTTGACGGTTCCTTCGTAGAGCTTACCGATTTCAGCTTCGGCAGTGATGCCGTTGACTTCTTTGAGAGCGCCTTTCATGGCAATGCCGTCGTTGCTGAAGATGCTGACGGTTCCGTCCTCTTCAACGTCAATCTGCACGCCGTAGGTTTCTGTAATGCCGCGGATGACTTTGCCGCCTGGACCGATCAGGGCACCGATCTTTTCCGGATCGATTTTGATCATTTCAACGCGCGGAGCATGTTCGCTCATCTCTGAGCGCGGAGCGTCGATAACGGTCTGCATGAAGTCGAGAATTTCGAGGCGACCTTTGCGGGCCATTTCGAAAGCGCCGGTGACCTGGTCCCAGTTGAGACCCGGAATTTTGAGGTCGACCTGGAAGGAAGTAATTCCTTCGCGGGTTCCAACAACCTTAAAATCCATGTCGCCGCAGTGGTCTTCAGTTCCGAGAATATCGATCACGAGGTCAGACTGCTCCCCTTTAGTGAAAAGGCCGACAGAGATTCCGGCAACCGGCGCTTTGATCGGAACACCCGCGTCCATGAGAGCGAGCGTACCAACACAGGCGGAGGCCATGGAGGAAGACCCGTTGGATCCCATGATTTCGGACACAACGCGCACTGCGTAGGGATAGTCTTTCGGCAGGATCGGAACGAGACTGCGTTCAGCCAGGTTACCATGACCGATTTCGCGGCGACCGGTAAACCCAAGGCGTCCACACTCACCGACACTGTAGGGCGGGAAGTTGTAATGCAGCATGAAGCTTTTTTCGTTCGGTCCGCCGGTCACAGCGTCCATCGACTGCGAATCTTTTTTCGGGCCGAGGGTGACGGTTGCAAGCGCCTGAGTTTCGCCGCGGTTGAAAATGGCGGAGCCATGAACGCGCGGCAGGATGCCAACCTGAGCTTTCAGCTCGCGAATTTTATCGAAACCGCGTTTGCCGATGCGCATCTTCTTGGTGAGCACGTTTTCGCGGGTCACTTCAATTTCGAGCTCGTGGAAAGCATGGAAGTATTCGTCCTCGGTCATTTCCGGGAAGAGTTCAACCATCTGTTCTTTGATTTCAGCTTTAAGGCCGTTGACTGCGTTCTGACGTTTCAGCTTATCGCCTTCGATCAGGATATCGCTGAGCTTGTCGGCACCGATTTCGCGTGCTTTGTCGAGCAGCGTAGTGTCTTTGGCGGGAAGTTCAACTTTCCATTCCGGCAGGCCAAGCTGTTTGCGCAGTTCGAACTGAGCGGCGATAATCGGCTGAATGGCTTCGTGCGCGGTTTTCATCGCAGCAATGAAGTCTGCTTCGCTGATTTCTTCGGCAGAGCCTTCGATCATCATGGTTTTGTCGGCGGTACCGACGTAAGTGAGGTCGAGATCACTCTTCAGCATGTCATCGTGCGTCGGGTTGACAACGAATTCGCCGTTGATGCGGGCGATGCGCACGCCGCCGATCGGGCCGCCGAACGGCAGGTCGGTGAGCATAAGCGCGGCACTGGAGGCGTTAATGCTGAGGAAGTCGCACTCGCGGGTGCAGTCAGAGGCCATCAGCATGTTATTGATCTGCACTTCGCAGTAGAACCCTTCCGGGAAAAGTGTACGAATCGGACGGTCGGTTACGCGGGCGGTCAGGATTTCCTGTTCGGAAGGACGGGACTCACGTTTGAAGTATCCACCGGGGAAACGACCCGCGGCATAGAATTTTTCGCGGTACTCAACCTGAAGCGGGAAGAAGTCGCATCCTTCGCGCGGCTCTTTGGCGGCAGTGACCGCCGAGAAGACGACGTTGCCGCCGAACTGGCAGGAGACGGCGCCAGCAGCCTGCTGGGCGAGAACTCCGGATTCAAAGCTCATCGGCATGCCGCCGACTTCGAACTCTACTTTTACTGTATCTTTCATTTCTTTTACCTTCTGCATCCATTACTTCCGGGAGCCAGCGAGGCCGGATGCATAAACCTCTGTAACGTGGAAAAACCCCAAACCGGGGCGGTTCTCGCCTGTGAAACAGGCGTTAAACAAGACAGCCCCGCAGAAGTGCGGGGCTGGCGTGGCGTGTACTTAGCGACGGAGGCCAAGGCGCTTGATCAATTCCTGATAGCGCGCGGCATCTTTTTTCGTCAGATAACTAAGTAATTTGCGGCGTTTATTGACCATTGTAATCAGGCCACGGCGCGAGCTGTGGTCTTTCTTGTGCACCTTGAGGTGCTCGGTCAATTCTGCGATACGGCTGGACAGCAGTGCAACCTGCACTTCCACCGAACCGGTGTCGCGATCATTTTTCTGGTACTCTTTTTTGATTTCCGCTGTAGCTGCCTGATCCACTGTAGGCTCCTTCTATAAAACTCTTACTTTTTTGTCTGTCTCTATTTGAGCGCCGCAATATACAGAGCGCCCCCTCCCTTGTAAACCGCAATATTCAGGAAATTTGCCCCCGAAGAACCGGCCTGAAGAACGCTGCTTTCCAAGGTTTGGAAACAGCTCTCGCTGAAGCCGGCGGTTTTTTTCCAGAGTCTGGAATTAACCGACGGTTACCAGCGACGGGGTGTAATCCGCAGGGGGCTCGTAGCCGAGGAGCGTAATGCAGGTCGCGGCCAGATTGGCAATTCCCGCATCCTCAACATCCGCTTTCCGAGCGTTGGAAACTCCGGACGGGTCAAAAACAATCGCCGGAACCGGATTGAGGGAGTGCGCGGTTTTGGGCTTGCACTTTCCTTCGTCGTCCAGCTTCAGTTCAAAGGTTTTCTTATCCAGTTCGCACATATCGTCGGAGTTACCATGGTCCGCAGAGCAAACCATGATGCCGTTGGCTTCCTTCAACGCTTCCATGATTTTGCCAACACCTTCGTCCACAGCTTCCACAGCAACTCTGACTGCGGAAACAACGCCGGTATGCCCAACCATGTCACCGTTGGGGTAGTTGAGGCGAATAAATTTGTATTCACCGCTTTTAATAGCAGCAACCACCTCTTCCGTAATTTCATCGGCTTTCATGCGCGGCGCATCTTCAAACGGGCAGACGTCGGAAGGAATTTCTTTCCACGTTTCGGTTTCAAATTTACCGGAGTTGTTGCCGTTGAAGAAGTAGGTCACGTGACCGTATTTCTGCGTTTCCGAAACGGCAAACTGTTTTACGCCGGATGCGGAAAGGTACTCGCTCATGGTGCGGTCAATCGCCGGCGGGGAAACCAGATATTTTTTCGGAACATCGAGGTCGCCGTCATACTGCATCATCCCCGCATAAATCACATCCGGTTTAGGACCGCGATCAAACTCGGTCAGCTCGTCCGCTTCAAATGCTTTGGTGATCTCCAGCGAGCGGTCGCCGCGGAAGTTGAAGAAAATGACCGAGTCGCCGTCAATAATCGGACCAACCGGGGCACCGTCGCGTTCGATGACAAAGGCGGGCAGGTCCTGGTCCAGAATGCCGGGTTTTTCAGCACGGAAGGTCTCGATCGCTTCGCGCATAGAGGCAAACGTGCGGCCTTCGGCCTTCAGATGAGCATTCCAGCCGCGCTCGACCATGCTCCAGTCCGCATCGTAGCGGTCCATGGTGATGTTCATACGGCCGCCGCCGGAGGCGATGCAGTAGTCAACGGTGCCGTCATTGACCTCTGCCAGAAACGCGTCAAAGCGGTCGACATACTCCAGTGCAGAGGTCGGCGGAACATCGCGGCCATCAATCAGCGCATGAATACGGGCTTTCTTGACACCCTCTTCTTTGGCTTTCTTCAGCATGGCTTCCAGATGGTTCAGGTTCGAATGAACGTTTCCATCGGAAAACAGCCCGATAAAATGCAATGCGGAATCTTTTTCAACCGCATTGGCAACCAGCTCTTTCCAGACAGCACCATCAAACATTGATCCGCTTTTAATTGCATCGCCGACCAGCGCCGCACCTTGAGAGAACACGCGCCCGCATCCAATCGCGTTGTGGCCGACTTCTGAATTCCCCATATCGCCGTCATCCGGCAGGCCGACAGCTTTGCCGTGCGCTTTTACTTCGGTATAAACTGCATTCTCGCGCAACCAGTCCAAATTGGGCGTGCTGGCAATCTTCACATAATCACTTTCCGGATTTTTCCCGATTCCGACCCCGTCCATAATGACAAGCACTACCGGGCCTTCCGGACCTTCAAAAACAGTCGATTTTTTAAGCTCTTCCATAACAGTATTCCTTATTAAAGGCAGTTTCTTTCGTGGGCTGGAAAGGTACCGCCCTCCGGTAGTGCCTTAAAGTTCAAAGTGCCAAAAACTTGCATTGAAAACATCGGCGTGTAGCATCGGCCTGATATTTCTGAAACAAACCAAGGAAAAGGCTCTATGGCTAAAGAAGATGTACTCGAATTCGAGGGAGTTGTGGAAAAAGTGCTTCCTGCCACCATGTATAACGTCAAACTGGAAAACGGACACGTGATCCTGGCTCACATTTCCGGAAAGATGCGTAAATACTTCATCCGCATTGCTGTCGGAGACCGCGTTACCGTGGAAATGTCTCCGTACGACCTGACCAAAGGACGCATCACCTTCCGACACCGCAACTAAGAGGCAGTCATGGCAGAAAAACGAAGCTTGTGGGGAAGCAAAATCGGTTTTCTGCTGGCCGCGATCGGTTCGGCGGTTGGACTGGGCAACATCTGGCGCTTCAGCTACATGGCCTATGAAAACGGCGGCGGCGCTTTCCTGATTCCGTATCTGGTCGCCCTGCTCTGCGCCGGCGTTCCGCTGATGATTCTCGAATATTCGCTGGGACATCGCGAAAAAGCCTCCCCTCCGCTGGCCTTTGCGCGCATCAACCCTCTCTGGGAGCCGCTGGGCTGGTGGATGCCCGTTGTCGCCTTTTTCGGCATCAACCTCTTTTATGCCGCCGTCATCGGCTGGTGCATCAACTATTTCGGGCTCTCTCTGACCCTGGGATGGGGAACAGACACCCAAAGCTTCTTCTTTGGTGAATTCCTCCAGCTCAGTGACAGCCCGTTTACCCTCGGCGGGATCCGGTGGCCCGTTCTGGCCGCAACCGCCGGGGCCTGGGCCATCTGCTGGACCATCTGCTACCGCGAAGTCAGCCGCGGCATTGAAAAAGCCAGCATGATTTTCATGCCGCTGCTGGTCATTCTGACGCTCATCCTCGTCGGCTGGTCCCTGAGACTCGACGGTGCGCGGGAAGCCATCCGGGAGTTTTACCTCAAAGCAGATCTCTCAAAAATCGCCCTCAACACCGCCGAAGGTCGCAAAGTCTGGGTCGCCGCCTTCGGACAGATCTTCTTCACCCTGTCGCTCGGCTTCGGCATCATGATTACCTACGCCAGTTATCTGCCGAAAAAAACCGACATCACCGGCAACGCACTGACCACCTGTATACTCAACTGCCTCTACTCCATCATCGCCGGCTTTGCCGTCTTCGGAACCATCGGATTTATGGCAAACGCCAAAGGAGTTCCGTTCGACGAAGCCATCACCAGCGGCCCCGGCCTCGCCTTCGTGGTCTATCCGGAAGCCATTAACCAGCTCCCGATACTCAACCAGCTCTTCGGCGCTCTCTTCTTTCTCGTCCTTATCGTTGCCGGAATTTCATCCATGATTTCCCTAACCGAAGCCTTCAGCTGCTCCATCTGCGATAAATTCGTCATCAGCCGCCAAAAGGCCACCACCATCATCTGCTCTCTCGGACTGATCGGCTCCATCCCGTTCACGACCCGCGCCGGGTTGCTGATTCTCGACATTGCTGATCACTTCATTAACAACTACGCCCTGATCATCGGTGGCATACTCGAATGCATCCTGATCGGCTGGCTGCTCAAATCGCAGGTCATGCGTCGCCACGTCAACAACTCCGGCGGCATCCGCCTCTGGCCGGTCTGGGACATCTGCATTCGCGTCATCACCCCAGCCGTCCTTCTGATCATGCTCGTCGGCGCCCTGCTCGAGGACTTCACCCGGGCATACGGCGCTTATCCAATCAAAGCCCTGCTTCTCTTCGGCGGCGGCATCCTGTTCGTCACCCGACTGCTCTCTTTCATTCTCAGCCATGTTCCGTGGAGGCCTGAAAAGCTCAAAACCAAACATCACCCGGAAGACGAGAATCTACTGACCTGATGTTGACAAACACACAGCAGTACCCTAATTTCTCCGCTCTTTTGAAAAATCAACCTCGAACAGATCGAGGGGGTGAATACATTAATGGCCAGTACAACTTGTGAAGTAAAACTCCGCCGCGGCGAACCCGTAGAAAAAGGACTCCGTCGCCTGAAAAAGCTCCTCGACCGCGAGGGGATTCTGAAAGAAATGCGTGGACGCCGGTATTACGAAAAACCGGGCGACAAACGCCGTATGAAGCAGGCTCGTGCCCGTTCCCGCGCAGCGCGCGAACGCCGCATGTCCCGTTAAAACAAATCAACTTGAGGTTTAAATTATGCCGAACATTAAAAGTGCTAAGAAAAGAATGCGCTCTTCCGAGGGCCGTCGCATCGGCAATCTCGCGGTCAAAACCCGCGTGAGATCTGCCCGGCGCAAAGCGCGTGAAGCGCTGGAAGCCGGCGTTGCCGAAACCGCCGGCGTTGCGGTGCGCGAATACAGCTCGGTGCTGGATAAGGCCGTAAAGCGCGGTGTTGTCACAAAGAACACCGCTATTCGCCGCAAAAAACGTGCGACTGAAGCGCTTCGCAAGCTCGAAGCGTAAGTTTTCCAAACCTTGGAAAATACGAAAACCGCCCTTCACCGGGCGGTTTTTTTATATCTGATTATCCCATACATTTAAATGTATGGGATAAATTTATATGCAAATACTTAACAGACAGACACTTGAAGCTAATTTACACCAAATAAATTGACGGCATTCTGAACAGCCTGCATCGCCAAATCCTCAATAGACACACCGCGCAATTCCGCCAAAAGCGCCGCAGTATCAGCAACAAAGGCAGGCTCGCAGCGTTTGCCGCGATGCGGAACCGGCGCCAGATACGGCGAATCGGTTTCGATCAGCATTCGGTCAGGCGGAATCATTTTGGCCACTTCGCGCAACGGGTCAGCATTGCGGAAAGTGACAATCCCGCTGAAACTGATGCAGAACCCGAGATCGAGCAGCGCTTTGGCCAGCTTCTCATCACGCGTAAAGCAGTGAATTACGCCGATACGATCCGACTCCCCTCTCCAAACCCTGGAAAAATCGGTCAGCATACCCAGCGTATCGTCGTCCGCATCACGAGTGTGAACAATCACCGGCTTGCGTACGGTGTTCGCGGTTTCCAGACATTGGAAAAACAAGTCTTTCTGCTCAGCAGCTTTTTCAGCCTCGTAAAAATAATCGAGGCCGGTTTCGCCAATGGCGACAACTTCGGGCCGCGCGGCCTGTTCGCGCAGCTTCTGGAAATCGCAGGAGCTTCCGGCCAGATGGCGGTCGTAACCGGCCGATCCGAAAATACGGCCGGGATATTCTCCGACCAGCTTCAGGGACAGCTCGTTGGCTTCAGGGGAACCTCCGACGGCCAGCATTTTCCAAACCTTGGAAACTTCAGCGCGTTCCAGAACGGCTTCAAGCGAACCATCTTCTGCAAAATCATCAAAATGAACGTGTGTATCGAAAAACATGAAAAAAAGATACCGGAACCGCGACCGCTTTTCCAAACCTTGGAAAACAAAAAAAGCGCCCCGCGCTGCGGGACGCTTCCGGGTTCGGCCGACGCCTCGATTAGAAGTCGCAGCCGACCCCAACGGTACCGACAACGGCAACGTCGTAATCGTCGTCGCTGAGAACAGCCTCGTCGAGCTGAGCGATGTAGGTCAGGCCGGCGCTGACAGACCAGCTGTCATTCAGAGCATAGCCCACGCTGACTGAAGCGGTCGCATCGTTGAAACCTGTGGTGTCGCCATCAGCAATGACGTACCCAACGCTTACGCCGACAGAAGCGGACAGTGCGTCAGAGATGTCTGTTTCGTAGTCCAGGGAAGGCTGGAGGTACCAAACGTCATCAATCGCTCCGCCGACACCGTAATTGATGCCGAAAGAAGCATAAAGGCCGTTGGTGCCCAGTGCGGAACCGAGGGTCAGGTTCAGCTCTTTATCAGCCGTTCCGCCGTTCGGGTACGTATATTCAATGTAACCAACACTCACGTCCACGGCTTCCACCGGAAGGCTGTAGGAAACATAGTAGTCGATTTCAGAAAAGTCAGAGCCGGCTCCGTCCTCGTCATCAATGTCATAGTTTCCCCAGATGCCAACAGCAACCGACCCGTATTCTTCCGGCACTGCAAAACCGGCGGCTTCCAGACCCGGCTGCATCACAAAGCCGTTATTCAGCGTAACACCGCGGAATACATACGCGCTGGCAAAGTCAACATACGCGCTGACGTCAGCAGCCGGAGCGGACACCGCGGCGGCCACGGCCATCGTCATCATTACCATTATTTTTCTCATACTCATTTCTCCTTGTTGCGGTTCATATCGGGTGCGACCGCCGGCCCTCTCCCCCATCCAGACCGTGCGGACGCACCCTGTTTAATGTTCTCAGCCGATCGCGTCGGTACCTTTTTCTCCAGTTCGAATGCGGATACACTCCTCGAGATTCTGCACGAAGATTTTGCCGTCCCCAATGTTGCCGGAGCGGGCTCCGGCAATAACCGCCTCAATGGTGCAGTCAAGATATTCATCATTGACAGCGATCTCGACACGCACCTTTTTGAGCAGGTTCACTTCGATATCGGCTCCACGATATGTTTCGTGGTAGCCCTTCTGCTGACCGCAGCCCAGGGCATTGGTTACAGACATTTTGAATACTTCCTTTTCATACAGGGCCTGCTTCACCGCAGTGAGCCTGTCGGGCTGAAGGTATGCAATGATCAGTTTCATTTTTTATCTCCTTTGAATTACTAATGGATCGACCTACTGAACAGTCCAGAGCTGGAAGCCGCTGTAGGCTTCTTCCCCATGCTCACCGATATCCAGTCCGCGCATCTCCTCTTCCGGAGAAACGCGCAGCGCGTTGAGTTTCTTCAGAATACTGAACAGGACGAACATGCAGACAAATGCCCATACAGGAATCACGACCGACCCGATAATCTGCGCGATCATCGGATGTCCACCGAAGATCCAGGTGGCCAGACCACCCCAGACTCCACAGAGGCCATGAACCGGAAAGGCCCCGACCGGATCATCGATTTTAAGGGCATCGAGCATTTTGACACCGAGAGTCACGAGGACACCGGCAACGACTCCGACCACAATCGCCTCCACATTGGTAACAGAATCACAGTTGGCAGTAATCCCGACCAACCCGGCAAGGATACCGTTAAGGGCCATTGTGAGATCCGGTTTTTTGTGGATGAACCAAGTCGTCAGCATGGCGAGAATACCACCGGCAGCAGCGGCCAGCGTCGTGTTCACAGCAATCAGCATCACAGCATCCGTATTGGCAGCGCCCACAATCGCCAGCTGAGAGCCGGGGTTAAATCCGTACCAACCCACCCACAGGATGAAAACACCCAAGGCCGCCAGCGGAAGGTTATGCCCCGGCATTCCCTTCGCTTTTCCATTCGCGCCGAACTTACCAATGCGCGGGCCGAGAACGATAGCACCCGCCAGACCGGCGAAACCACCGACAGAGTGCACGACCAGAGAACCAGCGAAGTCATAGAAGCCCATGGCGTCAAGCCATCCCCCGCCCCATTTCCAGAAACCGCTGATCGGATATACCAGGCCGGTCAGAACAGCACTGTAAATCAGGTAAGCAGAGAATTTCAGGCGCCCGGCAACAGCGCCGGAAACGATCGTCGCGGCTGTCGCGGCGAAAGCCACCTGAAAAAGGAAGTCACACTGCGGAGTCAACGAACCAGCTGCTACATCAGAACCGATGCCACCAATTCCCATACCGCCCCAACCCATGAATCCTCCGAGCACCGGATCGCCATACATAATACCGTACCCAAACAGGAAGTACAGGATCACTCCGATACACAGGTCCATCACATTCTTAAACAGAATGTTGACTGCATTTTTAGCCGCATTAAACCCGGACTCCACCATCGCAAATCCCGGCTGCATAAAAATCACCAGAACTGCGCCAATAAACAGAAACAGGTTGTCGATCGCGTATCCGCTTTCGGCAGACACTGCATCTGCGGTCACTTCTTCGGCATGCACTGGGACGGCCATACAGGCCAGCATCGCGAGCACACCGAGTAAACGTGTTATCTTTTTCATAGTACCTCTCTTTCCTCTCTTCTTTACCTCAGCGAGTTTTTTCTCCCATTCACTTGCTGATCCTCTCTTCAAAAAACTCATCTCGCCTAAAAGCACAGATTGTGCCCAAAAGGACGACCGAAACCGTAAGCTGATTACTATAAACGTGATACAACAAAATATGATAACTACATTTTAATTATAAAAAATACAATAGATACGATTGTGTATGTTTTTTAGTATAAAAATCAATTTTGTATCTAAATGAGAACGCTCAACACAATCGATCAAAAGGCCGGCGCCTTGAGAATAGTAGACAGAAAAAAAGAGCCCGAACCGGAGCCTGGCAAAGCACCTCAATCCACACCTTAAAACAAGCAAGCACCGCCCTGAACGCATAAAAAATCAGCGAATTATGCGCAACCCCAGACAAACCGAGAATGCTGATACAGAAAAAAACGCCTATAAGCTTTAAAAACCGACGAAATTAACCACCCACTCAAAAAAAAGCGGCAGCCTTGACCTCTTACAATCCGTCATCTCTCCACTCTCACAGGGTTTTCAAAGATCGGGGAGCAGGACCCAAACTCTTCAGAAAACAGCCCTAACAAAAAGATGCCCTCCCAACGTCTTACGCCGTCATTTATTCTGTTTTTACAAAACAAAACCCACCCAGGAAGAGCAACCCCCTAAAAAACATCACTTTTTGGGTAGATTTATCTCACTAATGAGAATAACCTTCTCACCAATGAGACCTAACCCGGAAAGGAGATACACCATGAAGAGTGAAAATTCACTCAAATTGCTGATCATGACAATGATCGGATTATTCATCGCAATCCCGGCAACACAGGCAGATCCATCGGATGCCACCCTCGACAAACTGAAGGGTAAAAAGCAGGATCAGTTCCAGAATGAACTGGACCGAGGCTCCGAACAGGGACAGTTTGCCCGCCAAAACCGGCAGAAATGGTGGATCTTCCTGGAAGCAATGGAAGAAGAACCGCCGACAGATAATCCGGACCCCACCGATCCTCCGACAGAAGAGCCGGACCCCACCGATCCTCCAATAGAAGAGCCGGACCCAACCGTTCCACCGATTATCTTATAAAAATAATCAGGTCAACGCCCTGCAGACGCGGGGCGTTTTCATTTTCCATGCCGAATATCGACCCAATTTCTGCAAACCGCCTGATTCCTGCAAAATAGAGGTTCAAAACGTTCAAAAATCAACTAGCGTGACGTAATGAAAACCATTGTTGCAGAAACAGTCTTACTGGGACGCGAAGCGTTTGAAACACTGGGCGAAGTCGAAGTCATCCCCGACCGAGAGATCGGCCCGCAGCATCTGATCGATGCCGACGCACTGATCATCCGCTCTAAAACCAAAGTCACCCCGGAACTGATTACAGGTTCCTCCGTGCAATTTATCGGGACCGCCACAGCCGGCTTCGAACACATCGATTTCCAAACCCTGGAAACACAAAAAATCGGCTGGTGCGCTTCTCCCGGCTGCAACGCCGACAGCGTCGCCGACTACATCACGACCGCCCTGCTCCACCTGCACAGCCGTCAAGGACTGGAACTTAAAAACAAAGCCATCGGAATCATCGGCGTCGGACAGGTCGGCTCGCGCGTTGCCAAACGGGCGGAAGCGCTCGGGCTGCGCGTACTGCTCAACGACCCGCCTCGCGCGGCCCGGGAAGGCAAAAACGGATTTCAACCACTGAAACATGTTCTGGCAGAGGCCGATGTGATTACACTGCACGTTCCACTGATCACAGAACAGCCGTGGCCGACACTGAAAATGGCCGATGACCTCTTTTTTGAACAGATGAGGCCCGGCTCGGTATTTATCAACGCCGCGCGCGGAAAAGTGCTCGACTCCGATGCCCTGCTTCTCGCCAAAGCCAAGGGGCAGATTTCCAGCACAGTGCTCGACGTATGGGACCCGGAACCGCAGATCCGCGCCGACGTATTGGCCGCTGCAGATATCGCAACACCGCACATTGCCGGGCACTCGCTGGAAGGGAAACTGAACGGAACTGTTCAGGTCTATCAAAATGCGTGCCGATTCTTCCACAAAGAGCCAGTATGGGACCCCTCACCGCTGCTGCCTGCCGTTGACGTGCCGGAACTGAAAATTAATTCGAGCGGCAAAACCGACAATGAGGTACTGGCCGAAGCCGCTGCCGCAGTGTACGACATCTCACAGGATCAGCTGAGCGAAGAGGATATCCCCCATTTTGATCGGCTGCGCGCAAATTACGGCGTTCGCCGCGAATTTAAAAATACCCGAATCCACCTGACCGAAGAGCGGGACGAACTTACAAACAGAATTCGACAGGCCGGGTTCAGCGTTTCAGCAGACTAACGAACAAGAAACGCCGTAAGGCAAAGACGACACCTCATCAGCTTCGTTTTTGGAAAAAACAACCGAATCCAACGATTTCGTTTAATCCGTTCGGTCGTCTCAATCCGCCCGCATTCCGGGCATTTATTATCTTCCAAATAGACCCTCAGTCGCATAGATGCACCTCCAGCTCGGAGGATCAGTATAGGGAAATCCCCCACACAATAACAGCCAAGAGAGCATCTATGCTTTATTTGAACCCAGTCTATTTAGTAGGTGAACAGATCGGATATCGAATAACTGCTACCTGTTGCAACAGAAATAGATGCAACAATTTTCTCCTGAATATTACGAGTCAAACGGCGGCCTTTACGACCTTTATTCACCTGCTTATGTGTCAGCCCATCGGTTGAAGCGGCCACCAGATCATGATTTTTCAGGCCCTGTTCTTCCATAATCGCATCGAGAGGCTGCGGACCCAGCTCGCGTTCTTTGTCGCTCATTAATTCTGCTCCAGTACGGCATCCACCGCATTCATAATTGTTGTCACCTCATGCATTGCATTCAAATGCTGCATCAGCTCGCGCCGTCCGCGAAGACCTTTCAGATACTGCGCCAGATGAGGACGGAATGTCAGACAGGCCGCCTGCTCCGGCTCATACTTGTTTTTACGGCGGGGCGCGGCCGCAATGTTCAGTTCAACCAATCGTTGCAAATGCTGCTCAATCACATTCCGCCGATCGCCAAGCGTCGGCCCCAGCATCGCCGGATCTTTGATCTGCTCAAACAGCCACGGGTTGCCGACCGCGCCGCGGCCGATCATAACGCCGTCAACCCCTGACACACGGACCATTTCCGCAGCATCTTCCGGCGCAAAAACGCCGCCGTTTCCAAACATTGGAACCTTCACAGCCTGTTTGATCTCGCCCAGCTTTTCCAGATCGGCATCGCCTTTATGGAAATTGCAGGCAAGGCGCCCATGGACGGCGATCATATCCGCTCCGGCGTCCTCAATGATTTTGGCAATCGTTAAATGATCCGGAAATGCCGGACTGAATCCGATGCGGGTTTTCACGGATACCGGGAGCGATACTGCTTTTTTAACGGCGCGCACAATCTGACCGATTTCTTGCGGCTCCTTCATCAGCGCGGCGCCCGCGCCGCGCCGAACCACTTTGCGCACGGGACAACCGCAGTTGATATCGATCCAGTCGAAACAGCCGAGCTGTTCGATATACCGTGCGGCGGCGACCATCGCCTCAACTGATTTTCCAAAAATATGTCCGGCAATCGGATGATCGATTCCGGATACCTCCAGAAGCTGAAACGTTTTCTGAGAGTCGCGGCGAATGCCTTCGGCACTGGTAACTTCGGTGTAGCAGGCTCCCGCACCGTGGTCCTTGCAGATGGAGCGGAACGCAGCATCGGTGTAGCCCGCCATCGGCGCGAGAACAACCGGAAAGTCAATGGTGACATTCCCAAACTGGACCGGTGACAGCATCATAAAATCAGGGGACTTTCACAAGCCCCGTTATGGTCAGCACCAGGGCGGGTTCGGGAGAATTCATTGCCATAATCCAGATATTCTTTTTCTGGGGACCCTTGCGGCGTGCCGCGGTATAGACCACCGACACCCGGGCGGTTTCCCCGGGACCGATCATCCGCTTATCGACCTGACCTTTCGTGCACCCGCAGGAAGTCCGAACGTATTTGACCGGAAAAGTCAGGTCGCCTTCGTTGCGAATCGTGAAAACATTGGTGATCACCGCACTCTGGCCCACTGTGCCGAAATCAAAAACCGGCTTATCACAAACCAGCCTGTATCCATCCACCGCTTTTCCAATGTTTGGAAAAACGGCGAAAAGCAAAACAACCAATATTGAATATCGAATTTTGAAACCCACTTACAAAAGCTCCTGCTGAGTGTTTCCGGGTTTGAGGCCGAAAAGACCAAATCCGCGCGGAAGGACGACGCGGCCCTGCGGCGTGCGCTGAAGAAATCCCTCCTGAATAAGGTACGGTTCGTACACCTCCTCAATGGTGCCGGGTTCTTCACCAACCGAGACCGCCATCGAGCTGATGCCGACCGGACCGCCGCCGAATTTCTCGATCATCGTTTGAAGGATTCGCTTATCCATTTCGTCGAGGCCGCTGTCGTCAATGTCCAGCAGAGCCAGCGCTCTGGAAGCGACGTCTTCAGTAATGATGTTATCCGCTTTGACCTGCGCATAATCGCGGGAACGGCGCAGCAGATTATTGGCAATACGCGGCGTGCCGCGCGAACGACGGGCAATCTCCAAAGCCCCATCCGGTTCAATATCGACGTTCAGGATGCGGGCGGAACGCTCTACAATTTTTTTGAGAGTTTCCGCATCATAATAATCGAGCCGGTTGAGCAGCCCGAAACGAGACCGCATCGGCGCAGAGAGCAATCCGCTGCGGGTGGTTGCGCCGATCAGCGTGAACGGTTCAATGTTGAGCCGCACGGAGCGGGCATTGGGACCCTGGTCGATGACAATATCGATTACGAAATCCTCCATCGCGGAATAAAGATATTCCTCGACTGTTTTCTGCATGCGATGGATTTCGTCGATAAACAGCACATCGCCCCGCTCGAGGCTGGTCAGCAATCCGGCCAGATCGCCCGGCTTGTCGATAACGGGACCGGAAGTGCATTTAATGTTCGACTCCATGGAATCGGCAATAATGTAGGCCAGCGTGGTTTTACCAAGGCCCGGCGGACCGGAAAGCAGCGCATGATCGAGCACATCGCCGCGCGCTTTGGCTGCCTCGACAAACAGCTCGAGCCGCTCCTTGATTTTTTCCTGTCCGGTAAAATCAGAAAACCGCGACGGACGCAACCTGATGTCGAAGTCCTGATCGGGCCTGTTTAATGTTGTAACTGTGTGTTCCATCACTTCCCTGTTAGAGCCATGCGAATTAAATCTTCTACAGAAGCGTTTGCATCGCCAGCGACCTTTTTAATCATTTTTCGGGCATCGTCCTGTTTATAACCAAGGGATACAAGCGCGAGTGCGGCGTCGCGCAGGCGGCTGTCGCCCGGTTCATCATCCGCTCCGGAAAGTGCCTCGAGTGTTTCTCCGGCACTGAATTTATCGCGCAGCTCCACAATAACCCGCTCGGCCGTTTTTTTGCCGATCCCGGAGATGGAGGAGATGCGTTTTACGTCGCTTTCGACCAGTGCCGTTTTCAGTTCACGCACTGAAAGGCCGGAAAGTGCGCTAACCGCGATTTTCGGCCCGATCCCGTTCACCCCCAGCAGCAGCGTGAACATTCGGCGCTCTTCGTCGGAAGAAAATCCAAACAACGCCTGCGAAGCATCGGTGATGTGATGATAGATCAAAACCCGTGCTTTTTCACCTTCCGGCGGCAGGCGGTCGAAACTGCTGAGCGGCACAGCCACTTCGTAACCGACGCCGCCGACGTTCACCACGACGCGGCCGGGCTGCTTTTCTTCAAGGATGCCGTCTAAAAAAGTAATCATTGGATGAGCCTAGCAAAGCGTGTGTAAACAGAAAAGCCCCATGAAACGGATTTCATGAGGTGGTTCCGATAGAAACGAAAACAGGGTTTCGTTTTTATTTTTTAGCGGCTTCGCGGTTGCGTTCTGCAATACGTTTTTTGCGAAGAACACGGCGGCGCTGCTTTTTACGTTGTCTTAGTTGTTGTCCCATAGTGCGGAAGGTTGTATCGAAAGCCGTCCGGCAGGTCAAATGATTTTGGTAAAAACTGGATTTCAGATCTGACGTCCTTAGAATACCTCGAAAACCAAGGAGATTTCAGAATGTATAAAGCCGCTTTTTTCGCCCTGGCATCCACCCTTCTTTTCAGTGGATGCGTGACCTATCAGTCTCCAGCAGTGCGCACCCAGCAGACTGAGGATCAGCTGATTCAGCAGGAAAACCAGCGTCGCATAGCCGGACGAATTGAAACCCTTGAGATGGAAATCAACCGCATCAGCAGCGAACTGGATGCTCTGCGCCGGCATGTTGACAGCCGATACGCGACCCTGGAGCGCAAAACAGAAGCAGATAAACGTGAAATGATTACCCGGCTCTCCTCACAAATGGAAAAGCTGATTAAACAGGCCGCGCCGGCTGCCCCGTCCTATTCCGGCGGTGCTGCCGGAGCAACCGGATATGAACATGTTGTTCAGCGAGGCGAGACTCTTTCCGCAATTGCCAAAGCGTACAACGTGACGGCAAAAGCCATTATTGAGGCGAACAAAATCAAAAACCCCAACCGCCTGTCGGTCGGCCAGAAGCTGTTTATTCCGGAATAACAGCCGCCTCATCACCGATCGCGACGACCCACTTATTAAACATATAGGAGAATCCAATGAGCCTGACACCATCCACCATGATGGAACTGGGAACAAGCGCTCCTGACTTTGCGCTGCCGGATGTCGGTTCCGGTCAAACCGTATCCCTTCATGAGTTTTCAGAAAAAAAAGCCATGCTTGTGGTTTTTATGTGCGCACACTGTCCGTTCGTCAAACTGGTTGAGTCAGAGCTGTCAGCGATCGGTCGCGAATTTCAGGGACGGGGACTTGGCATGGTGGCCATCAGCGCCAATGATGCGGAGCACTACCCGGATGACGCACCCGCTTTTCTTCAGGAACAGGCAGAGCGACTCGGCTTCACGTTCCCGTACCTCTATGACGAATCTCAGGAGACAGCCAAAGCCTACCGCGCCGCGTGCACTCCGGACATCTACCTGTTCGATGCTGAACGCAAACTGGTTTATCGCGGACAAATCGACGACGCCCGCCCCGGCAACGACAAACCGGTGACCGGAAAAAACCTGCGAGCGGCAATTGAATCGGTCCTGATCGGACAACCGGTTACAGAAGATCAGCTTCCCGCGACCGGATGCAATATTAAATGGAAGCCCGGCAACGAACCTGGCTATTTCGGGTGACGGAAGCAGGTCAGGATTTTTCCTCATCGAGCACTTCGCGGATTTTCCGCAGAAGCGTTTCGGTTTGATACGGCTTACTGAGGAGATGCAACCCGCGTTTTTGAATGAAGTTGGTGTGGACTGCATTTTCGCTGTAACCGCTGGCAAACAGATGCGGCAGGCCGGGTCGTAATTCCAGGATCCGCTCCAGCGCCTGCTTGCCGCCCAGACGTGGCATAACCACATCAAACATCACGGCATCAATTTCATCAGCATGCTCTTCAAACACCCGAATCGCTTCCTCTCCGTCACAGGCCGTCAGCACCGTGTAGCCAGCATCCATCAGCAAGTGTTCGGCCAGCTTCAACACCGTTTCATCGTCTTCAGCAATCAATATGGTTTCTGTCCCGCCAAAAACCGGACCCGGAACTTCACGGCTGATTTCAGTCGCCTTGCGTCCGACAATCGGCAGGTATATTTTAAAAACCGTCCCCTTCTCGAGTTCGCTGTACACGGTCACATGACCTTCGTGTTGTTTAACGATACCAAAGACCGTTGATAAGCCCAGCCCGGTTCCCTTGCCGACTTCTTTTGTGGTAAAAAACGGCTCAAAGATATGCTCCACGGTCCGCGAATCCATGCCGGAACCGTTATCGGTCACGCTTAGAAGAACGTAACGGCCGGGGGACGCCCATGCGTGAGTGTTGGCATAATCCCCATCAATCAGAACATTTTCTGTTTCCACGATGATCTTGCCGCCATCCGGCATCGCGTCACGCGCATTCACACAAAGGTTCATCAGAACCTGTTCAATCAGCCCATGGTCTGCATGAATGGTGCCCAGATTATGCCCGGCAATAAAATCCAGGCTTATGTGCTCGCCTATCAGCCCGCGAATCATCTGCAGCAGACGTTCAATCACGACATTCAGGTTCAAATCAACCGGATGAATCACCTGCCGGCGGCTGAAAGCCAGCAGCTGACTGACGAGCGACTTACCACGCGTAGATGCATCCTGAATTTCATTTAAAGCAGTCCAGCAGGGGTTGGTCTCATCCACTCCCATCAGGGAAAGCTCGGCATATCCACCGATCACCTGCAGCAGATTGTTGAAATCGTGAGCAATACCACCGGCCATCTGACCGACCGCTTCCATTTTTTGAGCCTGGCGGAGCTGATCTTCGAGATCCAGTTCATGTGTCACATCCCGTTTAACTGCCACATAATTAATGACCGTTCCGTCCTCTGCACAAACCGCAGAAATCGTTGCATCTTCGGTATAAATCGTCCCGTTTTTCTTCCTGTTCACCAACTGACCGGACCAAGGATCTCCTGAGGACAGGATTTTCCACATTTTTCTGTAGAACAATGCGGACTGTTTTCCACTCTGAAGCAGGCGGGGATTTTTACCAATCACCTCGTCACGCCGATAACCGGTCACTTTTTCAAACGCCCGGTTGACATACTGTATGTTCGCATCGGCATCAGTAATCACAACCATTTCGGCCGACTGCTCAATCGCCAACATTAACTGATCCCACTCTTCCTCAATTTTCCGGCGCTCAGTCACATCCATCACCTGCGATGCAACCCCGAACACCTTGCCGGTATCATCGAGCAACGGAACGTTGTACCATTCACATAAAATAACCCGCCCATCTTTCGTTATATTTTCATTCGTATTGCGAGTTCCACCACTGTTAAGCAGCAATTGGTTCCAAACCACATCTACCTGGGTTCTTGCATTCTCTGGAATGATAAAAGTACCGTGCTGCCCGATTGCCTCCCGTCGACTGAACCCGAAAATCCGCTCGGCCGCCCTGTTCCACTCGACTGCCAGAAAATTCAGGTCCCAACGAACAATCGCCAGAGGCGACTGCTCTACATGCATCTTCAGTTCATGTATCGATTGCCGAAGAGCATCCTCTGCCCGCTTTCGGTCCGTAATATCAAGCGCTGTAAAAGTAATTCCAGCAACCAGGCTCTTCGGGCTTAACGGCGTTGCTGAAAGCAACACATCACAAACAGTCCCGTCTTTTCGTTTCCATTGAGACTCGAGCATGCAGGTTCCATGCTCTGCAATCTGCCGGTGTTTTTCATAGCCTACCCTGAGATACTCCTTCTCCGACAGATAGAGCATTCGCGAGTTTTTTCCAATCAGTTCATCATAGCCATATCCGGTAATTTCACAGACCTGAGGGTTCAAATCGGTAATCACACGATCTTTCACCAATCCGATACCGGTCGGCACAACCCGCAGAATACTGCTTAACCTCTCCTGATTTTCAGCCAGCATTCGTTTTGAAGAAGCCTGCTCATCCTGAACCAGCAGCAATCGGCAGACCAGCACCGTTCCGGCCGGATAAATCAATAATACCGGAAAAGAAATCAAATGAATCACTTCCCATCGGATATTGGAAGGAAGTGCCGGCAGAATACAAATCATGATCAAGTGGACAAAAAGCCCGAACAGCCAGAACTGGAAATTACTGATCTTGCTCAAATCCCTCCGGCAAAGATAATGATATCCAGTCCCAATCAAAGCAGAGCTCAGAATGATTCCGCAGCCGACTATCGCTCCGGGGCCACCCAGAATAATCCGGCAGACAATTGAAACTCCAGCAGCAATCAACGCAGACACCCAACCGCCAAAAAGCCCGGAAATACTGACGAAGATAGATCGTCCGTCAATCAAGACGCCGGGAAACAACGCCGTGGGAGTCAGCATGGCCAGTACACCGGCCAGTCCGAAAATAACCCCCAGCCAGCAGCGCCCCGAAAATGTGCTTCGATTTCTCGACTGAAACAACAGAGAGTAAATCATGCAAAATGCCAGCAGGATCGCAATATTTCGCAGGATCTCAAAAAACATACTTCCTCTCTTCCGCAATACGGTTGCAGGATCTCCGCCGGCAAATCACATGGATTATCTGATCGGCGTGGAGGAATCTTAAAAAATAGTCTCAAGCAAGACCAAAGAATAAGTATCAAAAAATTTCAGGGTCAAAGATATAAATCTATTCGACATTCTGGATCTGTTCGCGAATACGTTCCAACTCCGTTTTAAACGCCACCACCTGCTCTGTAATTTCCAGGTCATTGGCCTTCGAACCAATTGTATTGATTTCGCGAAAAAGCTCCTGCGAAAGAAAATCAAGCGGCCGGCCCGCCGGTTCCGGCGAGCGCATGATCTTCCGGAACTGCTGGATATGGCTTTTCAGCCTCGTAATCTCTTCCGAAATATCCGCCTTTTCGCCAAACAGCGCGATCTCACGCAGAACCCGCTCATCTTTCTCAAGATTTTCAATGCCGCACTTTTCCAAACCCTGGACAAGTTTTTTCCGATATCTGGAAACCACCTGCGGCGCAAATTTCCGAATCTCTGCAAGGATCGCTTCCAGCGTCTTCAACCGTGCGCGGAAATCAGATTCCAGCGCCTTCCCTTCGCGCAAACGCATTGCATCGAGCTTTTTCAGGGCGGCTCGCAGCGCTTTTTCCAGAGTTTGGAAAAGATCCGCTGAATCAGACCCGGCCTCTGCACTTTGAAATAAATTGGGAATCCGCAGCAAATCGCCTGTGCGGAGATCGCCCTCCAGCTTCAGCTGTTTTGCCGCACTCCGAAGCTGAGTCACCGCCGCCTGTGCGTTCTGGAAATCCAGCTGAATGCTGCCATTCGCCGCGCTCGACTCAACCTGAACAGCTCCGGTCAACCGCCCACGCGAAACCGTCTCTTTCACGATCTTCTGCACACCGGCTTCCTGACCGGACAGAGACGACGGCAGCCGCACCGACACATCCAGCTGCTTACGGTTCACGCTGCTGAGCTCTACAGAAACCTGAATGCCATCCGCCGTTGCGCTGTCCGCGCCAAAACCCGTCATACTTTTAAGTGCCATGTGCCTGATCTCCCAGTTGCTGTGCCGCCCAGATAACGGCATTGAGTCCGTGCGGAATATATTCGTGCCCGCCGGGCGTTTCCTCATAATAATGGAGCTGATTGCACTGAAGCAGAAAACGGTGCAACTCACGGTTTTCACGCAGAATGCGCTCTTTATCGCTCTCACCAACGGTAATGCGCAACTTTAAATCATTGCGGATCAGTTCCTGCAGAAAATCGTCGGGAAACGCCGCGCGCAGCTCGTCGTCGCTCATCAGATCTTCGATAAAGCTGCCGACATGATCGCCCGGCATAAAGCGCAGCGACGAGCAATGGATCGCACCCACACTGAACAGCTCCGGATAACGGCAGAGAAAATTCACCGCGCCCATTCCTCCCATGCTGTGCCCGGAAATTCCGCGTGCGTCTTTTTTTCCAACCATTGGAAAAACCGATTCCACCTGCGGAATCAGTTCGTCAACGATATGCGACTGATATTGAGACTTTTCAATACGCGGGCTGTCGAGATACCACCCGCGTCCGCCGTTCACCCGTACAATCGCCGTGCCGGACTCATCAGCAATGCTCTGCAGCTTACGAAACGGCTGCCGTTCAAAATATTCGCGCCCCGTCGGACTGGGATCAAACGGTCCTTCATCACTCAGCAGTCCGTGCAGGTCGTAGAGCACCGGAAACGGGCCGTCTCCTTCCGGCAGAACCACCGCAAAGGGGACCTCTGCCTGAAGCAGCTCACTCGAAATGCTTTCAATGCTGTGCGGCATCGCGCTGAGCCTTCCATTCCGCAATCTGCTGCACGTCCTTATCGCCACGACCGGAAAGGTTGATGATGAGCAGGTCGTCCTTGGTAAACTCCTTCGCGTTATTCACCACCCACGCAACCGCATGCGAACTTTCGAGCGCCGGCAGGATGCCTTCCCACCGCGCAAGTTTGTCAAAGCCATCCACCACCGCCTCGATGTCGTCAACGGATGTGTACTCGGCGCGCTTGAGATCATGAAGCAACGCGTGCTCAGGACCGACGGTGGCGTAGTCAAGTCCGGCGCTGATGGAGTGCGTCAAACGGATCTGGCCATCGTCGTCCTGCAGCACATAGCTCTGCGTTCCCTGCAGAATACCGATCTTGCCGTCAGCGAAACGCGCAGCGTGCTCGCCGCTGGCGATGCCGTGCCCACCGGCTTCCACGCCGATCATACGGACACCTTCGTCCTTAATAAACGGATGAAACAGGCCGATCGAGTTGCTTCCGCCGCCCACACAGGCGACCAGTGCAGTCGGCAGCCGGCCTTCCGCTTTCAGAATCTGTTTGCGGGCTTCTTTCCCGATTACACTCTGGAAGTCGCGCACCATCATCGGGTATGGATGCGAACCGAGCGCGGAACCGAGGATGTAGTGCGTGTTCCGAACATTGGAAACCCAGTCGCGCATCGCCTCATTAACCGCTTCCTTGAGCGTCTGCTGCCCGGCGGTCACGGCGACGACTTTGGCGCCGAGGCTTTCCATGCGGAATACGTTGAGCGCCTGACGTTCCATGTCCACCTTGCCCATGTAAACCACGCACTCCATGCCGAACATCGCCGCAACCGTGGCCGTGGCTACGCCGTGCTGTCCCGCGCCGGTCTCCGCAATAATACGGGTTTTCCCCATGCGCTTGGCGAGCAGGATCTGGCCCATCGAGTTATTGATTTTATGCGCACCGGTATGGCAGAGATCTTCGCGCTTGAGATAAATTTTCGGTCCGCCGAGCTCGTTGGTCATGCGTTCGGCAAAATAAAGCGAGGTTGGGCGTCCGACATACTCGCGCAAATAATATTCAAGCTCCTTTTTGAACTCAGGGTCCTTGCGCGCCTCCTTATAAACCTCTGTCAGCTCATTAAGCGGCTGCATTAGCGTTTCGGGCACAAACATTCCACCATAGGCGCCGAAGTGTCCGTATCTGTCAGGTTGAGTTGCTTTCATAGCGATAGAAGATAGGCGAAGCCCCATTCGTTTTCCACTAAGAAGGACGAGAAAAGGCAGGCTTAATTCATCGTCAGCCGCCGCCGAATACAGGGGATATCGTCCGATACATGATGCGAAACATACAAAACCGTCGTGTCGCTTTGCGTCCCGATATGATCAATCAGCTTCAGAATGGTGCGCCGGTTGATTTCATCAAGGCCCTGGCACGGTTCGTCGAGAATCAGCAGAGCCGGCCGCTTCACCATCGCACGCGCAATCAACACCAGCCGCTGCTCACCGTAGGAAAGCGAACGGAGCGGACGGGATGCCTTATCGTTCAGATGCAGTATTTCGAGCCATTCCAACGCACAGGCCTCTTCCGCGAGGGAATGTTTGCGATACATTCCGATCGAATCATGAAAACCGGAAATCACCGTATTCAGCACCGACGTCGACACCCGATAGTTCACCTGAACCGCCGACGAAACGTGCCCAATGTGCTTTTTGATGTCCCACACCGTTTCTCCTGAGCCGCGACGAATCCCGAACACGCACACATCATTCGAAAACACCTGCGGATGATCACCGGTCACCAGCTCCAGCAGCGTGGACTTTCCGCAGCCGTTCGGACCGCAAATCTGCCAGTGCTCGCCGGGATGCACTGCCCACTCAAGCCCGCTGAAAATTTCTGTACCGCTGTAAGACACCGACACATCGTTCATTTCAATCAGCGGCGCACCGTCCGGCAATATCAGCCGCTCGCGCTCCGGGGGATGCGGCAGTTCTTGGGGAAGATCGTGCATTCGAAAAAAACGGGCCATACAATCCGAGGCAAACGCCTGATCGGTTGGCGCAGACAGTACAACGCCCGCCTCATCGAGCAAGAAGATGTGTTTCACACAGTCGGCAACCTCATCGAGACGATTCAGCACCAGAACCAGCTGAAGCCCGGTCTCAGCAAGCCGGTTCAGCAACTCGGTCAATTCAACCTGCGCAGCGGCATCCAGCCCGTCGAACGGCTCATCAAGGATCAACCGCTTCGGATTTTCAGCCAGCGCACGGCAGATCATCACTTTCCGGAATTCGCCGGTCGAAAGATACTTAATGCCGCGATCCAGCAGGTTCCGCATTCGTAGGGAATCGAACAGATCCTCCAAAACCGGAGTCATCGGTCCGCCCTCTTCAATAAACACGCGCGCAGTGCGGCCTGGATCGGGACAATCCATAAAATCGGAGTCATCGTTGTAGCGCTCCTCCTCGATCACCGCGAACTGCAGTTCCAGCGAAACCAGTGCGGAAAACCCTTCTGACGCCTCCTGCAGCTGCACAGCCAGTTCACTCTTACCCGAGCCATTTGTTCCGAGTACAGCGCACGCCTCGAGGCGCCTGTCTACAAACTCGACAATCTCATTCCATTTTTCCGTAAAAGCCATCCGGTTGTTCTACACATTTTCCAAAGTTTGGAAACTCTGGACGCGATTTTTCGGCCTCTGCTGTTTTTTAAATATCGGGCTTGCGCCGATCGGGGGCAAAAGCTATGTTCTTCGCCTTCCGTTCCCAAAAGGAACCTTTTTGCTCGGGTGGCGGAATTGGTAGACGCGCTAGGTTGAGGGCCTAGTGGCCGCTTTAGGCCGTGCGGGTTCGAGTCCCGCCCCGAGCACCACTACTTTCTGAAATGCTCAAATGCTTTCGCTTTCAGCGGATTCCCATCCAGTAGCAGCTCTTCTGTATTTCCCGTAATGGTTCCAACCTTTGGAAAATCGAACTCTGCGGGGGAGGTGAACAGCAGCTCAAAATCCTCCCCGTCGTAAAGCGCCTCTTCCAACGTTCCAACCCTTGGAATTTCTGACGAATCAAGTTCGGCGCCAACGCCGGAGGCCTTCAGGATGTGGCGCAGGTCGGTGGCCAGTCCATCGCTGACATCCATCATCGCCGTCACCGTACCGGACTCGCGCAGCTCCTTTGCCCACTCCAGGCGCGGCTCAAAACGGAACTGTTTCCCCGTCTGCTGCGAACAGCCGAGCGGGCCGGTCACATAAATATGGTCGCCGGACTTCGCGCCGGAACGAAGCAGCGCCTTGCCTTTCGGCACGCGACCGACACCGAACACGTGCAGTTCGAGCACAGGCCCCTGCGCGAGGTCACCGCCGACGACTTCAGCGCCATAGATTTCCCAAAGGCTGGAAAACTCAGCGTAAATTCTTTCCAGGGTTTGGAAATCCTGTGCTGGCGAAGCAACCACATTGACGACTAAATACTGAGGTTCGGCCCCCATGGCGGCGAAGTCGCTCAGCACGCGGCAGACCGCTTTGTGTCCGATCCGCTCGGGCGGCGTTTCCGAAAAAAAGTGAACATTTTCGATGAGCGGATCAGAAGTGAGGATCAGGTCGTATTGATCATCGAGCGGCAGCACAGCACAGTCATCGCCAACCGCTTTCAGGTTTGCAGTCAATGCAGCGATGGCGTTATGCTCTCCCATATCTTTCAGAGTTTTCATATCGCGCAAAAACTAGAACAGGAGCAACAGATGGACAAGAAGGTTTTAGTCACAGGCGGCAGCGGATTTCTTGGGATCAACCTGATTCGGTATCTTCGCCATCAGGGAGTTAAAGACATTACCGTGCTCGATCTGGTCGATTTTAACTATCCTGAAAAAGGCGAAATCAATTTTGTGCAGGGGGACATCCGCAAGATCGACGATGTGCGCAAAGTGATGAAAGGCATGGACTGGGTGATCCACACGGCCGCCGCCCTGCCGCTCTACACCAAAGAGGAAATCTTCTCGACCGATATTGAAGGAACCCGCCTGCTCCTGCAGGAGGCACAGCACGAAATGGTCGAACGTTTTGTCCATATCTCCTCAACCGCTGTATACGGCATTCCGGATCACCATCCGCTGGTGGAAGACGATCAGCTGATCGGCGTTGGCCCTTACGGCCATGCAAAGATCGAAGCCGAAAAAGTCTGTCTCGAATACCGCGAAAAAGGCATGTGCGTGCCGATCATCCGCCCGAAATCATTTGTCGGTCCGGAACGCCTCGGCGTCTTCGCCCTGTTCTACGACTGGGCCAAGGACGGAAAGAATTTTCCAATGATTGGAAGCGGTAAAAACCGCTATCAGCTGCTCGATGTGGAAGACCTCTGCGAAGCCATTTATCTGTGCCTGATCAAGGACGAAGACGTGGTGAATGATATTTTCAACATCGGCGCCACCGAGTTCACCACCATGGGTGAGGACTATCAGGCCGTGCTCGACCGCGCCGGCTTCGGCAAAAAGGTGATCGGCACATGGGCCGCGCCCATGATCTGGGCGCTGCGCATTCTCGAATTCTTCAAACTCTCACCGCTTTACAAGTGGGTCTATGAAACCGCCTGCGAAGACTCCTTCGTCTCAACCGAAAAAATTCAGGAAAAACTGAAGTTCTTCCCGAAGTTTTCCAACAAGCAGGCTCTGGTCCGCAACTACGAGTGGTATCTGGACAACCTGCACACCTTTGAGGGCAAAAAAAGCGGCGTTTCGCACCGGGTTCCGTGGGGCCAGGGGATCCTCAAATTCTTCAAACTGTTTTTCTAATGACAACGCGCCTTCTTCTCCTATTCCTATGCTCAGCAATCATCGCCGGGTGCGACAGCACCCGCGACGCCGCCGAAAAAAGCAACCCTCGCATCCAGAAAGGTCTGGAGCAGGCTCAGTTGAAGCGGTGGGATGACGCCATCCGCCAATTCCAGACGGCACTGGACAATCATCCCGGATTTTCCCGCCCGAACCTTGAACTGGCGCTGATTTACCATCAGCAGAAAAAGGATTACGTCCAGGCCATCTATCACTATGAACGATATCTCGAGAAACAGCCCGACTCAGACAAAGCCCCGCTGATTGCCGACTGGATTCGACAGGCAAAGATCTCGCTGGTGGCACAGGTCGGCCAGAGCAACCGGGGAATCAACGAAGAGATTATCCGGCTGACACGTGAAAACAATCTGCTCCGAAAGCAGCTCGAGGATCTTCAAACCGCGGCGGAGGCTCCTGCTCCCAGCCATCCGGCTCCATCATCCGAAGCGGAGACAAAGCCGGACCCCGCCCTGGCAAAGGTGGCTGAACCGAAAGAAGTAAAACCAGAACCGATCCCGCCAGCTGAAAAACCGCCTGCGCGCATCCAGACACCCGCGCCAACCCCGGAAACCTACACGGTACTGCCCGGCGACACGCTCTCAAAAATTGCACGCACGGTGTACGGCGACATCAGCAAATGGAAAGATATCTACAGCGCAAACATGGATAAAATGGAAAATGAAAACGACCTGAAAGCCGGACAGGTCATCACTATCCCAAAACCATAGAGATGCATTCCACAGTCGAACGCAATCGACCTGTTCAAACATTCAATAGAAATACACTCTTAAACCAGCATCTTCCTGCAGCCGATCCTGTACTAAACTCTCTGTCATGAAAACGATGAAGGTCCAGACTACATGGGGCACTATCACGCTGACAACAGACCGCGCAAAAATCGTGGGCTGCTCCCTGCCTTCTCTGAACAAAACGCCGACCAAACCCTTCAAAGGAAGGGTCTCCAAAGATTGGAAAAATGCCGATGAGTTTTTCCAGGGGTTGAAAAAAGAGTTTCCAGTCATTGAAACACCACCGGGCACGGACTTCCAGCAGGCCGTATGGAAAGCCATGCAGAAAATTCCGCGCGGAAAAACACGGACTTACAGTGAAATTGCCGCAGCCATTGGTCGTCCAAAAGCCGTTCGGGCCGTCGGAACCGCCTGCGGCGCCAACCCGCTGCCGCTGTTTATTCCGTGTCACCGGGTCGTTGCCAAAAACGGACTCGGCGGATTCGGCAGCGGACTGCCGTGGAAAAAAATGCTCTTGAAATCGGAGAATGCCTTATGAATCAGCAAACCACGCCTTATCTCTGCCACATCTTTGTCTGCACAAATGTCCGCGAAAAAAATCCGGACAATCCAGGCTGCGGCACCAAAGACAGCGGCGAGCTGAAATCCATCATCAAGCAGGAAATCAGCGAACGCGGCTGGAAAGGAAAGGTTCGCGTTTCCACCACAGGATGCATGGGGCTGTGCGGGAGCGGTCCGAATGTTCTGCTTCATCCGCAGGGCATTCATTACGCCGGAGTCACCCGCAGCAGCCTGGGCACCATCCTGGAAACAGTTTCTGAACTTATCGCTGCGAGCAACAGCTAGCGAACCATCTTGCGGGTGCCCTTAATAAGCGCGTTCCACAGGTCTTCCTGGGACTTCGCTTTCAGGAGCGGCTCACGTTCTGCGGCCGTGCTGAAACTCTGGGTCAGGCCCGCCAGCAGTTTAAGATAGAATGCACTGGCCGCCGTCGGAATCACCATATAGAAGAAGATTTTGGTCTTCGTGGAACCGCCGAAATCGATTCCTTTCTTGCTGACACCGATCGACAGGGTCAGTCCGCCACCTTCAACCCCGCGAACATGCGGGAACGCCATCCCGCCACCCATGGCAGTGGAAATGATGGCTTCGCGATGCAATGCAGCTTCGTGCAGCGCGTCGCAGTCTTCCACATAGCCTTCCGACTGCATGTTTTCGCAGATTTCCCACAGCACTTCTTCGCCGGTGGTTCCTTTCAGCTTGTGAAGCATCAGCTCGGGAGCCGAAAACCGTTCCACCCCGCGTTTCACGGGGTCGCCCCACCGGCGGCGCGGTGAACGACGGGTGAGCGGCACGTCGGGCGCATAAAGAATGCGGGTGCAGTTCGGGCAGCGGCTCAGCTCCGCAGAACCGCCGTGAATATTGTTCACAAGCGCCTTGGTAAGCGCAAACCCGCAACCGGAACAGTTTTCCCCGGTAACCGGAGCCAGCGCTTCGACGTTTTTCTGAACGAGCCGCATAAAGTTACTGCGCAGGTCCGGTGAAAGTTCATCGGCGAGGACTTTGATGTTTTTATCGAGTTGTTCGAGCTTCTTTTTCGGCTGGGCGGCCTGCTGCTGTGCGCGGGCAGCGAGCAAATCCTGAAGCTGAATGAGATGCTTAACAATATGATGTTCTTTACGTACCATGATGGTCTCCTTTTTAAATTTCAGTAGATGCCTTTTTGAAGGCAGCCATCAGTTCCTCGTAGGTCACGGCAACCGGGAACTGAGGAAATTCGTCGATTACATTCTGCGGCGGGCAGAAGAGAATCCCGGCATCCGCCTCGCTGAGCATGGAGGTGTCGTTGTAGGAATCGCCCGCGGCAATAACCTGAAAGCGCAACCGGTGCAGAGAAATCACGGCTTCGCGCTTCTGGTCCGGCATCCGCAGATGATAATCCGCCACCCGCCCCGCATCATCAATTCCCAATCGATGGCAGAACAGCGTCGGGTGTCCGAGCTGTTTCATCAGCGGAGCGGCGAAATCGTAGAATGTGTCGGAAAGGATGATCACCTGGAAGTGATGCCGAAGTTCGTCGAGAAATTCTTTGGCGCCTTCGAGAGGCCCCATCCCGGCAATGACCTTCTGAATATCCGCCAGTTTCAAATTGTGCTCATCAAGGATCTTCAGGCGCTGACGCATCAGCACATCATAATCCGGTATATCACGCGTGGTCGCGCGTAGTTCATCAATTCCGGTGAGCTCCGCAACGTTAATCCAAATTTCCGGAACCAGCACTCCTTCTAAATCCAAGCAGGCAATTTGCATGTATATCCTTTCGACCCTGAAAGCTCCCCATTTTAAATTCCTGTGCCCCGTTGGCAAACAAAACAGGCGACGTTTATTTTTCTGAGACTTCCACGGAAACGGAACCGTTCAACAAATCCTCCTTTTTAATTCGTATTTCTTTATGGCTATCTGAAGAGGAAATCCCTTTAATTCGCGGTTTGACAGTCATCCGGCTTAAGAAACGACCGCCGGATACCCGCTCGCAAATGCGAGCCCGCCTCGAGCGGAACACATTAAACCGGAAGATAAAAGTATGCCTTCATTCATCACAAAAATCGGAAAACTGTTTAGAAAACAGGAAACCTACAAGCCGTCACAATCCAAAAAGACCGGCGCAAAGAAAAGCAAATCTCAGCCGAAACAGGAACCGAAACAGGGCGACGCACCTCGCCGCCGCAAGCCGCAGGCACAGAAAAACCGCCCGCAGCAGCAAAAACAGCGGGCACCTAAAAAGCCGGCCAAGCCGTGGGATCCAGCCAGCTTTCAGGTCGAGCCGGAAGAAGGAAAAACCCGTTTCCACGATCTCGACCTTCCGCAGGAGATCATGCATGCCATTGCCGACCTGAACTTTAAATACTGCACGCCGATTCAGGCCGAAATCCTGCCGCTGACCATGGCGGGAAAGGATATGGCAGGCAAGGCTCAAACCGGAACCGGCAAGACCGCCGCCTTCCTGCTCGGCATCTTCACCGAATTCCTGCGCAACCCGAAAGGCAAACCGAAACCCGGCTGCCCGCGCGCACTGATCCTCGCTCCGACCCGCGAACTGGCCATGCAAATCCGCGATGATGCCGAAAAGCTCAGCAAATATACGCCGTTCAAAACGGTCGCCGTCTACGGAGGCATCGACTACGACAAACAGCGCCGTCTCTTCGACGCACCCGTCGACATTGTCGTTGCCACGCCCGGCCGTCTGATCGACTTTGCCCAGCAGAACGTCCTCAACCTCCGCGGCGTCAAAACGCTCATCATCGACGAAGCCGACCGCATGCTCGACATGGGCTTCATCCCCGACGTCCGCCGCATCGTTTATAAAACCCCGCCGAAAGAAAAACGGCAGACCCTGTTGTTCAGCGCCACACTCGATGACGAAGTCATGCGCCTGGCCGCTGCCTGGATGACCGATCCCGGCAGAATTGAAATTGAGCCCGACCACGCCGCCACCGATCTCGTCGAACAGCGCGTCTACCTCGTCACCGACGACCAGAAATTTGCGCTGCTCTACAACATCCTCACAAAAGAAGCATCGGACTCTTCCGCCATCATCTTCACCAACCGTCGCGACCAGACGGAACGCCTGGCCGACGCCCTCTATCGCCACGGCATCGATTGCGAAATCCTCTCCGGCGCCGTCAACCAGAACCGGCGGCAGCGCATTCTGGCCGACTTCAAATCCGGCAAGTGCAAACTCGTCGTCGCCACCGACGTCGCCGGACGCGGCATCCACGTCGACGACATCACCCACGTTGTCAACTTCAACATTCCCGAGCGGCCCGACGATTACGTCCACCGTATCGGCCGCACCGGGCGCGCCGGCAAAAAAGGCATCTCCGTTACCTTTGCCTGCGAAAAGGAATCATTCGAACTGCCCGCCATTGAAGAACTGCTCGGCGAGCGCCTTTCCTGCATCCAGCCGGAAGAAGGAATGCTCGAACTGCCCGAACCCGTTCGCAAACCGCGCCCGCGCAAGCCCGCCGGACCCGGCGGCCGCAGCGGCGGAAACCGCGGACCGCGCCGTCGTTCCGGCGGAGACGGCAGCCGCCCGCCCCGTCGCAACAGCGGCCCGAAAAAATAGCCTGCTCTGAACCTATCCAAACCCTGAAAATAAATCGGAAGCAGGCAGTGCCTGCTTCCAGGGTTTGGAAAAAGAACCTAGGATGCCCGCATGTCTACAAACCCCATCCAACTGATATGCAACGCAAAATTTTTCGGAGGACTGTCGGAGGCGGCGTGCGAAAAGCTGGCGGCGCTGAGTCACCGGAAAACGGTCAAGAAACGCGACATCCTGTTTATGGAGGAATCCAAAGGCGATGCGGTGTATCTGCTCGTTTCCGGAGATATCCAGCTGGTGAAAACCAACATGGACGGCAGGGAAACGGTCATAAAAACCGTTAAGTGCGGGGAACTGTTTGCGGAAGTAATCCTGTTCGAAAAGCCGCGCTACCCGGTCACAGCAATTGCCCGCACAGAAGCGGAAGTGATCGAGCTCCCCCGCACAGGGTTTTTGAACCTGCTCGACGAACCGGAGTTCCGCAATGATTTCATGGCGATGCTGATGGCCAAGCAGCGTTATCTCACCGAGCGAATTCAGCAGCTGACATCCATGGACGTTGAAGAGCGCTTTACGGAATTTCTGCGCGAGCACTACGGCGAACAGGAGAGCATCACGCCCGGCCTGTCCAAAAAGGATATCGCGTCCGCCATCGGCGCGACACCGGAAACGTTCAGCCGCCTCTTGCAGAAGCTGGAAAAACGAGGCGGCTTCCAATGGGACGGCAAAACCATCCACACCGAAGCCGCGTTCTGGGATCTTTTCTGACCGTTACTTCAGCAATGAGAGAATCTGCTCGAAGTTTTCTTCGTAGTGCGTACAGAGCCCTTTGGTTCCGCTGTCGATAATGTTTCCGCCGCCGATACCGATCGGTGCAAAGCCAGCCAGCAGAATGGAAACGATTCCGGCGCCGCTGTCTTCGATGCCGACCACACTGTGACGGTCTTCAAACGAAATGCCGAGTCCGACGCGGGCGGTTTCGGCGTAGAGCCACGGATGCGGCTTCGGCGAAAGTTCACCGAGCGTGCCCGGTTCGCCGGGACGGATCGCGTGGCCGGCAGTGATGATGGCGTCGTAAAATTCTTTCGGATCGCCCATATCGAGCGTTTTGAATGCATCGAGAATTTCCGGCCAGGCTTTTTCGTAAAGTCCGGAAGTGACGAGTCCGATTTTCACGCCGAGATCTTTCAGTTCGCAGAGGAACTCTTTGATTCCGGGCGACGGAGTGAAGGCTCCTTTTTTGCCGCGACCTTCCATGATTTCATTCATTTCAAAGTTGGTGTGCTTGAAGTACCAGGTGCGAGCTTCTTCCACAGATTTTTCCGGGCAGTATTTGTTTACACAATACTGAAGGTGCTCAGAAACCGAATGGCCGGAAACGTGCGGTTCGTCGCAGGCTTCGAGCTTGAAGTTCGGATCGCCCAGCAGACTGGCTGTGGTTTTTTCAATAATCCAGATCCAGAAATGCTCGCTGTGAACCGTGGTGCCATCGAGGTCCATCAGCACGGCTTTGAGCGGTTTTTCGATTTTTACATCATGGACCGGATAATAAGCGGGATAGCCCATAGCCGATTTAACCAGTGCCTGAACCGTGCCGTTTTCAAACTCAACAAACTCGACTTTGCGATCTGCAGTGGTTTCAACAGCCGTTACACCGGCCGCCCCGACAACAAATGCACCGTCACAGGTTTTCTCCAGCGCAATCAAATCACTAAATTTCATGCCTCGCCCTTTCAAATCAAATCATGAGAACCGCCGTCCGTCCGGCAGAAGTGAAAACATACCTGCCGACTCTGATTGGGCAATCAAAAACAGCCTTTTCCTGCATCATTATCGCCATTGAAAAACAATGCAAATGAGCATATAACAAAAGCAGGAAAGGAGACAGTCATTATGAAAGCGCTCACTCCCGAATATACCCAACAGGTTCTGCAGCAGATTCAGGACCTTCCCCCTGACGCCGAAGTCACTGCGATTGAACAGACTGCCGAACAGCTGAAAGCGATGAACTGGCAGCCGATCCTGCTGACGGATCTGCCGGATTTTGTCCGCTTCACCAAGGAGAAGCTTCTGGTGTTTATTGAACAGCTCATAGCAAACAAGCAGGATCTGACTGAACAGCACCTCAGCCTGTTGCTGTATCACTACCGCCTTCTTCAGCGCCTGCGCAACGACGAACCGGAAGCCTGGGACGAAATCAACGAACTGGTGGAAGACGACTGACGACCGGATCAAATACCGGCACCGCCGCGCAGGTGCAGCCCGCACTCTTTGTGCTCGGGATGCTCCCACCACCAGCGGCCGGCGCGCTCGTCTTCCCCTTCACTGCAGGGACGTGTGCAGCACTCACAACCGATGGATAAGTAGCCTTCGTCATACAGTCGGTTGTGCGGAACTTTGTTTTCCTCCACATAAAACCAGAGGTCGCCCTGGTTCCAGTGAACCAGCGGGTTAACCTTGATTTTGCCGGGATGCACCGGATCCTCTTCAACAATATTGAGCTCTTTACGTGTTTCACTCTGGTCCATCCGCCGGCCGGTAATCCACGCATCATATCCCTGCAGCACGCGGGTGAGCGGCTCAACCTTGCGAATGCCGCAGCATTCCTTGCGGTTCTCCACGCTTTCCTTAAACGAATAAAGTCCCTTTCCGCGCTCCAGTTTTTCTACCGCTTCGTGTTTCGGGAAAACCCATTCCACCTGAATTCCGTACTTCAGCCGAACACGTTCGGAACACTCATAGGTTTCTTCCGGCAGACGGCCGGTATCGAGTGAAAACACCCGAATTTCCTTTCCAAGCTTATGCACCATATCGAGTAAAGCCAGACCTCCCAGCTGAAAACTGGTTGCCATCGTGATGCGCTCCCCGAAATGGTCAATTGCCCGAGCCAGAATGGCTTGAGCATCTTTCGGGTCAATATCTGAGAAAAGCTGTTGATATTTTTCCATGGTTTCTTTGCTTAAACGGGTACGGTTTGCAGGGACACCTTCTGAATGCTGATGGCATCGACCGGACAGGCATCCACACAGGCGCCGCAGCGAATGCAGTCCTCCTGATTAATCCAGATCAGATTGACATCGTCCTGCGTTTCGGCAATGTCCCAGCCGGCAACCGTGCCGTCCGGATTATACTTCAGCTTGCTGAGTTTCAGAATACAGTCCGGCCGCGGTTTGGCTTTCACACACCAGTCGCAGTAAATGCATTTATCCGAATCGATCTCGAACTTGTAGTGGCACTGATAGCAGCGCTGCGCCTCATCCCTGGAAGTTTCGGTTTCAAAACCGGTCTCCACCTCGTTGGTCAGGTCGCGATGCGTCAGGTCGATGTTCGACATCGGCTGAAGGCCGACAAAATCCATCTCCCGAATCCGGCCGGTTTCCTCAACGTCTTCAATCACTGCGACATCTTTCAGCCGCTGTCTTCCGGTCAGGAACTGGTCGACCTCGCGGGCGCACTGCTTGGCGTGACCGATCGCCTGAATCAATGAGCTCGCACCGGTTGCAAAATCGCCGGCGGCAAAAATCTTATCCCGCACCGTCGTGCAGGCGGTTCCGCTTCTGAGCCAGCCGTCCTCTTCCACCAGGTCATTTTTTAGAGCACCTTCGATCCATGACGTGTCCGGGAACTGCCCGGTCGCCAGCAAAATGGTATCGGCCGGAATATCGAACTCACTGCCCGCGACGTCCACCGGACGGCGGCGGCCGTCTAGGCCGGGTTCGCCGAGTTCGGTGCGAACAAAACGGATGGCTTTAATACGACCGTTTTCTCCGACGTACTCTTTGGGACTCACCATCGTTTCGAGCGGAATATGCTCTTTTTCCAGCTCTTCGAGCTCGCCGGGCGTCACCAGCATTTCATCGACAGAACGTCGGTACCAGACGCGCACCTTGCCTTTTGGAATGCGCAGGATTGATCCGGAAACCGCCGTTTTATCCGCCAGCTCCTCTTCAATCTGCACCGTCGCCGCGCCAAGACGGCGCGCTGTACGCGCGCAGTCCATCGCCGTAAAACCGCCGCCGATCACAACAACGTGCTCACCGATATCAGTTTTGCCGGTTTCATTAACTTCGAGCAAAAATTCAAGTCCGTGCCGAATGCCCTTCAGGTCACTGCCCGGCAGCTTCAGCAGATTCGGGCGCAACGTTCCGGCCGCCAGAACAACGGCATCATTCTGTTCGGTCAGTTCTTCGAGCCCCACCGTTTTTCCGATCTCAGCATTACAGATAATCTTCACGCCGAGCGCTTCAATCTGCCCAATCTCTTTTTCAATGATGTCGCGCGGAAGCCGGAACACCGGAATGCCCTGATTCATCATGCCGCCCGGCTTGTCGTGTTTTTCATAAACCGTTACATCGTGTCCCAGCAGCGCGAGCTGCCGCGCCGCTGCCAGCCCGGCGACACCGCTGCCGATCACCGCGACAGATTTTCCGCTCGCCGGAAAATACTTTTCCATGAGGACCGGCTCCTGCCCTCCGAAGTCGGCAGCCGAGCGCTTCGAGAAACAAATCGCCACCGGATCGCCGAGGCCCTCCCAGCCGTGACGGCAGGCGCTTTCGCACGGCCGCGCGCAGACGCGGCCGAGTACCGCGGGAAAGACATTGTCGCGCAGATTAATGCGATAAGCTTTTTCGTGATCGCCCTCATAAATCGCCGAAAGATATCCCGGAATATCCGTTGAAGCCGGACAGGCTTTCTGGCACGGAATATTTTTTTCCAACCATTGGAAATCCTTTGGCTGATCCGCCTTCCCGTTGAGCTTCGACAGCGCCACAAACGAATAGGGCGCTTCCGCTTCCGGACGTTTTTCTTTTGGGCCACCAACTTTCCACGTCGACTTTTTAAGATCATGACCCAGCGGAGCATCGAGGCGTTTAGATGCATCGATCAGCTCTTTCATCAGCGGATCGGCACTGCCGTGGGCGATCGCCTGCTCGGCGAAAACACGGGCCGTGTGCACGTCGCCACGGGCATAGTTGCGGCCGTGATAGGCCTTTGCAATCAGTTCACAAACCCGAGCATCCTCCGGCGGGCCGAGCCGGCAAAGAAGCGCCACCGCCTCTTCATACTGTCCGGACTCAATCAGTGATTGTGCGTCACTCAGCAGCTCTTTCATGCAACCAACTCCCTGAATTTTTCAATACCGACCCGCGCGCAGAAGTCGCTAAATGCTTCCTCGTCGCCCGTTCGGTTCTCGAGATAAATATCGAGAATACGCCGCAGAGCCGGTACCACTTCCGAAGTTCGGATGTCGCAAAGCTCTTCGCCGATTTTTCCGGCTTCGCTGAGCTTGCCGCCAACGAATACCACGTAGCCTTCGTCGCTGCCGCCGTCATCGTTGCGGATGCGTTTGCCGCGCAATCCAATATCGGCAATCCACGCATGAGCGCAATTGTTCGGGCAGCCGGTGATATTGATGCGAAGCGGACCGATTTTTTTCCAATAGTCTTCATCCGGCGCCAATGCGTCGTAAAGACGATGATAGGCGTCCGGCGAATCAGCAACCGCCAGTTTGCACACCGTGGTTCCAACGCAGGCAACAATATCCGGAAGCTGCTCATGACCCTCAGTACGAAACCCTTCTTTATGCAGTTCAATGAGAAGAGCGTCGACGTTCTCATTCGGCACATCATGCAGTTCCAGATTCTGACGATTGGTGAACATCATTTTACCGCCACCGAGCTCATCGGCCAGACGCGACAAAATACGCGAACGATCGGTTTTCAGTTCGGATCGAGGAATCATCACACGAACAACACTTTTGCCGTCCTGTTTCTGAGGCAGAACCTGCTGGCCGTTCAGGATGGATTTTCCAATGTTTGGAAGCGACGACTTCGCTTTTTCGATTGTTTCCAATCCCTGGATACCGCGTTCGTTCATGATATCGAGCAGAACATCGGCAAATTTGTCGGCCCCCATGCGATCAACCACCACTTTCAGGCGGGCGTGAGCGCGCTTGCGGCGGTCGCCGTGCCGGCGGAACGCTTCGACTGTTGCGCGGGTCACATCGAGCACCAGCTCTTCCGGAACCCAGTCAAAAATCACTTTGGCGAGATACGGCCGCGCACCGAGACCGCCGCCCGCATGAAACTTCCAGCCGACAATACCATCGCGCTCAACCGGCACCCAGCCCTGACAGTTCATCAGTGTCTGGGCCCCCGCTTCATTGGCGAAAGCCACGCTGATCTTGTGCTTGCGCGGCAGATTGCGCTGATTCTGGATTTCGTCATCATCAGCAAACATGCGGATCAGCTTCTGCGAATCGCCGACCTGTTCCTGCGCCACACTGGCCAGTGAAGAACCGATAATGTTGCGCGGCACATCGCCGCAGCCGTTTTTGGTGGTAATGCCGACTTCCGCCATGCCTTCGATGATTTTATAGATGTCTTCCTGGCGAATCCAGTGGAACTGCAGAGTCTGGCGGGTGGTGATACACAGCTCATCCTGCCCGTATTTCTCAGCGAGATCGACGGCGCGGTTGAACTGCTCCGTCGTCATCAGTCCGCCGGGAGTCACCACGCGAATCATGAAAAAACTGGTCTGGAGCTGATGATAGACCCCGCTCCACTTGAACATGGCCAGCTCGTTCGGAGTGATGTCCTCAAAAGGCCGCTTGGCGATTTCGCGAAAGTCGAAATCCGGATCGATTTCAAGCTTATCACGCTCAACCTGTGTTAAGTCTGGTTTTGCCGGCATAAGGCCTCCGGGTTTAAATAAGTTAAAATATTACTGTTTTTGTAGGTTTTACCACCCGGCACCGCCCGCAGTCAAAATAAAAATGAGTAAAACCGTCCTGTTTAACGGATTTTAAGTGTGTGTTAAGATCTCCGCCCCGGCACGAGCTCTTGAAGAATCCGGCAGGGGCGACGCAGGAGGCCTACTGCTCCTGATAGATGTGCACATCCCGCTGCGGAAATGGAATGGTCATTCCCTCAGCTTCAATGCGTTTTTTGATGGCTTTGTTCAGAGCAAAATAAACATTCCAGTAATCAGGAACTTTCACCCAGGGGCGCACCACAAAGTTGATGCTGCTGTCGCCCATTTCCATCAAACCAACCGTTGGAGCGGGTTCGGGAAGAATACGGGATTCTTTTTTGATCTCGTCCATCAGAATCTCTTCGGCTTTATCGATGTCATCGCTGTAGCTGATGCTGGCAATCAGCTCGATGCGACGGGTGCCCTCGGCCGAAAAATTGGTGATGCTGTCACCCATGATCTTTGAATTGGGAACAATCACGCGTTTGTTATCGGGCGTATTCAGCGTGGTCGTGAAAATATGAATATCCCGCACAATTCCGGTGACGCCTCCTGCATCGATGAAATCGCCGATTTTAAACGGACGGAATATCACCATCAGTACACCGGCGGCAAAATTGGAAAGTGATCCCTGCAATGCCAGACCGACCGCCAGACCGGCGGCACCGATCACCGCGATGAATGACGTCGTCTGCACGCCCAGCCGGCTCAACGCCGCTAGAATGACAAACACCATCAATGCGCTGTAACCGAAATTACAGGTAAACGAAATCAGCACCGGATCGACCTTGGTCTTTCCCATGCTCCTGGCGATCAGCTTTTTGATCGTTTTAGCCACAAACCGACCGATAACAAAAATCAGCACAGCTGCCAGCAGGTTCAAACCCACCTCTGTCATCTTGTCCATCCACACCGGAGTATCTCCTTCAACCGGACCGGAAGGCACTACCACTGTTTCCTGAGCATTTACCGGATTCTCATTCATAACCCATCCTTTCGTTTTCAACACCGATCACCGGCGAACAAACCCGACTTTTACGATCGGGTTTAAAAAGATCAAGACGGAATCGTCTTTTACGCAAATGAATTCCCAACCCCCGGAAACAGCAACAAACTCTTTCCGATACCGATACTCTTAGCGTTTCAGCCGAATGGTCGCTGAACGGGCATGAGCGTCGAGGGTTTCAACGCGGCCAAATGCTTCGACCACAGAAGCGGTCTCTTTGAGGTCGTTCTTTTTGAAATGGATCAGGCTGACGCGGCGGCGAAAGTCTTCGACGGTCAGGCCGGAGAAGAACGCGGCCGTTCCGCCGGTCGGCAGCACGTGGCTCGGCCCGGCAGCAAAATCGCCGACCGATTCCGGCGTCCACGGGCCAATAAAAATCGCCCCGGCGCAGGTAATCTGCTTCGCAACCGATTCTGCGCGCTTCGTAATCACTTCCATGTGTTCCGGCGCGAAGCGGTTGCACAGCTCAATACCCTTTTCCATGTCCGGAACCACGGCCAGAATGCAGCCGCGCTCCAACACCTTGGCGACCGGCTCCTTGCGGGCCAGCGTCTTGGTCTGTTCAGCCAGCTCGATGCGAACAGCTTTAGCCAGCTTTTCAGACGTCGTCACCAGCAGCGATTTTTCAGAACCGGTGCCGTGCTCAGCCTGCGAAAGCAGGTCGGCAGCAACGTGCGCCGGATCGGCGGAGTCGTCGGCCAGCACCGCGATTTCGCTGGGGCCGGCAACCATATCGAGCGCAACGTCTCCGTAAACCAGCCGTTTAGCGGCGGTCACATACGGTCCGCCCGGCCCGACAATCTTCTGCACTTTTCCGATTGTTTTCGTACCATAGGCCATCGCACCGATCGCCTGAATGCCGCCGACCTTATAAATTTCAGTCGCACCGGCCAGATCAAGCGCATAAAGGATGTACGGATTCACCTTGCCCACGCTGTCGGCCGGAGTACAGGCGACCAGCTCGGGAACGCCGGCAACCTGCGCCAGCGTCAACGTCATTAGCGCGGTGGAAGCCAGCGGCGCAGCGCCGCCGGGAATGTAGGCGCCGACGCGGTCGAGCGGCACAAATTTTTCGCCGAGCCATCCGCCCTGCGGCGACGGCATCCGCCAGTCCTCGCGCAGACCGGCCACGGCAAACTGGGCAATCCGCTTGTGCGCCTCCTTGGCGGCCTTTTTAAAATCAGCATCGACCGCTTTTTTGGCCTCGGCCATTTCGGTATCGCTCACGCGCAGCCGAACCATTTTCTGCGGCGCGCGGTCAAACTGGCGGGCGTATTTGAGCACGGCGGAATCGCCGTTCTCGCGAATATCCTCCAACACCTGACGGGCAATCTGGTCCGCGCCCTTTTCAACCGGCGGACGGAGCAGAAAATCTTCAATTTTGCGGGAGCGCCCTTTGGCGCTGTATTTCAGAATAGGAGCATCGGTCTTTTTCATAGTGCGCCCAGTGTTTTCTAACGGCTGAAAAAAATCCAGACCGTTTTCCCAAAGTTTGGCGCCAACTGCGTTGCGGCCAACCTGCTTGTTTGTTAGCCTGACGGGCTTATGGCGAAAAAATCTACACCGATGATGGATCAGTACCGGCGCATCCGCCGCGAACTGCCCGAAAACACCATCCTCTTCTTCCGGCTGGGCGACTTCTATGAAATGTTCATGGACGACGCCAAAGAGGCCGCACGCATTCTCGACATTACCCTGACCAAGCGCCACGACATCCCCATGTGCGGCGTTCCGTTCCACTCCGCGGACGGTTACCTGGCCGGCCTGATCGATGCCGGCAAAAAGGTAGCCATCTGCGAGCAGGTCGAGGATCCCGCCGCCGCCAAAGGCATCGTGAAACGCGAAGTGACGCGCATTATCACTCCCGGCACCATTCTCGATGAAGGCTCGCTCGACCGCTCCCAGAACAACTACCTCGCCGGCATGGTGCGCGACGGCAATCACTTCGGCCTCGCCATGCTCGACCTCTCGACCGGCGCGTTCTGGATCGAGGAATCCGCCAGCGCCGACGCGCTGCGCGGCAACCTCGCCCGCTACGCCCCGCAGGAATGCATCGTCCCCGAACTTTCTCTCGAGGACGACCTGATCGACCCGATTCTCGGCAACGTGCTCAAAACCATCTGCGAAGACTGGACCTTTGACGCCGACAACGCCGAAGACGTGCTGCTTCGTCACTTTAAGGTGCATTCGCTCAAAGGATTCGGCTGCGAAAACGCGCCGCTCGGCCTGCGCGCCGCCGGCGCCGTGCTCTACTATGTAAACACCGAACTGCGCCGCAACCTCGCACACGTCCGCCGCATCCAGCTCAAAAACCCGGACGACTACCTGTTGCTCGACGAAACAACCGCGATGAATCTCGAGCTGGTCGCGCCGCTCAACCCGGCACGGCAGGGGCCAAAGTCCACCCTGCTCTCCGTGCTCGACTCAACCCGTACCGCAATGGGCGCGCGCATGCTGCGCGAATGGATTGTCCGGCCGTTGCGCGAGCTGTCCGCCATCAACGCACGCCACGACGCCGTCGAAGCCTTTACCACCAACCGCATGCTTCTGAATGACGTCCGCGAAATCCTCGGCAGCATGCGCGACATGGAACGCATTATGTCGCGCCTCGGCTCCGGCGGCGGCAACGCGCGCGACCTGCGCGCCGTCGGCGAATCTTTGGACCAACTTCCTGCTTTGAAAGAACTTCTGTGCCGCAACGCAGTTGCCTTCCAGACATTGGAAAAATCGATCACCGAACTTCCAACCCTTGGAAAAATGATCGACGAAGCGATCGACGACGAGCCGGCCGTTTCGACCAAAGACGGCGGAATGATCCGTTCGGGCTATTCGGCGGATCTTGACGATCTGCGCGCTGCGGGAAGCAAGGGCAAGCAGTGGCTGGCCGAGTTTCAGGCCGCGGAGCAGGAGCGCACCGGCATTAAGTCGCTGAAAATCCGCTATAACAAGGTGTTCGGCTACTTCATTGAGGTGACGAAGTCCAACCTGTCGATGGTACCGGAGGAATACGTCCGCAAGCAGACGATGACGAATGCGGAGCGTTTCATTACGCCGGAGCTGAAGGAATACGAAAACAAGATTCTCGGCGCACAGGAACGGGCGGTTGCTTTGGAACTGGAGCTGTTCATGCAGATCCGCGAGGAAATCGTCAAAGAAATCGATACGATTCAGCGCAACGCGCGCGCTGTCGCCGAAGCTGATATTCTGGCCGCCTTTGCAGAAAACGCGCTGACCCGCCGCTACGTCCGCCCGCAGATGAGCGACAATGATGATCTAAAAATTGTCGACGGCCGCCATCCGGTGGTCGAGCAGATGCCGGACGCCGAGCGCTTTGTTCCCAACGACACAACGCTCAATTGTGCGGATCATCAGCTGGTGATCATCACCGGCCCGAACATGGCCGGTAAATCAACTTACATCCGGCAGGTGGCGCTGATTACGATTATGGCACACATCGGCTCTTTCGTTCCGGCAGGCGAAGCAAAGGTCGGACTGGTCGATCGTGTCTTCACGCGCGTTGGAGCCAGCGACGACCTCGCGCGCGGGCGATCCACTTTTATGGTCGAGATGCAGGAAACCGCCAATATTCTCAACAATGCCACGCCGAAGAGCCTGATCGTGCTCGACGAGATCGGACGCGGAACGAGTACGTTCGACGGAATTTCGATTGCATGGTCGGTTGCGGAGCATCTTTGCACCAATCCGTCCGTTCGCGCCAAGACCCTGTTTGCAACACACTATCACGAGATGACGGATCTGAGCCTGACCATGCCGGGCGTCCAGAACGCCAATGTGCTGGTGAAAGAACGCGGCGACCAGATCACCTTCCTGCGCAAGATTGTTCCCGGTGCGGCAGATAAGAGTTACGGAATCCACGTCGCCCGGCTGGCCGGTCTGCCTGAAACCGTGCTGAACCGCGCCAATGAAATTCTAAAGAATCTCGAAGAGGGAGAGTTCGAAAGAGAAGGCTCTCCAAAGCTTGCACAGCACCGCACAAAACGCAAAAAAGACAACGATTCCCAGATGGATTTGTTTTAAAGCGCAAGTCGGTTTACTGCTTGTAAAGCCAGCCTTCGAAGACTAATAATGATTAGTCTGCAATTGGAATCGTTGAAGGAGCCTTTGTTTATGAGCAGTAAGAAGTCCCTTGGTCTTGTTCTTGTTGTGTTTGGTTTTGTTCTCATCACACTGACCGGCATTCGAACAATCAGTAACCCCGACATTTTCACACATATTGCTCTGGGCCAGGCAGACAGTTACTCCGGCGATCCCATCGCCTACACAATGGCTGATCATCAATGGGTTGACCTCAATCCCCTTTATAACAAAACGGTTGCAGTGTTATGGTCGATGGGCGGAGCTCCGCTGGTTACGGGAGTGCATGTGGCCCTTCTGCTGGCCGCATTTATCCTGATGTTCCGTCTCGGAAGGGAATGGGGAGGCCCGCTCAGTCAGGGACTCTCACTTCTGGTCTGTGCATGGCTGCTGCTTCCGGTTTTTAATCCGGGTCCGGTCGCATTCGCCCTGTTTTTCACCGCGCTGTTCGTCACACTGCTGTATCGGATGAAAAACTTCACCGCAATGACTGCTATCCTGCTCGTGCTTCAGATTCTGTGGACCAACACTCATCCGTCATTCCTGTTTGGACCTGCCCTGATTCTGTTTCTTGCACTGGAAAACCGGCAGGCAATCCGCTCGACAGCACGCACGTCACTGGTCACCCCTCTGACCACCCGTCTGTTCGCGCTGTCCGGGGCGGCTCTTTTGGTAACTCTGATCAACCCAAACCTGATCAACCTTCATATTCACATCATTGCCAACTGGAAGCTTCTGACCGGAACCGACGGACTGGAATGGATCTCCCTGTTCAGCGGAGGATTCCCGCAAGGCTTTATTACAAGCCTCTACCTGTTCTCGCTGGTTCTGGGGGCCGGCGGATTGATAACGCTCCAGAAACGCCTGCCGCCGGTCATCACACTGCTGGCGATGGTCGGTGCCCTTCTGACCGTCGGATCCATTGGCGCCTTGCAATCCTTCACCGTACTGGCGCTTCCGTTCATGATTCTCAGCTTTAATGCGGTCAGTGAATACCTGTCGCGCACGCTGACGAGCACATTCAAAATGAACGGCGACCTCCTGCACAAAGTGATGGTCATAATCACTCTGGTTCTGATGGTGATCACTGCTGGAAGCATCGTTACCAACAGTGCTTATGTTCATATCGGAAGTGCTTCGAAAGTCGGCCTGGGCGTAGAAGAAGAAGCCTTTCCTGTTGCCGCCGCCGGACTGCTGGACCGCGACGACTTTCCGGAACGAATTCTGAACATTGCTCATGACGGTGGATATCTCTTTGTACAGAATCCAACCCGCAAGGTGTTTACCGACACAAGAACGTCTCTGTACGGAAATGATTTTTATAAAAATCTGAACAAAGCCCTGCTGGGACAGGCCGCTCCATGGGAATCCATCATGTCCGACTGGAACCCACACGCCGTGGTCCTTAATGGTGCATGGCCAAACTCCGGGGCTCTGGCCAACCGTCTTGCCTCTTCCAAGGTTTGGAAACTGGTTTATTTTGACGGGTCCACCATCATTCTGGTTCGCAATCTTTCTGAATATGAAACGCTGATCAATGACCCAAGCATCCAGCAGTACGGACTGAAAGTGCTGGAAAAGACCCGCCAAGCCTATATCACAAAAAACGCCGGTCTCTTTAAATTCGGAAATTCGTCACGCTTGGTTGGCGCCGGTGAAATTTTCCTCGCCTTAAATCGCGCCAAAGAAGCAGAGTCGATTTATCGCACCATTACAACACACTGCCCCAACATGGCCCAGGCGTGGCTTGGCCTCGGCTACAGCCTGATCAAACAGAAAAAACTGTCTGAAGGCATCAAATGCATGGAACTGGCTGCAAAAATAACTCCGCGCAGCTCCCGTGTCTGGACGGGACTTTATCAGGCCTACCGTCTCAAAGGAGACGAAGACAAAGTCCGCGATGCAGCCGAACAGCTCAATAAATTCTTCCAGCCGGAAGAAGCCACCATTGAACAGCAGGAAGCTGCCGGAAGTAAAACGCTGAAAAAACCACCGGAGCCTCTGAAATCAAAAGACGGGATGACTCTACCCAAAGAGCTTCAGTAACCCCCTTCTTCAAGCCCCGGAAGCCCGGGGCTTTTTTATTTCAGCACCCGGGCTTTAGCCGTCGGCTGATGATCCTTAAACAAATGGGAATAGGCAAACAAAGCAAAGCCCCGGCACCCCGCCTGCCGTGATGCAGCAATCTCCCGGCGGATTTCCTGCAGATCACCGGCGCAGTTAATTCCAACCACCAGCTGACCCGCAGTGGCCCGCCGGCCCAAAGAGCGCTTCATCAACGCAAGCCGTTCATCAAACAGCGACGCATTGTAGTTCATCGGAACCAGCCAGTCGACCGCCCGCTCCTTAGCCCACCGCCGACTGTCCTGAAACGCATGCATGTATCCGGAATCTAAATCGGCAAGAACACTGGACGAAATCACCGCCGGTGCCGGGCCGTGCTGACGGCGGAACGTACTGTTCAAATCGCGCACCACCTGCGTAACCGAATCGCGGCGAAAGTCATCCCATTTTTTGCGGGACGAGGAATTGTGCATCATCGAGAGCGAAAGCCGGTCAAACGAAAACGTGGAATGCGCCTGGATTTCAGCTTTGGATGCATTCGGGTATACCTCGCGGGCAACACTCTTGTAATCGTAAGGGAAGCGAATGTAATCGAGGTGAAGCCCGGCGATGTCGTAGCGCGCAAGCTCTGCGGCGATCTGCGACAGATGACTGCGAACCGCCGGATGCGCCGGATTCACAAAGCTGTACCATGCACTGGTTGGGCGCATTTTCGCTCCGGTCGAATCGACCATGAACCAGTCTGGATGCGCCGTCCAAAGCTGCCCGGCAGACGCCGGAGGGTTTTTCACTCCGCGCCAGCCGGGAAGAACATTAATGTAGGCATGCAGCCGGATTCCATACCGCTTGGCCCACGCGGATGCCGTCAGCAACGGATCCCACCCGGGATTCTTTCCCGTATTGGCCACATCTTTTCCGTGCAGCTCAAAGGCCCACGGCTCCACCCGGCTCGGATAGAACACCGTCCCATTGCCGCGCACCTGAAAGAAAATATCCGTAAATCCGGCCTGAGCACAGTTAATGATAATAGAAGACACATCGCGCGGCGATTTGTAATCGAACCGGGTCACCCAGATCGCACGCACCTCCGGCATTTTCGGAGGCCGGGCACCGGCAAAAAGAATGAGGGGCAGAAGGAGAAGGCAGATAATCAGACGTGTTTTCATGCCCCTGAGCCTAATCCATTTCTTCCACCCATTGAAAGTCTATTGCATAGACACCCTCAGATTCCCCCAGATTAGACTGCATCTGCCTTGCGGCTTGCTGTTTTTTCCAAACCTTGGAAAATGAGGTTCGCATTTTTTCCAATGTCTGGAAAAATGAGTGGGAGTTTTTTTCCAACCCCTGGAACGGAGATGATTTATGAACGGGCTGCTGCTGCCGATTTTTTTAGGTAATGTGATGGAAATGTTTAACCAGAGCGCCCTGCCGGGCAAGCTGATTATTCTGCTGCTGTTTGTCAGCTCGGTCGGCGTATGGTATGTGATGTTCACCAAAATGTTCCAGCTTTCGCGCGCCCGGCTGGGATCAGAACGGTTTCTCTCGTTGTTCCGCCAGAAAAGCAATCCGTTTGAGCAGGGACGCCGGATTCCGGAAAGTCCGCTCAATACCATTTATGAGGCTGGCTGTGCAGCCATTTCGACTCAGGGAAACCCTCCGCTGTCGGTGTATCAGGTGGAAGCCGTGCGCGCGGTGGTCGACCGCACGATGGCGGACGAAGCCCTGCTGCTGGAAGACGGCATGGGACTTCTGGCTACTGCGGTGAGCGCCTGTCCGTTCCTCGGACTGCTCGGAACAGTCTGGGGTGTGATGGATGCATTCGGCGGCATGGCAGCTTCGGGCGCCGCAACCCTTTCGGCGGTTGCTCCGGGAATTGCGGGCGCGCTGCTGACAACGGTGGTTGGCCTGCTGGTCGCCCTGCCTTCGGCGATCGGCTACAACCTGCTGACGACACGCATCAGACGGCTGTCGGTACAAATGGATAACTTTGTGCAGGAGTTCGGCACAGCCGTTCAACAGCATTTCGGCACAACGGAGGCGTAAATGGGACGAAGAAAAACCAGTCTGGTTGCGCTGAAGGAAATCAGTGAGATCAATATGACTCCGCTGATGGACCTGACGTTTATTCTGCTGATTACGTTTATCATCACGTTCCCGCTGATTGAGCAGGGAATTCCCGTGAACCTGCCTAAAGGCAAAGCGGCGGACCTGGACAACCCGGACACCCGCAGCATCACGATTGATGCGGTGGGCACGCTTTTTCTGGATGATGAGATCATCCTCAAAGAAGATCTGGCCGGCGAAATGCAGCGCACCGGACAATTGATGCCGGATACAACCGTTTATGTTCGGGCGGACCAATCTGTAGAATACGGCCGCGTGGCGGAAGTGGTGAAAATGCTGTATGATGCGAAAGTAACCCGTATGGCGCTGGTGACCGAAGCGGAGAATTAAACGTGAAGCCGGCCCGCAACAGGATTTTCTGGACCGTTTTAGGAACACACGTCGGAATCGTTTTTGTTCTGCTGGTGACCTCGCTGTTTCGCGGCTGTTTCCGTCCAAAACCGAAAGAAACTATTATTTTCTTTGAAGCAGCTCCTGCTCCAGCCGCCACAGAGGCCATTTTACCAACCATTCAGCCCGAACCGGCTCCGGAGCCGGAACCGACTCCCGAACCAAAGCCAGCCCCGGAACCCGAACCAGAGCCAACCCCCATCCCCAAACCCAAACCGAAACCAAAGCCCAAACCGAAGCCGGAACCGAAGCCGGAACCGGAAAAACCGAAATGGAAGCCCAAACCGGTGATTCGGCAGAACAAGCGCGTCACCCGGGAGCCCAGCAAGCCGGTGCAGAAGACGCCTGTGCGTAAACAGATCAGCTCCAGCGACATTCAGAAAGCACTGGGAGGAACCACCACCTCCAATGCGGACCAGCATTTGCTCTACTGCGGACGAATCCAGCCCAGTTTCTACTCCGTATGGCGACAGCCGGCCACAGCGCCTTACGGGACGAAAGCGACCGCCACCATCCGGGTGAACTCTGCCGGACAAGTCACATTTCGCTCCCTGACCGGACCTTCAGGAAACTCTGCATTTGACCAGTCTGTTCAAGCGGCTCTCAACGCGCTCAGCCAGCTTCCAACCCCGCCGTCCGTCTCTATAAACCGCAATATTATTATCGAATTCGTACTCGATTAACCCGCCTGATTAAGGTATAAACAAACGTTATGAAAACAACTGTGTGTCTTCTTTTCTCAGTGCTGGCGGCATATGCGGGAGCATCCACGTTGCTGTCAGAATCGTTTGAAACTCTGGCAACCGGGAGCGTCGGCGGTCAGAACAACTGGGTCCTTGAATCCGGGACAGGCGATGTGCAAACTTCGCAGACCTTCTCTGGCACACAGGCCCTCGAAGTCCAGAACGGCTCAGTATCTCATTCACTGACGAACAGTCAAAATGCCATCTGGACCCGTTTTCAGGCATTTATTACCAGCGCACCGGACACAAACCCAACCGTTACTTCCGGCAATACCAGCGTCGCTTTCTTTGTGAACACCAACCTGACCCTGACAGTCTACAGCAACACCACTCCGGTTGAGATCAACGCTCCCGTCGCCACCAACGTCTGGACCCGCTTTGATGTCTACTGCGACTATGAAACCATGACCTGGAACCTGAGCATGAACGGCACAACCGTTGCCGCCGCTCTGCCGCTTTTCTCCGATAATCAGGAAATCGAAGAAGTCCTGATTGCCAACAACAGTTCCGATTCCGTTTTTGTGGATGACCTCGAGATTGCAAACACAGAAATTGCCGCACAGGCCCCGGATGCAGACCGCGACGGCATTCCGGACTGGTGGGAACTGAAATACAGCAGCTCGATTTCCGGACTTTCCGCCGTCGCGATGTCCGGCAACCCGGGGTGGACGTATTTACAGACCTACACCGCCGGAATCAGCCCGACGTCCAGCGAACCATTCCAAGCCACCCAAACCGGGCCGTTCGGCCTGGTCTGGACCGGGAAACCCGGCCGCGTTTATGACATTTTCTGGGCCTCAAACCTTCTTTCCGGATTTACTCCGATTGCAACCGGCCTGTCCGCGTCGCAAACCGCATTCGTTGACACAAGCTCCAACACCAACCTGCCGACCGGATATTACAAACTGCAGGTTCGTGTAGACGACTGATGTTTCTAAAACACTCTCCTAAGCTTGCCGGAGAGAGAAGATTCCGATAAGGAATAGGAGTTATGAAAAAGCTCCTGTTCCTTTCTTGTTTTTGTGCCCTGTTCACCACCTCCGTCTGCGCGCAGGTTCGTGTGGCAAAATCCGCCGATCGAAAAATCTCGATCAATCTATCCGGCATGCGTATTGCCGCAGACTCCGGATCTCAGACATTTTTCCAAACCCTGGAAAACGACCTCCGGCTTTCCGGATGGTTTTCTCTCTCCCGAAGCTCGGGAGAAATTCTCCTGAATGGATCGGTCAGCCAGCGGGGAGGAAAGATTCAGGCTTCAATTCAGGCCACTCGCCCTGCCGACCGGGCCCGACTGCTTTCCAAAGGCTATGCACTTGAAACCGCACAGGTTCGAGCTCTCGCACACCGCGCCGCTGACGACATTGTAGAAGCCATTACCGGACACAAAGGGTTCGCGTCCACAAAGATCGCTCTGGTCGGGACCCGCTCCGGCGCCAAAGAACTGTGGCTCTGCGATGCCGACGGCAAAGGACTCAGACAGCTGACATCCGACCGAAGTATTGTCGTAGGCCCGAACTGGGGGCCGGCCGGCAACAACCTGTTCTACACCTCATTTACAAGAGGCTTCCCCGACCTATACCGCATCGATCTGAATCGAGGGAAACGATACGGCGTCGCCAGCTACGGCGGCCTGAACACCGGAGCTGCTATTTCACCCGATGGCAAAACCATGGCTCTGATTCTCTCCAAGGACGGCAACCCGGAACTTTATATCCAAAGCCTTTCGCGCGGGACTCCGCAGCGGATGACACAGACATTGCGCGCCGCAGAAGCCAGCCCGTGCTGGTCTCCCGACGGAAACCACATTGTTTTTGTCTCCGATCAAAGCGGCACACCGCAACTTTATATTATCAGCCGCAATGGCGGTCGCCCGCGACGGCTCAGCCGTCGCGGATCAGAAAATGTTGCGCCGGACTGGGGATCTAATGGCTGGATTGCCTGTGCCAGCCGGGAAAGAGGACGCTACCATGTGGCCATCATCCACCCGTCGACCGGAGAGACCCGATATCTGCCGACAGACGGAGCGGATTATGAAGATCCTTCGTGGGCTCCAGACGGCCGGCATCTGGTGGCAACCCGCACGGTTCGTTACCAATCCGGGCTCTACCTCCTTGACACAGTCAATGACCCTCCGGTAGCTTTAATTCAAGGCGGTGGGAACTGGCTTTCTCCTGCATGGTCGCCGCGTTAAAAACTTGGAAACGAGGGAGTTCATAATGAAAAAACTGTCATTGCTGATTATCTTTATTCTGGCTGTTGCCGCCCTGACCGGCTGTCAGAGTCCCGGCAGAAATCCGGCCGGCGTTCAGGGTTCACTGATTGGTGGCACGGATATGAATATGATGGGGGGAATTCCTATGAGCGGCCGATTTACCGACGGCATGGAACATCCCGGAATGTTCGAGCCGGTTCTTTTTGCATATGACAGTTTCCAGGTCAGCCCCGCAGAGCGCGGTAAAGTTGAAACGGTTGCCGATTACCTGAAAGCAAACCCTGCTACAGCAGTCATCATTGAGGGCCATTCCGATGAACGCGGAAGCCGCGAATACAATCTGGCTCTCGGCGAACGCCGGGCCCTGGCGGTCCGCTCCTACCTGACCGGACTCGGAATCAGCGCGGATCGGATTCAGACCAAAAGCCTCGGAGAAGAAAGCCCGGTGGTTCCCGGTCACGACGAATCGGCATGGAGCCAGAATCGCCGCGGCGAGTTTGTTTTATATTACTAACTCTGCTCGGCAACATTGATACCCAACCTTCATGCTGAGCACCCTTCATTTCCTTGCAATTCAGCAGCTGCCCTTGGCTCAAGCCGGGCAGCTGTTGCTTGTGACAGGCCTGGCGTTCGGCATCATCACCCTGATCTGCAGCACTGTTCGTTTTCATCGACTGATTCAGCTCAGTGAAGAAGAGTTGACCACTACAGAAGACTGCAATGACTTTTTCTTCATTCAGGTCACCCGATACCTCAGCAAAATCAGTCGCACATCACCCGGGTTCGGACTTCTTGTCATACAATTCCAGAGCAACAGTCCGGACCTTCGTTCCAAACAAAAACAATTTCTGGAGCTCTTAAAAAAAACGGTTCGTAAGGAATGCGACAGAACCTGTCTGTTTCAGAAGGATTGCGTGGCAGCGATTATTGATACAGAAGAAGAAAATGTTCAGATCGTGGCCGAACGAATAATCACAGAGCTTCGGTCTGAAATATCCTCGATCCAAGAAATTACTGCATTCCGGGCCGGAGTCAGCCGCTTCCCGGCAAACGGACTGAGCACTAAGGAGCTGATTAACAGTGCTACCGATGCTCTGGAATCGGCATCTTTCACCGCAGAGCAATCTCTGAAAACAGCTGCAATTCCGGAAGTAGAAGAGGATGGCGGAACAGAGGCAACAAGCGAACTGGGTAAAAAAGATAAAAACTCGTCTATCGATCCGTTGACCGGGGTTCTTAAACCGGAGGCCGTCGGCTCCTACATGAGAAAATATCTGTCGGAAATCCGGCTCAAAAAAGATCCGGCAGCCGTTTTATGCATCGGTATCAACCATATTGACAACATCATCTCTCTTCACGGGGAGAGGGCTGCAGATGCAGTTATTGCCGGAGTCAGCGAAGTCCTCCAGCGCCTGACCCGCAACAGCGACCTGATCGGCCGTTATCATCGTGATGACTTTCTCATCCTGGCCCCCTGCTCTCTGGAACAGGGAGAGATGATTGCACTCCGGCTCCGCGAAGCTGTTCAGAAAGAAATCTTTCTGTTTGAAGGAAAACGCATCAAAACATCCATTAGCGCCGGAATCGCCGGACATCCGGAACACGGGCGCACGCTGCGTGACCTATTCAAGGCCTCATACGCGGCCCTCTCTATCATTCACCAATGGGATACAGCCACATGCCTGGTCTACGATCCTGTAAAGCACAAAGAAGCAGTTCATCATGAATAAACCTCTTAAATTAGGCGTTAACATCGACCACGTTGCCACCTTGCGCCAGGCACGGGGAACCGATTATCCTGACACACTGGAAGCTGCAGAAACCTGCGCCCAGGCCGGCGCCGTCAGCATTACTGCTCACCTGCGCGAAGACCGCCGTCATATCCAGGACGCCGATGTCTACCGGCTCAGCGAGCACTGCCCGCTTCCGATCAACCTCGAGATGGCCAATGCGGAAGAAATCGTCCAGATCGCTCTGGACATTAAACCGGCAGAAGTCTGCCTGGTACCCGAAAAACGGAAAGAACTGACAACAGAAGGCGGACTGGACGTCATCGGAAATTTCCAAACCTTGGAAAATACCGTCCGGCGCCTGCAGCAGAACGGCAGTGAGGTCAGCCTTTTTGTCGAAGCCAACAGAGAGATTCTGAAAGCCTCCGCCGACACCGGCGCGCGCGTTGTTGAACTGCATACCGGATCCTTCTGCGACGCCACCTCGCCCAAAGAAAAAGAAGAACTGCTGCAAAAACTGGTTGATGGAGCAGAATACGCGCACTCACTTGGACTGCAGGTCAACGCCGGACACGGCATCAATCTCGACAACCTTCCCGGCATTCTGAAAGTGCCGCACCTCGACACGCTCAACATCGGTCACAGCATCGTTGCCCGCGCCGTATTCATCGGTCTCGAAAACGCCGTTCGGGAAATGATTCAGGCCATGGGCGCTTAAAACTCTTTGCGCGACAGGTTCTCTGAGTTAATTCTATTCACCATGAATAAAATCAATTCCAAGTATAAAGTGCCAAACCTGGAAAGAGCGCTGATTATTATCGAGCTGCTCAAGGAACATCCGGACGGCCTGACGCTCAAGGAAATTGCAGACGAAATCGGCGCATCGCCGACCAGCGTTTTCCGCATTTCGATGACGATGATCGACAAGGGATACTTTCTGCGGGATGAACAAACCAAGCGCATCCGGATGTCCAGCAAGCTGTTTGCCGTTTCCAGCGTCGGAACCTGCGATAAAAATATTTCCGAGATTGCCGCCCCCTATCTCCGACAGCTTCGCAACGTCACCAAAGAAACCGCACTGCTGGGAGTGCTGCTGCCAAACAAAGCCCGCGGGGTCGCCATTCTGGAATATCCCGGACTGCATCCATTTAAATTCCTCCATGACATCGGCGAGCCGATCATCCTCCACGTCGGAGCTCCCGGCAAAGCCCTGCTGGCGTTCCTTCCAGAAGATGAACAGGAAGAAATCATCAACAAACTGCAGTTGAAAAAATATACGAACAAAACCATTACCGGCAAACAAGATCTCCAAACGGAACTGGCCAAAGTAAAAGAACAGGGTTGCGCCCTCGGGCTGGGCGAATGGATGAAAGAAATGCACTGCGTCAGCGCACCGATCCTCGACCGATTCGGCTATCCGCTGGCGGTCGTCTGGATCACCGGCCCCTCTTCCCGAATGTCAAAAGACAAAATTCCGGAACTGGCGCGACAGGTCAAAGACTGCGCCACCCAAATTACAACGGCCCTGCAAAACGAAACAGCCTGATCACCCATCTGCCGGCAGCAGCCGGATGTCCCGACACGCAGCATTCGTTTCAACCGCCTCCGTGCCTGACACCGGCGTCCCGTCCGTTCGGAAAAACCGGTTCCCTTTGAATGTGACATTTTCTGAACACTCCACTTCGACGGGAGCTCCATCATCAAAGAAAATTTCATTGTCCTCAAACAGAATATCCCCAGTGACCGGCCCCATACCGACCGGGCCTTTTGTCCTAATAACAACCGGTGCCCATGCCGTATTGGAAATCCGGTTTCCGCAAACGCGAAGCCCGCGCGGGAACGGACCTTCATAGAACGATCCGAATTCATTGCAGAACTCCAACGCCCGGCCGCACACTCCATCGATCACATTATTTTCGATCAGTCCGCGACAGCGCGCCAGCACCGCATGCCGGCGTTGGATCCCGAAAAAGTTGTTGCGAACAATAAAGCCGTCATTGGCACAGCTCAGGTTGTAGAATTGTGTGGATTCCACATCTTTCTTCGGCCGCATTTCACCGACAATGATTCCATCGACCGGGCAGTTCAGCATGACGATTGCTCCATCCGACTCAACCACTGAAAATCCGGTATCCCAACTGTCCTGGTCCGGCCGAAATACACCGACCTGATCGCCCGGCTCAAAACCGGATGAGGTCAGTTCAAACTGATTCGGCGCAATTACTCTTTTTGCCATTACGGCATCCGCACTGAGGTTGATGCTGTCATCAAACAGTCCTTCAAAGCGACAGTTTTCAATCAGCGGCCCGATCCGGTTATTTTTGCAGTGCGTGCCGTCCCGCCAGGAGGCAATCACTCGATCCGATCCGGGCAGCCAGGTGACCGTACAGCCTCGAACAGTTACCGGTCCAATATTGTGCCTGATGCCGAAAACCATTCCAGGGCGAGCCGAATAAAACGTGACATTCTCCACTTTAATATCTGATGATTTACGAATCTGAACATTCTGTTCATACATCCAACCCCTGTCTTTCAGGCTGAAAAACTCTTCTTTGGTCCGTCGAAACCGTGGAAGAACAAAGCGTTCGCCGGAAGAAAGGTCCTTTATATGTTTTCTATAGGGCTCCGCAACAGACACCCGGTAGATTCGAGAGTCATTACCGTCGACCGGCACAACCGAATCCACAAATAAATGGTTCGGGAAATCAGGCTTGAGCCTGCGCGACTCAGCCTCAATGACAATGCCCCACTGCCATGGACCGCCGGGGCCGTTGCGGGTTTCCCATTCGTCAGCGTTCGGCAGTGAAGCTGCCGGATTATCAAAAAAATGTCCGTTCTTTTTCATCCACTGCCCGGAAGGCGGAAGAGGAAAACCGTCCTGAATTTCCCAGAGAAAACTGCCGTCCGCCTTGTCCGCAGAAACAACAGTTCCCTGCATGAACGGCAACGGGTCATGCTGAATCACAAAGTTTTTAAAGGTAACATTCCGACTGTTGAAAAAACGGGCCACACCATTAACAGGATTCAAGATCAGGGTTGCACCCCGCCCGTCCACTTCGACATTACTCATGCCCGATAAATCAAACTGCGCATCACTATCCGTTTGTTTCCCAAGGCGATAGGTCTTTTCCGAAAAAACCAGACGGACCGGGCCGGAAGAATGTCGCATGGCAGCCAGGGCTTCCTTCAGAGCCAAACTGTCGTCGTGAACACCATCTCCTGCCGCACCGAATTCTTCCGGAATAAAGGTGCGCACTTCAGATGGTTGCAACATGCATCCGGCCAGAAGCAGACCCGCACAGACACAAACGGTTCCACTCCCAACCAATCGGGCTGGTTTTACTTTTGAAATCATAATTTCCTTTTTTCTGTTCATGCGTTGAAAAATTCCACTGCGGGACGGGCGGCGTCAACTGGAGGTGTCATCATACAGCTGATCTTCTAAATCACGCTCTTTTTAGTTACTCACTTTCATCCTGAATGGATTCGATCACGATATTGTCGATTGAAAAAACTCCGGGAACAGCCATGCCAATCCCCAGTTTCATGTTGCTCAGCAAAGCAGCCTCTTCCTCGGCAGCGGCTCCTGCGGAAACCCGGGACTGATCCAGCCAAACGTCGTACCGGCGGTCTTCCAGAGCATATAAAACTCCGTCCGGCGCAGAATATGTCAGGCGGTTACCGGTGTCATTCAGGTACACACTGAGTTTCTGCCATTCGGCATCTGCGCCGGCGGCCCCGTTCAGGGTCCATCCCGAAGAGCTTCCGGAAAAAAGCAACCGGCCGAAAATTTCCTGACCTTTGACAGCCGCACCGGTTCCGACACCGTGCGCAAATCCAGACCCGATCACAAAGGAAAACGACCGGGCTGTAAACCCGGAAAAGTTCACATCCATCGTCACCTTCATACTGCTTAAAGGGGCACCACACAAGTCGTTGCCGGCCAGACGCCCGGCCCGCCAGAACCCCATGTCGGCCACATTGCCAGTCAACCGAAGAAACTGATTGGCTCCCTCCTTGGCAATAACTCCGCCAGAGATTCCACTGAATCGGTTCGTAAAAGGATATCCAGTGGTTGTATATTCATAGATCGACGTGCCTGACTGAAAATCCTGAAAGAAACCTTCTGCCGATACAGACATCGATGAGTGCATGGAGGACGGAAGCCCCGAGGCATCCCGAGTCGCACCCAGAAGCCACTGATAATCGTTCAGATGGGCCCGCAAGGGCGGCTTCATTTCGGAAACCCAGCGGGAAATATCCCGTTCAGATTCTTTCACCCGTTCAGGCATTTTATCACTGAGATCCACTCGCTGATGGCGGTCCGCAGAAAGATCATGAAGCAGCGTCCGCGACGGGAGTCCGTCGGGAAGTTTTTCATAAAGTCCAGAAGGGGTTTCTGAGATTCGAGTCAACAGCATATCATTGTCGTAAAGCATCCACGTATACAGCGGAGAACGCTCCGCATCCGAATTGTTAATCTCTCCCTCGGCCTCATAAAAATAGGACCAGTGCGACGCATGCAACCCTGTCGACCCCAGCGAGTCACGCGGCCCGTTTTCTGAATCCCCGCACAGGAACGGCCAAAGACTTTTTCCATCAATACCGTCCGGAACCGGAGCGGAGGCGGCATCAAGCAGCGTCGGCATCACGTCGCAAAGGCTCACGATTTCGTCATTGTAGCCGGGCAGCACGCGGCCTGGATCCCAGACAATCAGCGGAACATTCAGCCCGCCCAGCCATCCGTTGCCTTTCCCTCCGCGGTTCGGAGCATTCTGGGGCGGCACGTTATAACTGGAACATCCGTTATCCGCAGAAAAAATGAACAGCGTATTTGTGAGCTGGCCGGATGTTTCCAATGTTTGGAAAATCTGTTCGATACCGGAATCCAGCGCCAAGAGATGCCCTGCAAAATTATCTGAGAAAGGGATACCGGTCTTAAACGGTTCCGTATATTGAGACGGCGCATTCACCAGCGGCCCGTGCACCGTCATTGGAGCATAATATAAAAAAACCGGCTGATGACTGCTCAGGGACGACAAGAGAAACTCGCAGGCTTTTTCGGAAAGCAGATCCGTCAGGAACTCCCCCGCCGGACGGGCGGGAAGCAGCGTCCGGTTTTCCCAAAGGTCTTTGGATTCGTAATAACTGATCGCGTGGGAATTATATCCAAAATAATAATCGAAGCCCCGGTCCAACGGATGCTCTCCATCCAGGCAGGATGTATCGCCGCCAGCCTGTCCCTTCAGGGCAGGATCCACTCTGGAGACATGCCATTTCCCGATCATCCCGGTTTGATATCCCGCCGCATGCAGTGATTCCGACAGCAGAGCCTTATCGCCCGGAAGACCAAAAAGGGTAATGTCCAGGTTAGCATATGCACCCCATCGCTGCTGAAAAGTTCCGGTCAGCAGTCCCGCCCGGCTCGGAGCACAAAGATTAGCCGACGAAAAACAGCGGGTAAAAACCGCACCGTCCGCGGCAAGCTTTGATAAAAACGGCATACAGTTCTGCGCAGCAGTCAGGTGAGCATCCTTGCTGACTGCCATTCCCTTTCCCCGTTCCCGGGCGTACCACTCACACACTTCGGGTTCAATATCATCTACGGTCAGCCGGGATGCATAAGGAGAAGTCCACCCGGTACCGAGATCATCAACCAGAACAAAAACGATGTTGGGTGGGGCTGCATTCAGCACCTGCGTCGCCAACATTGTAACTCCAAACAATTTCGTACTTTTATTTATCATTTAATGTGTTCCTCAAATCTTCAGAAAATGCTGATTCCCAAATCCGTTATCCATCCACCATCAGGAATAGACTGACAGCAAACGGCATATCTGCCGGAGAAGTGCACCTATATCAATATCCGATCAGCCGCACGCCGCTATTATCTATCGTACTCTGCTCATTTTAATTCAAATGCACCGTCCGGATCCGCCGGAGAAATATTGCTGACTGTATTCGAATTGAAGTCACAGAAATCATAAGTTGATGCAGGTGGATCATAAACGCTGTTGTTATTCAGATAAACATCGTCAACTCTATCTAAAAAAACAAGCGAGTGATTATTGACGCTCCGAACGCCCCCGTCTCCCACGGTATACCCTGCATATTGAAAGGGGGTATAAAACTCATTTCCCACTACATCCACATCATTGCAAAAAGCGATTTGAATGTTCACAGCAGTCGCATTATAGATTTTATTTGATTCAATCGTAATGATCTTGTGGCCATTGGCTCCCCAGGAATCCGCACCTTGGTTACTTACGTTAATCGCCCCGCAATACCAGTCAACAGATGTATTCCCGAGATTGGAATGCTTAATCGTATTGTTACCGATATATATATTCCGCGAAAATGCTCCTTCGCCGGCGGTTATGTCTCCGCGGTCTCCATTGAAAGTTCCCAAAAGGTGAATGCCGGACAGAAACGTATAAGCAACAAGATTGCCCTGCCCCGGGCTCTCTCCACCGATTTTGCCCAGTCGGGACTTAACCACAATACCGCGCGACGCTGTGTCGCGGACTGTTGATCCAACAATTTCAAAACCACTTCCCTGTCTGGACAGATTATCTGCCACATCCCCGCTCTGCAGTGAAATTGTATCATTCAAAGTAACTGTATATATGTGATTAGCATCCGGCCCCGTCACTGAAACAACCTGTCGATTACCAAAACGACTTTCCGAATCAGCCTTATAAAAGAGCATACTGTCGCCCTGAACATAATTAACCCCATTTCCAAAACGGTCATACAACAGCACAGACGGCTTCAGATAAACAGTTGTACTGTTTGCCACATTGGAAACAACAGCAGCAGTAAACCCATGAACAGTAATGCCGTCATCTCCTGTCATAGCTACCGTGCAGTTGGTTACAACCGGGCCGGTTTCACAGCAGGAAAAATGCATGCCATCGCGTAATGAAGAAAAAATACGACCTTCCACAGCACCGGCCGGAGCCGGCCCCTGGTTCACCTTGACGTCTTCATAACGGTTGGAATTCCCCTGTTTATCCAATATGGCGAATCCGGGAGCTGTCCGGACCTGAACATCATATAGATCCATATAACTGCACCGGATGAGCTGCATGCCATGCGCTTTTAACGGAATCAACGCAACACGCATCAAATCATTGGTCGTTCGATTGTCCACATCGAGAGCCTGATGTGAAAAGCAGTACTTCCGCCCGCCAACAAAAGTACAGTTCGTAAAAGACAAATTCCTGGCATCCGCCTTAATATATCTTGTTAATGGGTTGACCACAAAATTGAAGCTGCTGCCCTCCCAGTTTCCTCCGATCTCAGGCAGAGGATATCCTTCATGAATTTCAACAGTCGTGGAACCGCTGTCTATATCTGTAATTCGTCCCTGGGTTAACGGCAATGGAGTATAGTCTACTCGAAGCCCTTCTAAACGCACATAAGAACAGTCTCTCATGATCAAAGCAGACTTATAGCCGTTCTCTGCATTCAAATTTTTATAAACCCCCTGACAATTAATAACCAGAGGATCTCCCGCCGACCCAGTTAGATTTTCAATCACCGTAGTGGTGGTTTCCGTATACGTTCCTGGCGGGATAATAATCGGATTATCGCCATTTGAATACTTCTCCAAAATAATTTCCTGCAGAGTAGTCGCCGGAGAAGAACTGGATGAAAGAACAACAAGCATCCCCATCCATATCGAACAGAAAATATTCATTTCTAAACCTTTGGTTTTTGAATAACCTCTTGTTCAGATAGTCAGACGCCTGCGCGTCTGACTATCATCCCGTCCGAACCGATCCGATGAACATCAGTTGCTCTAAATCCTGTCGAAGCACGGGCGGGTCAACTTGCCCGTTCTGTACAGCATATCGGATCATTCACTCTTTCGACCGAACTGTTCACTCAACACCGAAGAAGCCTGTCGGACTGTCAGTTTCCACAAAAACTGCATAATTTGTTCCCTCAACCGCAGAGTAGGTCAGGTTCGTGATCCAAAAAGGTCCACTGGAACTGTTTGCAAAGGGAATGTTTGTCCATCCGCCCTCAGACAGTGAACTGCGACCAACAATGGTTTGACCGGAAAGAGCATCTGCCGAAGTATGAACCAGCAGCTTAAGGATATTTCCCGACACAGCCTCTACAGAAACAAATTCAGGAATGACCCCTGGAGGAGCATCTACGTAAATAACCTCGACCGTCTCAATCGCAAGGTCTTCCACATAAGCTCCTCCGTTCTCCACAGAATCCTGAAGATTGAAGTTAATCTGGAAATACTCCAATACCGGAACCTCTGAAGCACCGCTGATCGTATGAACGACATCGATACCTGTCGCCACCACAGACCCGTTCAAAGACAAATCGTATGTCTGGGAACTTTTCCAGTACGTAAACTCCACCGTAACCACATCGCCCGGCGTATAGAGCCCCACATAGCCGCCGATCTGGTTTTCAGAACCTTCTCCCCCGTAAACCTGAACATTGCCGACGCTCGTCAGGCACACATACGGCCCCCCCCCGCTGGAGACATTAATCAGTCCGTTGGCATTGAAATCATGGAACCCGATGTTCACATTATTGTTGGTCGGGGTACGAACCGTCGCCGTAAACCTGACTCCGTCTGCATCCGTCCACCCATCTCCCGAAACAACGCCGCCCTGCAGGCGCCAGTTTGCATCCCGAGAAAGGGAATTGTTTGAATACAGGCGCCCGGCGCCGTCCAGCACCGCCAGTCCGACTCCGGTATATCCATCCCAGGTCACCTCAGGACTGATATTGTCTTTTGCCGTTCCGGCCGCCCCGGAAAAATCGTCTTGAAAAACCGTGTCCTTCACCAAAACAGAATCGAATGTCTCAACGGTAAGACTGTCAATGTATGCTCCGCCATTCTCCACCGTATCCTGATTCTTGAAGTTAATCTGAAGACTGAACAGCGTCGGCGTACTCTCAACCGTACCCAGGGTCTGAGTGATTTTAAGATTTGTTCCAAGTGTCACCCCGTTGATAGCAATATCAACGGTTTGATCCGCCACTACATAACTCACCTCGGCTGTCACCACACTTCCTCCGGTATATGCCGCGAGGAAGGTCTTGGAAAGATTCAGATCTACACCATCACCACCATACAGGTTGATATTCCCGACACTTCTGAAACGAACAAAGGGACCAGCCTCAGCAGCAGCCGATTCCAGACCATTAACATTCGTATTTTGAAACCCGATATTGATGTAGTTTGCCGTCGGCGTACGCATAACGACCGTATATTTAATGACATCAGCATTTGCCCATGCATCATCCACCGTTCCGCCTAACAGGCGCCAGTTGGCACTATCCAATGCAGAATCATTGGAATACAAACGGCCTTCGCCATCCAACAGCGCCGCCCCCGCATCAGCATATGCGTCCCACGAAACTTCAGGACTGATGTTATCTTTTGCCATCCCTGCAGCACCGGAAAAATCATCCTGAAAGACAATCTTGGCCCGTGCAACCGACATACTGACGATCAGTAAACATACTGTAATTATCCACTTTTTCATACACCTCTCCTTTTATCTCTGTTTTATAGAGAACGCTGTGCGTTCATTAAAAACATGGTCTCTTGTGCCGGACCGCCTCACTCATCGGCATTCCCGTATCATAATCCAGCTGACGGGATTCCCCGGTATCCGGCTCGCGCTGACGTGTGCATCCGGTGAACTCCCACGTTGCAGATGGCGCATCCGCACGCCAGGGTCGGCGCTGCCAGTAATAACCCCGGAACGGATCGCGTGTTTCATTCATCCACTCGATCAGCTTGTCGTGCAGGCTGTCGCGCTCCGGAACATGCTCCGGGTTCTCAATCAGGTTCACCATTTCTTCCGGATCCTCCTGCATATCATACAGCTCATCCGTACAAAGCAGATTGATCACCAGCTTATAGCGATCATTGCGGACACAGCGAACCGGCTGGAATCCGCCAAACCCATCATGATCGATTTCATAGCGTCCGAACTCGACAAAAATTTCGTCACTGCTCGATTCAGACAGATTTCCAAACATCGGAACCATGCTTTTGCCGTGAAGCACCTTCGGAACCTCTGAAGCGCCAATGGCGTCGAGAACCGTCGGCACAACATCAATATGGGAAATCAGATTCTCGCTGACCGATCCCGAAGGAATCACGCCCGGCCAGCGGACAATAAACGGAATATTGGTGATCTCATCATACATCACCGGTCCCTTATTTATAATTCGGTGACTCTCCAGCATATCGCCATGGTCCGAGGTATAAACCACCAGCGCATCCGGAGCATGCTGGTCAATCGCATCCAGCACCCGCCCGATCTCATAATCCGCAAACGAGTTGCAGGCAAAGAAATTCCGATACGCCAGATCCAGATCCTCGCGATCCTGCTCCATTCGACTGCCGGCCCAGACGCGCTGATGCTCGGGTTTGTCCGCCAGCGGGTCCGTCATGTTTTTCCGCCATGGCAAACGCGTGTTTTTATGCATATCAATAAAGCGTTGCGGAGCAAGAAACGGGTCATGCGGCTCGTCAAAGGAAACCACCAGCAGAAAATCATTCTCTCCATGCTTTTCGAGAAAATCCACGGCGCGGTCGGCAACCCGATGCCCGAACGTATCCCCCTCCTGAACACCATCGCCGATGAGGTTGGTTTCCTCCCTGCGCGACGCCATCCGCTCTTCAGCGGACAGCTCGTCAAGATAACGTTTCATGTCATACCAGTAATCCGGATCCCACCCCTCCGGGCAGATTCCATCTCCAAAATAGTCACCGCCGTCAAGATGCCATTTGCCGATATAAGCCGTATGCAATCCCTCTGCCTGAGCCCGCGGCCCCAACGTCCGGGTTCTGGCATCCAGCGCCATCGAATTGCTCCAGCCGTTGTTGATATGCGGCCAGGTTCCGGTAAACAGAGCTGCCCTCGCCGGTCCACAGACCGGTTGGCAGGTATATGCCTTTTCAAACCGCGCGCCCTCCGCGGCCAGCCGATCCAGATTCGGCGTTTTCATCTCCGGATTCCCGTAGCAGCTCACCATATCCTTGCGCTGCGTATCCGTCATCATCACAACCACTCGTCTTTTCACCCTGCACTCCACAACAACAACAGTAATAATATATATGAAATCGATTTCTAATATAAAAATACTGAAAGCTCGCCGCCATTCAATCCAAAACTGTCCGAAAAAAAAATGCCGCACAATCATTCCCATTGATTCCCGCCCCAACTCCATGCATCCTCACAGGCACAGGATTTCAGCACACAACCAAATGACTGCTTTAAACAAACAGCCCCTATCGATCCCTAAAATCTATGACTCGCTCTTCGCCGCCCACGGCCCGCAGAACTGGTGGCCCGCGCGCACACGGGCCGAAATGATGATTGGCGCCGTTCTCACCCAGAACACCGCCTGGACCAACGTCGAAAAAGCGTCTTCCAACCTTCGGAAAAATTCCGCGCTGAATTTCCAAACCTTGCAAAAAAAATCAGTCAAACAGATCGCCGAGTGGATTCGCCCGGCCGGTTATTTCAACCAGAAGGCCGCCTGTCTCAAAGCACTCTCCGGCATGATTGCCGAATACGGCTCCGTTGATCGGCTGTTCAAACTCAACACGCCGGACCTGCGCAACCAGTTGCTGGGGGTAAAAGGCATTGGCCCTGAAACCGCCGACTGCATGCTGCTCTATGCCGCAAAACGCCCTGTTTTTGTTGTCGACGCTTATACACGCCGCCTGCTCGCGCATTACGGATACAAAAAAGAGTCCGAATCTTCATACCACAACATTGCAACATTTTTCACTGACGCCTTGCCGGTCGAGGTCCAGCTTTTCAATGAATACCACGCACTCATCGTCCGCTGGGGAAAAGATAACTCACGAAAGAAAGCCGCATGAATTTTACAGCCATCGATTTTGAAACCGCCACCGGCAGACGCAGCAGCGCCTGCGCAGTCGGCATCGTCACCGTTAAAAACGGAGCAATCACGGAGCAGTTCTATTCACTGATCCAGCCGCCGGGCAATGAGTACTTCGGAATGAACATCGGCGTACACGGGATTCGCCCCGTCGACACCGAAAACGCGCCGACCTTTGCGGATCTGTATCCGGAAATCAGACAGCGGCTGCAGAACCGCAAGCTGGTGGCTCACAACGAATCGTTTGACCGCAGCGTTCTTCGGCGCACCATGGAACATTATGGTCTTAACTACGAAGAACTTGGCCTGAAAGAACGCTGGGAGTGCACCATGCGAATCTACAAAGCAAAAGGGTTTGTTCCGTATAAACTCAACGCCTGCTGCGAACGTCTCGGAATTGCACTGCAGCACCACGAAGCGCTCTCCGACGCCATCGGCTGCGCCCATCTTTATTTGCAACGCTAATCAACATAGATCATCTTTTTCGTCATCCCGCCATCAATTACAAAATTCTGTCCGGTCACGAAGCCGGCGGTCAGCAGATATTCCGTCATCTCAGCGATGTCCTGCGGCACACCGACTCGACCGGCAGGATGCTGAAGCCGGTCGGCCTCGCTGTGCTGCGCATCCGGTCGCGTTTCAATCCAGCCGGGACTGATGCAGTTGACGCGCACATCCGGCCCCAGACTCACCGCCATCGCATGCGTCAAGGCAACGATCCCTCCCTTGGATGCAGCATACGCCTCGGTATCCGCCTCCGACATCAGCGCCCGGGTCGAAGCAATATTCACAATGGACCCGCCGGTTTTCCGAAGTTCGGAAACGGCGTGTTTGGCCATCAGAAAGCACCCGGTCAGATTCACGCCCAGCACCCGATTCCAGTCTTCCAGCGAAAGCGTTTCCAGTTTAATCCGACCGGGCGTCGAAATACCGGCATTATTCACCAGCGCATCAATACGCCCAAACCGTTCCACTGTTTTCTGCACGGCCAGTTCCGCCGTGGATTCCTGCGAAACATCTCCCAGAATAAACTCCAGCCGATCTGCTGATACCATTTTCTGAACATCCACCGCCGCAACATTCCAGCCGCACTCCAGAAAATGATCAACCAGCCCTCGCCCAATCCCCTGAGAGCCACCGGTCATCAAAATTGTCTGTTCCGCCATAAAAACCCCTTCCTCTCTGCGCCTTTTAGCATGAACAGGATTTTGAATCGACGGAAAAGAAGTTCGGTGCGTATCCTGTTTTTATGAAAACGATCTCTTCTGCAAACATGCGAGAACTCGACCGCCGCGCCATTGAGGAATTCAATATTCCCGGTGACCTTCTGATGGAACGCGCCGGACAGGGTGTGGCGGAAATCACGCTTGATATTCTCAATGCACGAATGGCGGACACCGTCCTGCTCATTGCCGGCACCGGCAACAACGGCGGCGATGTCTTCGCCGCTGCCAGCTTCCTGGCAGAAGCCGACATGCACGTTACCGTCTGGATCTGCGGGTCGAAACAGAAAATCAAAGGGGATGCAGAATATCATCTTAAAAAAATGATCCGCCGGGGCATTCACCCTATCGAGGTGGCCAAGGATGAAGATCTCAGTCTTGAGCGAACCCCGGCTGTTATTGTAGACGGGCTGCTCGGCACCGGAGCCAAAGGAGCGCCCCGCGGGTTCATGAACGAACTGATCGAATTCATCAACGAAGAAGCTCGCCGAAGCTTTATTCTGTCCATCGACATCCCGTCCGGCGTGGACGCTGACACCGGCATTGCCGAAGGCAATGCGGTGCGCGCCGACCTCACTGCAACCATGTGCCTCCCGAAAACCGGACTGATCCGCCCGGAAGCCGTTCCCTATGTTGGAAACGTTGAAGTCATCGACATCGGCGTCCCGGACATTCTCAAGGAACTGGCACCCGGCAATATGGAAGCGGAACTGATTCATCGCGCCAACCTGCGGGTTCCACACCGCAGCAACGAAGCCCATAAAGGCAGCTACGGACACGTTCTGCTGATCGGCGGAGCGGTCGGAACCGCCGGAGCCATTGCCATGGCTGCACGGGCTGCGCTGCGCTCCGGCGCGGGACTCGTCAGCGTGCTGACGCCGGAAGAAATCTATCCGATTGTCGCACAGGCCGCCGGACCGGAAGTGATGGTTCACCCCGTTCCACACCTTGAAAAACTGACGCTCGATTTTTCCAAAGATTGGAAAAAGGTAACCGCCGTCTGCATCGGCCCCGGCCTGCAGCCAAACCCGGAGCTGATCGAAACACTTCTGCAACAGTGTCCCGTCCCGTTGCTGCTGGATGCCGGAGCCCTGTGCGTATCGCCGGACCAAATCGCTCAAGCCAAATGTCCGGTTGTGCTCACTCCGCACCCCGGGGAGTTCGAACGGCTATTCGGCGTGCCGGTTACCGACCGTTGGGCGCAGGCCAAAGCGGCATCCGATCAAACAGGACAGACTGTGGTCTTAAAAGGAGCAGGAACCGTCGTTGCAACCCCGGATTACAAACTCGGAGTAAACATGAGCGGAAATCCCGGCATGGCAACCGGCGGCTCCGGCGATGTTCTCGCCGGAATCATCACGGCATTGCTCGGACGCGGCATGGAGCCCTTCGAAGCATCGATTACCGGCGTTCATCTTCACGGACTGGCCGGAGATATCGCGGCTGAGGATTTGACTCAGGAATCCCTGATTGCCACCGACATCATCCGCTACCTGTCCGAAGCATTCCGGATGATCCGGTTCAGTTGAGCATATTGCCGGCCTGATGGGTGGCCTGCAGCACGGTCTGCCAGAACCAGCTCTGCGGATCGATCACTTTGCGCTCACCAATCAGAGGAATCGGGAGATGCACCAGTCGATCATTATGCATGCCGACAATCATATTGGTCATTCCGGCCATGGCGGCGTGCACCGCGTTACTGCCAAGACGCAGGCAGTACATAGAATCATTGGCGTTGGCTCGACGAGCGCGAATGGTGTAGCTGGGATCAAAGTACTTCACATTGATCTCCATTTTTTCCTGCGTGAAATATTCCTGAATGGCATCACGCATAAACACACCGATATCCCCCAGCTTCTTATTGCCGGACTTATCGACGCCATTCACGTTTTCCAGCAGCTGCTGGCCGGCCCCTTCGGCAACAACAACAACGGCGTGCTGCTTGCGCTGCAGCCGATGCTTAAGATGTGTAAGAAAACCGTTTTCCCCGTACAGATCAAACGGAACCTCAGGAACCAGACAAAAGTTCACATTGCTGTTGGCCAGCGTGGCGGATGCGGCGATCCATCCGGATTCACGTCCCATCAGTTTCACCAGGCCGACCCCGTTCCGATAGGCTTTGGCCTCTGAGTGCGCATTGGTGATAATATCCCACGTGGCCTCGACTGCAGTTTCGAATCCGAAACTGCGCTGCACCACGTTAATATCGTTATCGATCGTTTTTGGAATTCCGACCACCGCAATCGGAATATTGCGTTCCTTGAGTCGGTTCACAATATCGCGGGAACCGCGCTGCGTACCGTCGCCGCCGATCGTGAACAGAATATTCACGCCATAGTGCACCAGTGTATCAATGACATCATCATCAGACTGCCGGCCGCGTGATGATTTCAGAATCGTGCCGCCTTTTTCATGGATCTCATCCGTATTCTCGGTGTTGAGCTCCATCGGGTAATGATAGTACTTGGCGACCAGCCCTTCGTATCCATACTGGAATCCCAGCACTTTTTTAACGCCGTAGCTTTCCAGGCTGCAGAACGTCAGCGCACGAATCACATCGTTGAGTCCCGGGCAGAGGCCCCCGCAGGTCACAATCCCGACGGTTGTCTCCTCTGGGTTGAAAAAGATTTTTTCACGCGGCCCGGCCAATTCGAAAAACTCGATATCACTGATGTTCTCGAGCGCACCCAGATCCTTCGTACGAAAGGCGCGCGCGACTCCTTCATTCTGATAAAACCGGCTGATCGACCCTTTCAGGGGCGAATCATATTTGCACTCTCCCAGTGAATCCGGACGGATAATTTTCGGATCATTCATCTTAAAAGCCTCAAATTTTATTTATGCAGACGCACAACTTCCGCAAACCTCATTCCCCCGCCAGCCAAAGCAAACCAAATGCAAAACCATTCCCTGAACGGCAGGCTGGACGCGCAGCCATATTGACTGCTTCAAACAGCCCCGGAATATAGAGAACCTGACCGCGAAACACACGATTTTCCACAACTTTTTTGCAGGGTAAAACCCATGCCGGATCTACCCGTCATCAAAAGAGTAAGCATAAGCAAACCTTTTACGACCACCCGGGTTTTAGAATTGAGACAGGAACCGCACGTCGTTTTCGTAGAGGTTGCGGATATCCTTGATGCCGTACATGATCATGGCGAGACGCTCAATTCCCATACCGAATGCAAAACCGGTGACTTTGTCCGGGTCGTAACCAACCTTTTTGAACACTTCGGGATCGACCATGCCTGCACCCAGAATTTCGATCCAGCGGGCTTTGCCGCCAACCTCGAAGAAGAAATCCACTTCGAAGCTCGGCTCAGTGAACGGAAAAAAGTGCGGACGGAAACGGATCTTCACATCCTCACCGAGGAACTGTTTCGCGAAATAAGCCAGCGTGCCTTTGAGGTCGGCCATCGAGACATCTTCGGCGACGAACAGGCCTTCGACCTGATGGAAGTTGGCGCTGTGCGTGGCATCCGGCGTGTCGCGGCGGTAGCAGCGACCGGGAGCGATAATGCGGATCGGCGGCGTGTGGCTTTCCATATAGCGAACCTGCACCGGAGAAGTGTGGCAGCGCAGCAGATCGCCGCTGTTCAGATAAAAGGTGTCCTGCTCGTCGCGCGACGGATGGTCCGCGGGTGTATTGAGTGCATCAAAGTTGTTCCAGACGGTTTCCACGTCCGGGCCGTCAGCAACCGTAAAGCCGAGCGTCTGAAAGATTTCAACAATGCGGGCGGTCACTTTGCTGATCGGATGCTCTGAACCGAGCGCAGGCCACTGGCCGGGAAGCGTGGGATCAAAACAACTGTTCCCCCTGGAACCCGTACTGAGCACGGCCTGCTTTTCCTTAATCAGAGCCGTCAGCTCCTGCTTGAGCTGGTTGGCGCCTTTTCCAAAAAGCGGTTTTTCTTCGTTCGGCACATCTTTAAGCTGCGCCATCACATCCTGCAGAAGCCCCTTGCGACTGAGATATTTAATGCGCACCTCTTCGAGAGCCGCCGCATCCGCCGCCGCATTGGCTTCTGCCAGCGCTGTCTCTTTGATCTGATTGAGTTCTTCCAGGTTCATAAAATGTCCAATCATCTGCAGACAGGCCGGAAACCTGTCCTACTCTATTCTCCAAAGATCGGGAATCTACTGAAGTAATTTTCCAATGTCTGGAAAAAAACTCAGCCGATTTTTCCAGACATTGGAAAAACCGGCCGAAAAAGTTCCGACGATTGGAAATCTCGTCTGCAGAAACTTATTTAAGCGCCATCTGGATAAAGATCATCACGAAAAGCGCAACGGTTTCCACGATCCCGAGAGTGGTAAGGTAGTTACCAAAACCCTGTCCGGTTTCACCCAATGCATCTGAACCGGCAGCGCCGGCTTTTCCCTGGAACCAGGCGGACATGCCCATGGCGATTCCGCCGATGATGCCTGCGCCGAGCACCGCCGGCCACATGGCGCCAGCGGTTTCGAGCAATGCCATCTTATTAAAGGCAAGCAGGAGAAGCAGACCGTAAATGGTCTGAGAAAGCGGTGCGCCGATAAAAACCAGCAGAATGAACGGTGCGGGTTTGTTTTGTGCATAGCACTTCTTCCAGGCGCCGATTCCGGCCATTCCGGCGGTTCCGGTTCCGAGAGCTGAACCAATCGCAGCAAATCCGAGTGCGGCGGCTCCACCAAGCTTAATCAATGCGGGTGCTAATGTTGCGTCCATTGTATTTCCTCCTGTTGTCGATCCGTTAAAGGGTCTCTTTCTTTTTTCTAAACGGGTTAAACTGAATCCCGGCCCACTCGACGCCGGCGTGTCCTGAGAACTCGAGAGTATTAAGACGAATTCCGTGAACCATCACGCCCATTGCGCCAAGAATGATGTTCAATGCGTGCCCGGCAAACAGAATGCCAGCCGCGCCCAGCGCGCCGAGTCCGCTGAAGCCGATATCCATTGCCATGCCATTAAAGGCCTGTGCAATCGCGAGGGAAGCGGCACCGACTGCGTAGAGGCGGACATACGAAATGATATCAACGAAGTTGTTAATGACATCCAGCGCAAGAGTGACCAGCCCAAAATAGGACTTGGTCAGCACAAGACTGATAATAATCAGTACCACACCTGCTCCGAGAAGCGGCATTTGAACCGTGATAATCCAAGACGGAAGCTCCATGTAGAGCACCATCTGCAAGACGACGGAAAACAATGACCAGGTTGAGCAGAGCCACCCCAGGTCGGTCAGCGCTTCCCATGAGTTGATCTTGCGAATCAGATTCCAGCCGTGAGCCAACGTCAGATGCAATGTTCCGAGAGCAAAGCAGACAAACATCACATGATTTGCGGCCAGGTCAGAATTCCATCCGCCGGCCGTTTTCCCGGTCAGGTAATCACTGGAAAGTCCTGCCAGTGGAGCCGGCAGCGATTCGAGCATGATGCCGAAGTAGTTTCCGGTCAAAACACCGAAGACGACACAGGCGGTGCTCATCAGCATGAGCAGGTTTAACGCAGGCTGAGCAGCTTCATTGCCTTTCAGTTTCCGTTTTCCGAAAAGCGTCAGGACAATAAAAAGGAGTCCATAGCCGGCATCGCCAATCAGGAACGCGAAAAAGATACTCAGAAAAATAAGGAACAGCGCACTGACATCGAGTTCTTTGTAGCCCGGAATCACGCCGATCATATTCAGCACGGCTTTAATTGGAGAAACCCACTTCGGATTCCGGAGAAGCGTGGGGACTTCATCTTCTTCAGCAGGTTCTTCGACGAGCACAGCCCAGCCCTGTTTTTCAGCGGCAGTGCGCAGTTCTGTTTCACGCTCGGCGGGGAAGAACCCCCGTAGATAAGTGACGTCTTCTTCGAGGCCCATCCCATTACGGGCTTCGAGCCAGACCACGTGGTCTTCGGCCTCGCCGGCAATCGCGGCCACGGCATCATGATCGCCTACGTATGCGGAAAAACCTTCTTCCACTTCCGCCAGCTCTTGCTGCAATCCTTCAATATGCCGGGCCATCCCGTTCGCGGAACATTCCGGCAGCGGAAGCTCTTCAGCCTCAATGCCCCCCGGCTCGCGACTGATCAGCACAAAATAAGCGGATGTGCGGTCGCGCCCCAGCTCAACAAGCGTAGCTCCTTCGGGCTGCTCCGGAAGCTGTTTGATCGGTGCGGTCAGCAGTTTAACCTGCACCCCCTGCTCGCGCAGGGCCAGAATATCGTCGACATCAAATGTGCCGAACAGCTCATAGCGTTTCCGCTCAATTTCAAGCAGTTCGATTTTTTCAGCCAGCGATTGTTTCCGATGAATCAGTTTCCAAACCTCTTCCACCACGTCATGCGCAGACTTGCCGGACGGAGACGTGTGCGGATGTTTCGGCAGCACCTCGAGCGCACGGCGGAGATATTCAAAATGATGGCGGGCCTGATCCAGCCCTTCGCCTTCCGGGGAATTAACATGCTGCAGGTGGACGACGCCAAGGTCGCGCAGAGAGTCCAGCGTTGCCTCACGCGAAACGCGAGTACACAGCAGCGTCATTTTTTTCATTTTGACGATCATGCGGCGGTCTCTTTCTGTGAACTTTTCCCTTTGGCAATTTTGGAGCGGGCGACTGCGGCGGTCTGCTGGTCGCCCATGAAAATACGGATGACACGAATGTTTTCCTTACACTCCGGAATCTTCACTTTTTCAAACAGATTCACCCGCTGGGATGTGGTGCGCAATTCGTCGGAAAGCAGACGGTGCTGCTCTTCGATAATCTGGCGCTCAACGCGCAAACGGATCAGCTGGCGAAGCAGGTCGATCCCGCGATCCACCCATGCGGCAGTTTCAAACAGGTCCGGTGTCTCTTCAACAAAGGAGATGTTTCCAAAGATTGGAATCGCCACACCGGCAATATTTCCGGAAGAACGCTCAATCCTGTCGACCTGGATATAAGGCATGAAATCGAACGGCTCAGAAAACAGCTTCACCCACGAAGCGAGATCGGATCGCGCGGTGTTTTCTTCGCCGCGCTTGGCCTCAATCTGCGTTTCAAGAGCACGCATCTCCACCTGCAGCTGCTGCTTTTTCAACTGCAGCGTGGGCAGATAACGTGTAAAGCGCGTCAGTGCGTCGCGCTGCGCCTTCAGCTCGTTTTTGGTGTATTTAATCTTCGCCATTTTTACTGCCCACGAATCACACGAATAAACACGAATTAGAGAATAACGCGTTCATATTCGAGATCCGGATAGTGTCCAAAGTTAACAATAATTCCTAATTTAAATCCTGTGGCATGCAGATAATTCAGAACTTGTGCCCGATGGGCATCCATAATTTTATCTACCGCCTTCAACTCCAAAATAATTTTCTCAAAACAAACAAAATCCGGCTGATAAAAATGCTCCAATTTCTGATCCCGGTAAAACAGATCCAGTTTCCTTTGCGGCTCCGATGGAATATTTTGGAACTTCAGTTCAATTTCCATGCATTCCTGATAAACCGGTTCTAAAAAACCACACCCTTTGTCATTATACACGTTGAAGCATGCGCCAATGATGGCAAAGCTTTCTTCTTTGTACAGAATGTCTTTATTCGTGCTCATTCGTGTGATTCGTGGGCGGCTTAGTCTTTCGGCCAGAACTGATCGGTCAGCTTTGAAGCAATCCCGGTTTCCTGCGGCTCAAAACAGTCGGCCAGAATCTTCCAGCCGAGATCAAGAGCTTCTTCGAGCGGAATATTAACAGTCAGCGCCATCATTTCCTTTTCGAAGCGCCCACCGTATTTGAGAAGCTTGGTATCCCAACCGCTCATCCGGAATCCCATCGACTGTTTCTCCAGCGTTTCCTTATAAGAGGCATAGAGCTGAATCATGGTATCCATGATGGTGCGATGATCGTCACGTGTACGATTGTTCACCTGCTGCTTCAGACGGGAAAGCGATCCGAACGGCTCAATGCGGCCGTTCTTGAGATAAAACTGTCCTTCGGTGATATATCCGGTGTTGTCCGGAACCGGATGTGTTACGTCATCGCCCGGCATCGTGGTCACCGCAAGAACCGTAATGGAACCGGAACCCTCGAAGTCGACCGCCTTTTCGTAACGGGCAGCCAGCTGCGAGTACAGATCGCCGGGATAACCGCGGTTGGACGGAATCTGTTCCATCGTAATGGCAACCTCTTTCATGGAATCAGCAAAGTTGGTCATGTCCGTGAGCAGCACGAGCACCCGTTTATCCTGCAGAGCGAATTTTTCAGCCGTCGCCAGTGCGATATCAGGCACGAGCAGACATTCAACCGTCGGGTCGGCAGCAGTATGCACATAGAGAACCGATCGCGAAAGCGCACCGTTCTCTTCGAGAAAATCACGAAAGTAGAGATAGTCATCGTGCTTCAGCCCCATCCCGCCGAGAATGATGACGTCGACTTCGGCCTGCAGGGCGATACGGGCGAGCAGCTCGTTGTAGGGTTCCCCGGCAACGGAAAAAATCGGCAGTTTCTGGGACTCAACGAGTGTGTTGAATACGTCAATCATCGGAATCCCGGTACGGACCATATTGCGCGGAATAATACGTTTGGCCGGATTGACGGACGGGCCGCCGATCGGAATTTTGTTTTCAGTGATGACCGGACCGTTGTCGCGCGGCACACCGGAACCGGTGAACACGCGGCCCATCAGGTTTTCAGAGAACGGCACCTGCATGGTGTTGCCGAGGAAACGTACTTTGGAGTCGGTGGAAACGCCACGGCCTCCGGCAAAGACCTGGAGGTAAACCCGAGAGTTTTCCAAACGGATGACCTGTGCGAGCGATGTCCCGAAACCTGATTCAACCTGAGCCAGTTCGCCGTAAACCACGTCTTCGGCGCTGACAACAATCACGTTCCCCGCGATCTGTTCAATGCGATGATAAACTTTATGCATAATCCGTAACCTCCGCGATCTGGTGATCGAGCTGTTCTTCCTGTTTCTTAAATTCGTCCGAATCAAACGTAATCTGATTCCAATCGCGCGTAGCCTGAGTGAGGGTCTGGAAAAATCCGCGGGCGGCATCCTTGTCCTCAAACTTCAGCTTGGTTTTCAAAAAATGGACGATATATCCGAAAACGTGGCGCTGGCGGTCAACCGGCGTAGCGGCATCCACATCGTTAAATGCATTCTGCTGCAGATAGACCGAATCGAGATATTCGCTTTTCAGATAAACGATGAAATCTTCAATCGACGTTCCCTCTTCACCGACCACTTTCATCATCTGACCGACTTCGCTGCCTTCGCGAAGAATGCGGCGGGCGATCGTAAGCTCTTCGTCATCGACAACGCTGGTGTATTTACTCCAGCTGTCGAGCGGGTCGATCGCCGGAAAGCGGCGCGCATCAGAACGGGCGCGGGAAAGGCCGTGGAAAGCACCCACCACTTTCAGCGTGGACTGTGTAACCGGCTCCTCGAAGTTACCGCCGGCCGGAGAAACGGTTCCGCCGATCGTCACCGATCCGGTCGACCCGTCGTGGAGGCGAACCACGCCGCCGCGCTCGTAGAAGGCGGCGATCACGGATTCCAGGTAGGCCGGGAAAGCCTCTTCTCCGGGGATCTCTTCGAGTCGACCGGACATCTCACGCAGCGCCTGCGCCCAGCGGGAGGTGGAGTCGGCAAGCAGCAGCACGTCGAGCCCCATCTGGCGATAGTACTCTGCCAGCGTTACACCGGTGTACACCGATGCCTCACGGGCGGCAACCGGCATAGAGGATGTGTTACAAATAATCAACGTGCGCTCCATCAGCGACTTACCGGTTTTCGGGTCGGTCAGCTCCGGAAACTCGCGAAGTGTTTCCACCACCTCACCGGCACGCTCACCGCAGGCGGCGATGATCACCACATCGACGTCGGCATGACGGCTGGTGATCTGCTGCAGAACCGTTTTGCCGGCACCGAACGGACCGGGAATACAGTAAGTTCCGCCACGGGCGACCGGGAAAAAGGTGTCGACGATACGCTGGGAGGTCGCCAGCGGCTCGGTCGGACGCAGACGCTCAGCGTAGCATTTGATCGGCATTTTCACCGGCCAGACCTGCATCAGTTTTACATCGTGGTCGCGACCCTTGTCATCCGTAACAACCGCAACAACCTGATCCACCGTGTATTCACCGGCCGCGACGACAGATTTCACGGTCAAACGACCCTGCAACCGGAACGGCACCATGATTTTATGGTCAAAAATTCCTTCGGGAACCGTTCCAACAGTGTCCCCGGCAACGACGCTGTCGCCGGCTTTGGCGGTCGGAGTGAACGCCCATTTGGTTTCGCGCGGAAGCGGATCGAGATATTTACCACGCTGCAGGAAGAACCCGCACTCTTCAGCCAAAGCCGGAAGCGGATTCTGCAGTCCATCGAACACCTGTGTCAGCAGGCCCGGGCCGAGCTCCACAGAAAGCAGGTCGCCGGTGAATTCGACTTCGTCGCCGACCTTGAGGCCGACAGTGTCTTCGAACACCTGCAGCTCAGCGTTCGTTCCGCGAACACGGATCACCTCCGCCTTAAGCCGAATCTCGCCCAGCGTTGCAAAACCCACCTCATTCTGAATGACGGGGTTTTCAAAAGCCACCGTCAGCAGGTTTCCGTTTACTCCAACAATTTTGCCTGTGTTCATGATTCTACAGCTCCAGATATCAATTCTTCTACATTCGCTTTCCCGGCTTCGTCATCCATTTTCGCCCAGCGCTCGGCAATACAGACTTTAACGGCAAACGCGAGCACTGCGGCGAAACCAAACGGCTCTGCCACAGCCTGCCCTTCAATCAGTGACCACCGGGCGCGGTCGAGCTCCATTTCCTGCTCCAGCGGATCAGGACGGGTAAACGCATCGGTCACCATTTTTTCGATCGTCGCGCTGAAACCAGCATACGGCTTCATAAAGGGAGAGGCGTCTGTGCCGCGGTTTTTCGCACGCACACGCACAACCGCATCGCGCAGCTGCACCTCGCCATTCCACCAGGCAGACGCTGTGCCGGCCGGCGGCTCACGGCCGTCCAGAACCGCATCAACAACCGACAGCTCGTCCTCAGACAGCCAGCCGACGCAGGCGGCACGGAAAGCCTCTGCGCCCATCGACGGCTTTTCGCCAAAACGCAGATACGGCAGAGATGAAACGAGATACCAGTAGTCTTTCATTTATTCCTTGGTGGCGCCTTTGGCGACACGACCGACAATGTCAGCCAGTTTAGGACGCAAAAACGAAGTCAGCGCTTCAGCAATGGCTTCCTGAGTGAAGTCGAGATAGACGTGATCGTCGGCAAAGCTGACTTTGAATCCTTTCAGGATTTCGTTGTCGACATGAAGTTCGAGTCCCTCGACCATTTTATCGGAATACTTCGAAGCAAAGAATTTCACGAGCTCATCCTGGTCGGCTTCGCTGACCAGCAGCTCAATGCGGGTTTCCCCGTGCAGCTCGGCGCAGGACTTCGCCATATTCACCATGATTTTTTCGAGCACCTCAATCCCCAGCGCCTCCTCAACCGAAGCGGTGACGATCTCAGACAGAATGTTTTCAATGCCCTGTCCGACGGTAATCAGGATATCGCGCGCGGACTGTTCCAGCGTTGCAATACTGCGCTGAGTAAAAACTTCGGCGTCCGTTTCGGCTTTGGCAATCAGTTCTTTTGCTTTGGCTTCTGCATCACGAACAGTTTTTGCCGCCAGATCCTTGGCCTTCGATAGGATATCCTCAGCTTCGGCCTGCGCCTTATCGACCCCCTCTTTGCGAATCTGATCCAATAATGGTTGCAGTTCTTCAGCCATAACTTTTCACTCCGTTTTAATCAAAAGAAGCCGCGATTTTAGAGGATACGCCTACCCCTGCAATAAAAACCTGACGACAATCGTGTCGCACAAGTCATATTTTTCCGCTTCTTTTTTGTCTCTGCTGTCTTCACTTTTTCCTTTTAAACCCAACTCATCCGCCTTCGTCACAATTCAGACACCCCGGCATCTGCCGGAAGCCCCAGCAGAAACTGAGCCTGACGTACCAGGACATCTTCCAGCTTCTGCAGATATGTGTCGGAATAATCCTGCACAGCCAGCTCCTTAAACATCATCTTACTGTACGTGGCATGTCCATATATCGGCATTTTTATCAGAGAACTGTAGATAAAAACTTCCTCTTCAGTCAGGTTCGGACGAATCATACGAATAAGACGATGCATAAAAACCGTCCCCGGCCCCAGCCGCTTTTCGTAAAACAGCTGATACAGCTCATCAGTCCGCTGCATCAGCTGGTAGCTCACCAGCGAATGCCAGCGCGGACGACCAGACCGGAAAATGTTCGTAATTTCGTCCCGGATTACCTTGCGGACAATTTCAGAAAAATGTTCCGGTGTCGGGTTGTCTTCCAGCGCATCCAGCTCCTCGATATGATCGACCTGCACGCAACCCAGCATCGCTTCGTTCACCACCGCAACCCAAAGCCCGTTTTTTCCACCGAAATGATAATGGATACTGCCGATGTTTTCGCCGGAGCGTTCCGCCACGGTCCGGGTTGAGACGTTATCAATCCCCAGCTCCGCAGCCAGCTCTCCGGCAGCGTTAATCATTTTCCACTTTGTGGCTTCACTGGATGTATAGGTTGCCATACACGCTCTATAAATTTAATCGAGCGACCAAAAATACCCGCCCGCACCATTTAGTCAAGTGATTAAATTTAAAAACCGCAATGGATTGCATCGGATCCTTATGGGCGTGAAGCTCCCGGACGAAACAGATACTCCAGCCCGTTCGCCTTAACGGCATAAACCGTTTCCAGCAGCATTCCCAGCTCTCCGGCCGGAAATCCCTTCTGCTTAAACCAGACGACGTACGGTTCCGGCAAATCAACCAGCCGGCGTCCGGCATACTTGCCGAACGGCATCGTTGCCGTCATCAGCTTCCGGAAAATTTCGGGATCAGGCTTCAGTTCTTCACTCATGAGAAGCGAAGTCTGCAAAACGTAGCGAGCCGATGCAATAGGCAAACAACAGGATTGCGACCGGGCGTCAGCTTCGCTATGGATTACGGACTATGAATGAAAATCAACTAGACCTTTTGATTAAAGCGCTCGTCGACGGCACCACCGAATCGGAAGCCCTCGCCAGGCGCGCGGGGGTGGAACCGGCAGCCCTGGTTCCGCTTCAAGGCGAAATCGACCGGGCTGTCTCGTTCGTCAGCGGCTACTTCCGCTTCGCCAGCGAAGAAATGAAACCGGCCGGGCTCCCGCCGCCGCCTAATCCGTACCTGAACAAAACCGTTCCCATGGACGAACAGTCTCCCGAATGTTACGCCTTCGAAGCCGTTCAGCGCGAAAATATGACTCTCGCCAAATGCCTCTTCGTCTGCACCCAGCTTGGACTCAGCGAAGAAGCCGCAAAAACCGCTATCGACAACGTAAGCATTCCGTGGCGCGAGGCCAACGGATGGCGCAGTTATGTGAAACAGGACGCTTCCGGATGCTTCATACTGATGGATAAAACCCCGGTAAAACTCAAACAACCGCTGGTCCGCCTGAGAGAGCGCTGCCAAGCCCTGCTGGAAAAATAAAGACACAAAGGCAACAGGCAGCAAAGACACAGAGCTGGCGCTCAGGCACCCTTGCGAAAGCAACAAAAACCACTACCAGAACCAGTAGGCGCCGGTTTTGACGGCGTACCAGCCGAGCAACCCGTTGGTGAGAGCGTGCGCCCAGATCGGTGCCCAGATATCACGGGTGCGCACCATCAGCCACGTATAGAACAGACCGCACAGAAATCCCATGATCCACTCGTTGTGTTCCAGCGCAAAGATTACGGAAACCAGAATGCACATTTTCACATCCATCCGGCCGATATCTTTTCTGAAGAACGGGCTGCCCTGCATCCAGCGATAGACGAAGCCGCGAAACATAAATTCCTCGATAGCGCCGATCACCAGCGTCGTGCCGAGCATATGCACCCAGAACAGCGGCCAGCCGGTTGTGCGCGGATCGTAGTGATGAAAGCCGTTCTCGCCCAGCTCCAGCGGCTCGCGCATATTTCCAAAATGAATCAGGTCGACCAGATATTTTTCATAGAAGGCACTGATTCCCGGGAAAGTGTTCTTGAAAAACTGCGATTCGAGTCCAACCCAGAATACAAAGACGAGCACGCCGACTGCCAGGGCCAGCGGAAGACTCTTCAGCTTAGGCCGCTCATACCAGCGCCACGGCCGGAATGCGAACAGCAGAATCAGCCCGCCGACCGTCTGCCAGAGATAACGCATTCCGGACGGGTCCCCCAGCAGACTCATCATCAGCAGCCATGCCAGAAACGGAACGGTATGCGCCCAGACAGCTGCAGAGTTTTCCTTATCCAGCTCAGGAGTCCACTCGGGTTTGGTTTGTTCAGACATACGCGAAAATTACCGGACCGGCCAGATCGGTAAAAGAAAATACGGCGGATCAGTTGATCACTAAAATTGCACTGTTCAGTGCACCGGCAAACGACACCCACAGAAAATACGGGAGCATCAGCCACGCCGCCAAACCGCTGCGTTGAGAAAAGGCACTGATACATATCAGAATCAGAAACCACATCATCACCAAAGCGCCCAGCGCCCAGGAAATACGATGAAGTCCAAAAAACAGCAGAGGCCAAAGACCATTCAGAACCAGCTGAGTACCATACACGACAAAGTTCACAGTCCGATCCACCCTGCCACCGCGAGTCCATCCCAAATAACCCGACAGACCGATCAAAACGTACAGGACAATCCAGACCGGAGCAAACACCCACGACGGCGGCCCCCACGGCGGCTTATACAAGGAGGCGTACCAGCCCCCCGTATCCACCGACAGCGCCCCCAGCGACGGAAGAAAGGCAATGATCTGAAACAGCATCAGCAACCTGATATTCTTCATCGTCTTCATGGTTGTGCATTTTATCCAAACATTGGAAACTATGGAACAGTAATGAGCAACCAATCTACAATCGAACTGATGGCGCCGGCCGGATCACGGGCGGCACTGAGCGCGGCAATCAACGCCGGCGCCGACTCGGTCTACTTCGGCGTCGGCAAACTCAACATGCGCGCCCGGTCGGCCGACTTCGGCCCCGAAGACCTGCCCGATATCGCCGCAACCTGCCGCGAAGCGGGCGTCAAAAGCTATCTCGCCCTCAATACGATCGTCTACGACAGCGAGCTCGATGAAATGCAGGCACTGTGCGACGCCGCCAAAGCCGCCGGCGTCTCCGCCGTCATCGCAACCGACATCGCCGTCATCGAATACGCCCGTTCCATCGGTCTCGAAGTCCATATGTCTGTGCAGGCCAACGTCGCCAATTTCCAATCATTGAAATTCTACAGTCGCTGGGCCGATACCGTTGTACTCGCGCGCGAACTGACCCTCGACCAGGTTTCCAATATTTGGAAAAGAATTCAGGAAAACGATGTGCGCGGTCCGAACGGTGAGCGCGTCCGGCTCGAACTCTTCGGCCACGGCGCGCTGTGCGTCGCCGTCAGCGGCAAATGCTACATGAGCCTCGCGCAGAACGGACACTCCGCCAACCGCGGCGCCTGCCTGCAGACCTGCCGGCGCAAATATCGCGTCACCGACGAGGAAACCGGTGAAGAGCTGGTCATCGACAACAAACACGTCATGTCGCCCAAGGACCTCTGTACCGTACAGTACCTCGACAAAATCGCCGCAGCCGGCATTTCCGTCCTGAAACTCGAGGGCCGCGCACGCACTGCCGACTACGTCGCCGTCACCACCCGCGTCTACCGCGAAGCGCTCGATGCGCTGGCTGCCGAAACCTACGATCCCGAAACCTGCCAGCCGTGGATCGATGAACTGAGCAAAGTCTTCAATCGCGGCTTCTGGCACGGAGGCTACTACTGCGGTCATCCGCTCGGCGAATGGTCCGGCCATTCGCACTCGCAGGCCACTGAAACGCGCGACCAGATCGGAATCGTCTCCAACTTTTTCAGCAAAATCAATGTTGCCGAGTTTAAGCTGATCAAACATACGATCCAGCCCGGCGATACACTGCTGATTGAAGGCCCGACCACCGGCGCCGTGCGCTTTACCGCCGAAAATCTGCATATCGACGGCCAACCCGCAGACTCTGCCAAACCGGGCGACTTTGTTACGCTGGTAACGCCCGCAAAAATCCGACGGCAGGACAAAGTGTTTCTGCTCAAAGCCAGAAACTGATTCCGACAAACAGGCGATACAGCCGTACTATTCGGGACTCAAAATATCCCATACATTTAAATGTATGGGACTATGATAATCGCATAACGCTTACTACAAATACCTTATGATTATTTTAATACGATGAAACTTGATCGCCGGGCGAAAAACGCAAATGAACTGGCAATTCACTCTCCCGGAATTTATGGTCTTTTGTCTCATCGGCTTATTTTAAGGAGATTTCATGCGAATTTTATCTGTTTTTATGATTCTGGTTCTCTGCTGCGTATCCGGCTGCAAAAAGGCCGCAACTCTGCCTCCACCGACTGAAGAAGAAATTTCGGCGTTTGTGGAAGCAGCATTAAACGGCAATACGGCTGCCGTTTCCGCCGCGCTTGAAAACGGCATGACGGTCAACAGCAAAGATGCCAACGGCAATACCGCGCTGATGACTGCGGCATTCAACGGACACGACGGTACCATGCAGGTGCTGATCGACGCCGGAGCCGACGTCAACCTGCGTGTCAGCCAAGGCATCACCCCGCTGATGGCTGCCTGCGGACCTTATCCGAAAGCCGTCCGCCTGCTGCTTGAAAATGGAGCGGAAGTGAACGCCACCGATGATATCGAAAATTTCACGGCGCTGATGTATGCGGCTGTCGAGGGGCTTTCGCCAGTCGTTGATATCCTGCTCGAATACGGTGCAGATCCAAACATGGTGGATGTCGACAACGACACCGCAGCCAATTTTGCCCGTCAGCGCGGCTTTAAAGAGCTGGCCGACAAGCTTCAGGCACTGGAAACGAAAGAATAACATTGAATCTTCGCAGTCAGATCTTCAGGGAAGTGCAAACCCGGCTCAACGCCGGCGAAAGCAAAGCTGTCGTCTACGACGCATTGAAAACAAAGTTCCATGCCTCCTCTGTCGAACGCTCACTCGCCCAGTGGCCGTTGCCCGAAGCAAAAAAACGGAACCGGCATCGGAATGTCCCACTGATCGTTATTGCGATATTTTTCACGCTGCTGAAGCTGCTTCAGCTGGTCGGAATTTTCCAAACATTGGAAGCCGGTCAGCGAGCGGCCTTCCTCCCGCTCGCCGCGCTGCCGGTAATCATTTATGCATACATCATTTACGGCATCAGAAACTATAATCTGATTGGATACCTGCTTCTGCTCCTGATGAGCATCCGCAACCTGCTCAACATTGCACAGGCCGGCACATTCTCATCTAAAACTATGATACTTGCCGCTCTGAGTGTCGCGGCGATTGTCTTGACACTGATCCAGAAACGAAAACTCTTCCCAAACACATCCTGGTTCCTTCGTCACAAAAAAGACGCAGACGGGAATATTATTTTCTAAGGAATCGAGAGGCGTTCTGCCGACAGAAACCATTGGCAAACGCCCTGCTCATCCGGCTCCCGAAAATAATCTGATCGAAAAGATATGCCCAGACAGGCACAACCGGCTCATGCGGTCTTTTGAGCGTCAGGTGCACCGGCAAAGAGCCGTCGAGGCCGATCACAAAAACCGATCCGTCGCATACATCGGTGATTTTTTTCGGATGGATGCGCGGAAACTAATGGCAGTGGGTGCCTCCGCGCAAAGCTCCCCGGGTAAACGGAGGCCACATCGCGCCCGAACAACTGAAACATCAGCCCGAACACCAGAACCGATGAATCAGAACATTGGTCAGCGTGAAACCAACTTCATAACGCTTGCCCTGCATCTGCTGAAAATAGAAACTGCACCCATGCAATTTACAGGAAATACCGATCAAAGCAGCGCGCGCTACTGGAATGACCTCGCCGGCCTCTACCAGAAACAGACCCGCATCTCCACCAGCGATTTTCACTACGGCCCGCTCCTGCCGGGAGACTCGTCACTGGGCTTGCTCCCCCCAGTGTCGCAATGCAGTTGCTTGGAAATCGGTTGTGGAGCCGGGCAAAACTCCATCTTTCTGGCCAAACAGGGCGCGCAGTGCATCGCGATTGACATTTCTGAGCAGCAGCTCGACTACGGCCGCAAACTGGCCGCGAAGGAAAACGTCGATGTCGACTTCCGCTGCATCTCCATGGATGCATTGCATGCGGGCGCATGGAAGGCCGCTTCCTTCGGTTTGATCCACTCCAGCTACGCCCTGCCGTTTTCAGCCGATCCGGCAAAAGTGATTACCGACTGCGCGGCGTTACTGAAGCCCGGCGGCACGCTGCTGCTGACCACCGGGCATCCGCTCTATGCGGGCGAATGGCTCGACATCGGCGACGGCGAGGACGGAGTCTTTCTGCCGGACTATTTCCGGCTCGAACCCGATGTGCGCATGTCGATGGACGACAAAACCATGAATGCCGCCCAATACTGGCCGATTTCACAAACGGTCGAATGGATGCATCAGGCCGGACTGGTCATCGAACGGCTTCTCGAACCGGCTCCTATGCCGATTCCGGAAATGAGCAAAAAGGAAATCGCTGAAAAAATTCCCTACGACAGCAAGGACTGGCACGCGCTCTACGACCAGCTCGCCCGCATTCCGGTCGTTGTGATTTTCAAATGCCGGAAGGCTTAATTTGCTTCAAAAGCCGCGGTTCATCCCTATAATCGCCGGAATGGCTAAGAAATCGAAACCCGTTGAACCCGTCCGCTCCAAGAAGAAAGAAGCACTCGGCATTATCCTGCTGGGACTCTGTTTCTGGGGCTTTTTCTGCTTTTTCAGCTATCGTCCTCAGTATGTGCCCATGCTGCAAAGTCCGGCGGAAAGCTATTCGCCAAGCGGAATTATCGGGGTCTGGTTTTCTTTTGTCGGCTTTTTGTCGGTCGGGATTGCGGGCTATCTGATTCCGTTTGCCCTGCTGATGGGCGGACTGCTGATGACTCTGCGTTCCTACGAGCGAATCTGGCCGGTCTGGAGCTGGCTTTTCGGCGGAATTATCGCCTTTGCCGGACTGTTTGAATATGTGTCCTGGCTGTGGGTCGGAAGACTGACGGAATGGCTGAACGTCGGCAGCCCAGGCGGACTGATCGGTCAATTGCTGGCGGAACGAACTCTTGGCCGATGGATCGGACACGCCGGAGCGGGAATTGTATTTGTCACAGTCCTGATTCTGGCCATTCTCCAGCTGACCGGAATGCATCCGTTCACTCCCTTTATTTTCCTTTGGAACCGCATCAAGGCCCTGATGGCCCGCAACAAGGAAGACGAGGAAGAGGACCTCAAACCGGCCAAAGCCGCCAAACCGAAAAAACGTCCGCGCAGGAAGGCAAAAGACGAGGAACTGTTTACGCCGCCGGCACCGGTCGCGGCTCCGTCTAAAAAACCAGCCGCTGTCCCAATGCCAACACCTGCGCCGGCTCCCGCTCCTGCTCCTAAACCGGAACCGGCTCGCAAACCGAAAATCGCCGCGAAAAAGAAAACGCCGGTCGCGCCGGAGCCGAAGGACGATCTCGCTCATGTTTCCGTCAATATTGCCCCCGGAATCGACGAATCGGGCTATCAGCTTCCTCCACTTACGCTGCTTGATGAGCTGCCGGATGCCGCCAGCATGCAGTCGACCGAGAACACTTCGGAAAAAGCGCAGATTCTTCAGGCAACGCTGGAACAGTTCGGCGTCGAAGGGGAAGTCACACACGTCGAAACCGGCCCAACCGTTACGTCCTATGAAGTCACTCCGGCCCCCGGCGTGCGCGTCGAAAAGATTTCTTCGCTGGAGCGAAACATCGCGCTGTCGCTGCGCGCACAAAGCATCCGCATCCAGGCGCCGATTCCCGGAAAAGGCGCCGTCGGGATTGAAATCCCAAATTCCAAAAGCTCGCCGGTCTTCCTGCGTCAACTGGCGGAAAGCAAGGCCTTCCACGATCCAAATGTGGCGCTGCCGCTGGCGCTGGGAACCGATGTGTCCGGCAAGCTGATTGTCGGCGACCTTGCCAGCATGCCGCATATGCTGATTGCCGGAGCCACCGGCGCCGGAAAAACAGTCTGCATGAACTCTCTGCTGACCGGCCTGCTGCTCACCCGCACACCGGAGCAGATGCGCATGATTCTGGTCGACCCGAAAACCTTCGAGTTCCAGGCCTATGAAAACCTCAAGCACCTCGTTGTGCCGATCATCACCGATGCCAAAAAAGTGGCGCTCGGACTGCGCTGGGCCATCAAGGAAATGGAAAAGCGTTACGCCCTGTTCAAAAAAGTGAAAGTGCGTGATATCAAGAGCTTCAACTCCCGCCCGATTGAGAAACAGGAAGACCTGTTCAACGAAGCTTCGGCCGCTTCCAAGAAGAGCGACATTCCGGCGAAGCTGCCCTATATCGTTATTGTCGTCGACGAGCTGGCGGAACTGATGGGCGTCGCCCAGCAGGAAATCGAGCCGTGCATTGTGCGCCTCGCCCAGCTGTCCCGTGCCGCCGGAATCCACATGATCCTTGCCACGCAGCGCCCGTCGGTCAACGTCATCACCGGAACCATCAAGGCCAACATCCCGGGACGCATCGCCTTCCAGGTGGCGCAGGGCAACGACAGCCGTACGATTCTCGATACCATCGGCGCCGAAAAACTGCTGGGTAAGGGCGACATGCTCTACCTGCCGCCGGGCAAGAGCAAACCGGTCCGACTGCAGGGAACCTGGACCAAAGACGAAGAAATGAACCGCGTCACAGACTTTGTCCGTCAACAGGGCACTCCGGAGTTCATTACTGAAATCACCCAGAAAATCGAGAGCAACAAACCGGCCATGCCGGAGCTCAACGAAGACGACGAACTGCTCGAGCAGGCGATGGAAGTGCTGCGCAGCACCAAACGGGCATCCACCTCATCCCTGCAGCGCCGCCTGCGCATTGGCTATAACCGCGCGGCCAACCTGATGGATCTGCTTGAAGAAAAAGGCATTATCGGCCCGCCAACGGAAACCGGCCCGCGTGAAATTCTGGTAGATCTCGACGGAGAAATTCCTGATGCGCCGACGGTGGATTCTTCGACAGAAGAAGAAGAAGAAGAAGAAGAAGCCAACGACCGGGTGCCGGAAGCGCCCATATCAGAGGCCGAAGCCCCGCAGGATTTTCCCGACGATGATGACGAATACAAACCGGATGCATAGGAGTTTCCATGGCCACAATCGGACAGCAATTTAAAGCCGCACGCGAAAGCAAGGGTGTTTCCGAAGCAGAAGCCGCCACTGCTACAAACATTCTGACTAAAATCATCCACTCAATGGAAGCCGATGATTTTTCCGGCATCGCGGCACCAACATATGCCAAAGGGTTCATTCGTCTTTATGCAAAATATCTCGAACTCGATCCGGAACCACTGGTGGAGGAATACTCAAAAAAACACGGAACAGGACCACGCAAACTGATCGACGAAAACAGCCAGCTCGAACAGAACACTCAGGACTCGCGCGTCTTTCCGGCACGTTCCCGCTCAGCCAGACCCAAAGGGAAACCGCCGGCATGGCTGGCAAAGCTCGAAATCATCAAAAAACTTCCCCTTGGCCCATTGAAAGATATTCGCATGATGGCCGGAGCCATTGCCGGACTCCTCGTGCTGGCAGTCATCATCGGAAGCATTTCCACCTGCGTCCGCCGGACAGTTCCGGAAAAAACAGAAGCACCGGAAATCTCCCCGGCGAAAATGCTGATTGACGACCCCCTGCCCGACCTTTACCTCACTTCTCCTGATAAAATAGAAAGTACCCGATGAATCCTCCGAATATTCTGACACTCAGCCGCTTCGGCATGGCCGGCCTGCTGATCATCTTTCTCAACGCAAGCGTCCCCGGCTCGGGAGTGCTCTCGCTGATCGTCTTTGTTAGCGCGGCCATCACCGATGCGCTCGACGGGCACCTCGCCCGCAATGTGTACGGATGCACCGATTTCGGCAAACTGATGGATCCGCTGGCCGACAAAGTGCTCACCGCCGCCGCATTCATCGGCTTCGTCGGGCTCGGCGTGATGCCCGCGTGGATGGTTACGCTGATTCTGTCCCGCGAGTTTATGGTCACCGGGCTGCGGCTGCTGGCTGCCGACAAAGGCCTCGTGCTTGCCGCAGGAATCTGGGGCAAACACAAGACCATCTGGCAGATGATCTTCATCAGCATCGTACTGCTGCTCGGCTGTTTCCAAGGTCTGGAAAAATTTCACACGCTGCTGTGGTGGTTCGGCCTGTTTGTGACCGCCCTATCTGTCTGGAGCGGCTGGCATTACTTCGACCAGAACAAAAATCTGCTGAAGGGAAACCGGTGACGCCTCTGTTTCCCCCGCCTATTCGATTCCCAATGTAGACAGGAGTGTCTGCGCATACACCCGCACCAGGAAATCGTTGGGATGATTCACATGGTTGCCGGTCATATCCCAGTAGGTTTTGTGTTCAAGCAGGTACCCGTGCATTGCCCACATGTCGGCCACCGCCACGCCGGGGCCCTCCATGGCTTTCAGCGCCGCGCGGTAGCCGACCATCGGCTCCAGCGACCGCCACTTCGGATTGTTCTGGAACGACATGAGCAGAATGAATTCGGCCTTCGGATTCTGCGCCCGGATTGATTCCATCATCGCCTTTGTATTGGCAGCAAACTGCTCGGTCGAAAACCGTACGCCTGCGTCGTTCATTCCGAAACCGAGAATCACCAAATCGGGTTTTTCGAACGAAACGAGTCCGTCTACGACGTCCCGCCCCCAGTCCGCGCGCATGCCGCCGAGCGACGGATTGATATAGTCGATATCGGATCCGTACTGACGCTCCAATTCATCCGCCACCAGATCCGCCCAGCGCGGCATCCACGGCGCGCGGATCGATTTTCCACTCGCGCTCGCTCCAACAGAAATGCTGTCGCCGAACACAACCAGCTTAAGCGGCTTTCCTTTTTCCAATGTCTGGAAACTTTTCGGCAGCAGTTTTTTTGCGGACTGCGGAACCGGGCCGTCCCATGGCTGATCGTGTTCATAGGTAACCGCCAGCTGTTTATCGTTGAAGAAGGACGATTCACTGAAGGTCAGATAACCGCCATCAACGGTTTTCATCACATTCGGCTTTGTATTCGGGTTGGTATGGTAAAGATCACTGTATTTATAAAACGGAATAGAACTGTCTGCCGTCAGCCGAATCGTACGCCCGTCAACGGTGTAGTCCTGTCCTTCCACGTAGGTTTTATCAAGCGCATAGTTTTTCACGCTGATCACCTTCGACGGCACAAACGCCAGACAGGCCTCCGCCGCTTTTCCGTCATACGAAGTCGGCAACGCGGTTTCATTCACCATCCGGGGTCCTTCCCAAACCGGCTTCAACAGATCAGAGAGCACATAGTTTTCTTTCTGAGCTTTAACAATCGCCAGCGCAGGCCTTTCTTTGAACTCGACCATCTGGGAAAAGCCCGGAGCACCGCGCGGCTCGATCAGGAACGAAGCACGTCCATCCTTCAAATGCTGACGAACATATGTTGAAACCGGAAACGGAATCGGGCCGTCTGTGTTCGGCTTAATGGTCACCTCGGAAATGCGTTTGGTCTTTTTGCCGGCCTCATCCAGCGCCCACACGGCAAAAGCCGGATTGGAGCCCGCGCCCGCCGCGGTTCCCTTATACCAGATCACACTGTTCAGCGACGTCTCCAGCGGAACACCGGAAAGGTCGTAGTCAATCCGCACCGCATTGCCGTCCTGCGACTCCACCGCCTGCGGCTGAACCACAAACCGCCATCCCTGATCCAGCACCTGCTGAGCACACGCCACTCTCGCGACCAAAACCGCGACCATTATTCCTGTTATTTTCACCGTTTTTCCCTTCATTAATGCCGCGTCCAAAGAGTCATGTCCCGGCATTTGCCGGCGATGCACCCCTCATAACCCTGTTGCATTTCCAGATTAAAACTCGCCGCGACCAACCGCCAGCGGTCGCGATCCTTACTCATGCTGATGCCATACCTGGCATTCAGAAAATCAATCATCGTCTCAAACCGGCTCCACGGCTGATCAAGGCCGAACATCCGATAATCCGACCAGACTCCGTTTGTAAAAACCGCCGAGCCCGGCAGTGTCAGACAATACGCATCCGGATCTCCAAGTTTCTGAGCGATCCACAACTTGCCGATTTTGGGATCATACCCCGAAGACACCGCCTGAATCTCATCGCGGCTGTCATACACATAGTGCTGCACAAAAATGTGCGTGCCGCTGATTTCCTCCAACCATTGGAACGCCGTGTTCGCGTGCCGCACTCCGCTGCCCTGCGACGTTTTCACCGCCGCCTCAAATGTACACCGGAACTGAGGGTTCGGATGTGCCGAAGCAGAATGGTACGGATAAAGCCACGTCTTCTCTCCGCCGTCTCCCAGATAAAAATCCATGTTCCACTTATAATAGAACTTCATGTTCGGATTATAGGTCTGGTCCGGAATTTCCGAGGCCTGGACATCCAGGCACATCCCGACCTCCCGCCCGGCAATCTGCACATAGGTTGTCGGCTGGACCGGGCTGCGACCGAGTCCGTAATTGCCGTAAGGCTCCGGAACAAACAGACCCGTTTTATTCCCCCACGGCCCGGTAATGGCATCTTTCGGCTCACTGATCAGATCCCATGCGGTCACCACCGCATCGCTGTACGGCGCATTGTCTTCATAAACAAAATTGCTCGCCACCGGACCGACATCCAACGGCTGCAGCCAATAGTCGATGTCCGGCCGGCCAAACTGAAACAGAACCGCCAGACAGCCTGCCGGGAACAGCAGGAATACGGCTGGAACAGCTAATCGCATGAAACTCCGCTGTAATGGGTTTTATAAAGCGACTTCTCCAGGTTCAGCTGCGCGTCGCGTACCCAACCGCGACGACCAATGTCGGTCTTCCACTTTTCCAGCGTCTTCTGCAACCCGTCGGCAATCTCCGGGTTCTGCCCGATCAGGTTCACCCGCTCGGGCTCTGTCACACTCATATCAAACAGAAACGGCCCGCAGTCCGCAGTCTGAAGCAGTTTCCACTTTCCACTGCGTATCGCCGTCTGCCCACCGAGCATCCAGCAGAGACTGCGGCTCAGTTCCTTTTGCTGCCCCGTCACTAGCGGCAGCAGATTCGCCCCGTCGAGGTCTTCTGCGTCAATCCGGTTGACTGCCAGAGCCGTGGCCGCAACATCCAGTGTAATGACCGGTTCATCCATCACCTGCCCCGCCGGCACTGTTCCCGGCCAGCACATCAGCCACGGCACGCGAATTCCGCCCTCTCCGATCATCACCTTCTCGCCCAGCATGGGACTGTTCAGCGACCCGTCCCACTCGTTATAATCCAGCTGGTCGACCGGCAGCGTGCGCTGCCCCTTCAGCGGGGCACCGTTGTCACCCATAAAAAAGATCATCGTCTCATCTTCGATTTTATATTTTTCCAAGGTCTGGAAAATCCGGCCGACTCCGTCGTCGATGGCCGAAATCATCGCCAGCGCATAACGGCGCGCCGGCGGCTCGGCATCCGGGAAACGCGACAGATATTTTTCCGTCGCTTCGAGCGGCGTATGCGGCCCGAAGTAGGCGACATACAGAAAGAACGGTTCATCGTGATTGCGCTCGATAAACTGCACCGCAAAATCGGAACTGACATCCAGCCGATAGTCGTCAATATCCATCCATTTCGGACCGGGCAGCTGTTCGCCGTCCGGACTGTGCGTGCACAGGCGCCGCTTCGGCGCCACGCGGAAATCTCCGGCTTTCATCGCATATTCGTCAAAGCCCCACCTGCGAGGATCTTCGCCATGCCCGTCCCCCTTCAGCGGCAGGTGCAGCTTGCCGGTCATGCCGGTGCGATATCCGGTCTTCCGCAGCCGCTCCGGAAACGGAACCGTGTTCAGCTCAAACGGAAGATCCGCATTGGTTTCTACTCCCATGCGCTGCTGATAACGACCGGTCATCAGTCCGGCGCGCGACGGCCCGCAGATCGGCGCGCTCACATACCCATTCGTAAAACGAACGCCGCGCTCCGCCATTCGGTCAATATTCGGCGTACGCACATCATCCAGCATTCCCTGACAACCCAGATCGGCATAGCCATGATCATCCGTCAGTATCACAATAATATTCGGCTGTTGCGCTGCAAAAGCAGACGCCCCGATGCACCCGGCTACAATCCACTGTTTCATTTTACTTCTCCATTTCTAACAAGCTGAAAGTCATCAAACGCCAGCGAACCGGCCGAATTATACACTCCACCAAACCCGCCGCGGTAACGTTGACTGCTGTCCGAAACGGTTTCAGAAAACACCGTGCGCCCGGTCTCAACTTCTTTGATTTCCAGTTCAAACTGATCAGGAACCGTCTCGCGAAGACTCAGCCGATACGATGTTCCCGGAAGATGCATAAATGCATGATTCTTTGTCAAAATCGCATTCCGTCCGTTGGCTCCGAGGAACTGGACCGTTCCCTCGCCGTTAAACCGAAAAATATACTGTTCTTCCGGACTCTGATAATGAGCAGCCAGCCCGACAAATCCGGTTCGGTTCGGCGTATTCAGCGTACAGGTCGCCGAAAGCACCGTTCCGGGACCGGATTCCGCGTTCGTGTTATACAAAACCGGCTTGGGTTTTCCGTGATAAATCTCCGCGACCAGCCGCCCGTTTTGAATTTTCCAGACTCCGTCTGTATCGCATTTCCAGCCGGGGCCAATCTCCGCGCGGTTGAAGTCGTCAAAAACAAGTGCATTCGGTGAAGGCTGGAAGTGGGACGTTGAAGCCGCCGGTTCATTCTCGGCAGCTGGTCCGGACAACAGCTTGACCGAGCGTACCTCAATCCAGTTCGGCTGCGTTTCGGGATTATAATGCCCGGTTTCCTTCAAGTGTGTCGGAGCAGCCAGGCGCAACCCGGCCAGCGGTGCTTCTGCCTCGAACACCGCCGTCAGCGTGTGCCACTGTCCGTCGCGCTGCGGGAAAAATTCAATATCACCGCCCCTGGCCCCGTTTTCTCTCCAGGCCATGCGGATTCTTCCAGAGGTTGGAACGTTCAGCTCCAGCTGAACGGCATAGCGTCCGGCCGGCAGGCCGGACAGCGCTTCGGAGCGGATCTCCGGGTAGCCCCCCTCTTCCTGAAGGCGCATTGCACCGTCATGAAAGGACGTCTTAATCATACGGGCGGCCTGCCAGCCGCAGGAGGCATTGTCCAGTTTCCAAACCTTGGAAACTTCGTATCCCTCCGGCAGCGAATCGACCTGGCGGGGAATCACATAATCCGGATCGTACGCCGGGTTTTTGGTCGGCACCACCACCCCGGTATCGGAGAGCCAGTGATCGAGAAGCTTTTCGAGCTCAGCGGCTTTTTCGGGATGGCTTTCCGCCAGATTGTTCGACTCCCCGGCGTCTGAACTGAGGTCATACAGCTCGAGCGGTTTTTCAAAATTTTTAATGAGCCGCCACTGTCCTTTACGCACCGCCGCAACCGGCTGAAACGTTTCGCCTTCGTCGGTGATTCCATGGGTGACATTGTACCAGAAAAGCGGACGGTCGCTGAGCGACGGCATCGACTCCCCTTTCAGCAGCGGCACCAGACTCACGCCGTCCACCGGCTGATCCGGAAGCGGCACACCGGCCAGGTCGAGAATGGTCGGATAAAAGTCAATCATGCTCACGGTTTCGCCGCAGACCGATCCGGCTGTGACACCCGGCCAGTGAATAAACATCGGCTCGCGCACACCGCCCTCATACATCACCTGCTTGTGTCCCCGCAACGGCAGCATGGACGTAACCGGGACCGAGCCGAGCGACTGCACACCGCCGTTGTCGGAAGCAAAGAGAATGACGGTGTTGTCGGCCAACCCCAGTTTTTCCAAGGTTTGGAAAATCCGGCCGACGCCCTGGTCGACCACATCAATCATCGCCGCATAGGTCGGGTTGAGCGAGTTGTCACCAAGCGCTTCACGTTTTTTCCGGTATTTCTGAACGATCTTTTCAGGCGCCATAATCGGCGTGTGCGGAGCATAGTGCCAGAGCTGCACGTAAAACGGTTCGGTTTTATGGTCGCGAATAAAGTCGATGGTTTCCTGCGTCAGACGATCGGTAAGATATTCGCCTTCGGGTGCTTCCACATTGCCGGGCATCCCCTGGTAGGGCGCAAAAAAGTTTTTGACAGCACCGACACCCTGCCCGCCGCCAAAGTTAACGTCAAAGCCTTCACTCTCCGGAGTCACTCGGGCCTTCACTTCGCCGAAGTGCCATTTGCCGATATGGGCTGTGGCATAGCCCGCGCCTTTGAGCGCCTCGGCCAGACTGGTGAATTCGAGAGGACGGCCGCTCCATGCATATGCGCCCGCCGCCGCATACGCCGCCGCGCCGCGCGGCGCATCGGGATGAGCCACTTCCGAGCGCTGCGTCCATGCCGTGCGGGCGGGCCACTGGCCGGTCACCAGGCTCTGGCGGCTCGGCGCACAGAACGGATGGGTGGCATAGGCGGTCGGAAACTGGATGGACTGCTCCGCCAACCGGTCAAGGTTCGGCGTTTCGATGTATGTGTTGCCGGTGAATCCGAGATCGCGCCAGCCCGCATCATCGAGCAGAATCACCAGGAAATTCGGCGATGCGGCCTGCGCCGACAATGTGCAGATCAGGGTTGCAGCAGCAAAAGCGGTCTTTTTCATAGGGCTTGGTTCCTCTCAACATTTGAAAGCAACATGATATTCTATGAAAATACCAACCCTGAGAATCACGAAAAACGGATAAAACCTAATAAAATCCACAACGTCACAGATCGCGACAAAATTCCCGGAATCTTTTTCGACCGCTCTTCCCGGAAGAGGCGTTGAGCAAAACAGCTCTCCGTTGCATGCAGCAAGGAGAGCTGTTTTTATTGGAGTTCCGGGCCCTCAGTCATTCAGGACTATTCAACGGTGATCCGGTAGAAGGCCACAGGCTCGGTTGTCTCGTTGGTGGCCCACAGCGCCCCGGCCCCGGAAAGCCCCTCCACAACATTGCTCCAGCTGCCGGCAACCAGGTTGGTTGTGCGCTGCAATGTATAGGACAATCCATTGACCCCCTGCCAGCTGACAACGACATCCGAGCCAGTAAGTTCATAGCCGACTTCGCCAACTTCTGCCGGGCTTACAGTGATTTCTCCCGTTGTATAGAGATCGTCCGTGTTAATCACATATCCATCGCCGAGATTGGATGTTATCGAGAACGTCCCGATAATGTTGCCGGGAGTCCAGTCGAACAGATCAATGGTCTGCACTCCGGAAACCGGCTCATTAAATGTGAGTTCCAGATTTGCACCGGTCAAAAGAACCGTCCCGAGGAGCTGTACCGGAGTAAATCCGCTGCCGATATCCATCGCAACAACAGCCAGATTGGTTGCGGCATTGAATCCGCCGTCGATCACGCTGCCGCCGTCGAGTTCCAGACGCCCCTGAAGTATAATATTTCCCGGCTCCATCCGGCCGCCATCCTGCAGAACCACCGTATTGCCGTCATACACAGTAAGACGGGGGGCATCCAACAGCGCTCCGGCCCCAATGATCAGCGTATCTCCGGTTGCCTGAGCTGCCGCCTGATGCCCGCCGACATACACAGCCCCGGCAGACTGGAATACGGAATTAGACCCCGTCACTTCAAGAGTATGATTTCCTCCGGTAGAATACGAAAGGTAGGTCGTTCCGCCAACCGTCAGCTGTCCGCCGTCCGAAATCGTTACCGACTGTCCCGATGCAGCACTGTTTCCAACATAAAGATGAGAAACCGTCGAAAGAACCGAACCGCTGCCGGTTACAACAAGCGTATTCCCTGCCGCCGAAGCGTTCTGCCCGATATAAGCGCGATTGGAAACCGTCACCGATGCACCAGATTCCACCCGCAGTGTATTCGAGCCGCTGATATTCCCGAGAAACAGGCTGTCACCAAGGATAATATTGCCGCTGTCTGAAACCGTTCCCGACTGCCCTTCTCCGGCACCGTACCCAATATAAAGATGAGAAACTGCCGATAAAGTCGAACCGCTTCCCGTCACAACCAGCGAGTTACTTTCAGATCCGGTGAGCTGTCCAATAGCAGCACTCGAAGCCACAGTCATCTCAGCACCGGACTCCACCCGCAGCGTATTCTGGTCACTTCCATATCCCACAAACAGGCCGTCCCCAACCGAAACAAGGCCGTGGTCCGAAAGCGTTACAGATTGACCATTTCCATCCGCGTTGTAACCGATATACAAATGAGTCCCATTTGAAAAAACCGAACCGGAACCGGTAACAAAAAGCGAGTTACTCTCAGAGCCCGCATTGGCCCCGAGATATGTACGAGCACCGATAGACATCAATGCACCATTCTCTACGCGCACGGTATTGAAATCTCCGTAACGCCCCAGTGTCAGGTTGCTGCCGATACTCCAGGTTGACCCCGTACCGGTAACCGTACCCGTATTGTTACTCGCTCCGGCATTCTGCCCCAGATTCAGGTTCGCAGCCGTCACAGAGCCGCCGTTCATGATCAGGACGCCGTTCCCGCTGTCACTGATTCCAATATACTCCGTGGCCGTTGAATAATCCCAAACCGCGTTGTCATTGGTGAAAACCACACCACCGGTCGGGTTTCCCGGGTTATACGCCCACACACCGCTTCCGAAGCCCATAATCAGAATGCACACGCCTACTTTCAACTTATTCACTGACTCCTCCTTTTCCGCTCATTATTAATGCTGAACAGATTAGTCGTAACATCACAACCTATCGGTGTCAACAAAAGAAAAAAGGATTTAGCAAATATCGGCACTGATGATATTCATACCTTTAATGACTCATATACAGATAAAACAACATACCTATAAAGCATTGGTTTGCTGACATTTACCGAATATCTATGACTCTTTGTCCGGCAGAGAAAAAAGCTTTTAGCTTTTTGCAGGAAATATCTTCTATAGAATAGCGAGATCTCCATCAAAGAAAGCTCAGGCGAAACAGGAAACGACAAATGATACAGCTCACAGGTTCTTTCAGTAACGGCACAACCAACCCATCTCCTGCAATAACCCTTGTTCCGCCCGCAAACGGCACAGCCAACGGCATCGGATTGATCATTTTTTCAGGAGGGGCGTATGCAGTAACCGCCGACCATGAAGGCGGCAACTACGCAGATTTCTTTTCAAAAAAAGGGTTCACCTGCTTCGTGACGCACTACCGCGTTGCTCCAAACCAGCATCCGGCCATGTTCGAAGACGCATTGGCCGCCATCAAAACCGTGCGCAAAAAATCGGAAGAATTCGACCTCGATAAAATCGGAGTGATCGGCTCCTCGGCCGGCGGGCATCTGGTCAGCCTGCTGCTCACCCGTTACCCCGAATCGAGCGGATCGGTCTCGCTGCGGCCGGACTTCGGCATCCTCTGTTATCCGGTCATCTCCGGAATTTCTCACACACATGACGACAGCTTTAAGAACCTGCTGGGGGACCATGATTCCTCTGATCTGCGCCGCACCGTCTCAACCGAACTCCTCGTGCACGAACGCACACCGCCCTGCTTCATGTGGCATACACAGGAGGATGCTTTGGTCCCGTTCGAAAACAGTCTTCTCTTCGCGTCCGCACTGCGCAAAAAAAACATCCCGTTCGAGCTGCACATCTACGAAAAAGGATCCCACGGCCTCGGACTGAACACTCCCTTCCAGTGGGCCGAAGAGTGCTGCCGGTGGGTTAACGAACTGCAGTGATACAACATCCTGCCTGGACGTTCCTGCCCCCGGAAAGCCGCAGCGCGGCGGCACAGATTTTTTCCAAGGTCTGGAAAAACATGGATTGCTGCCTTCCAGACATTGAAACTCTCCTATTGGCTCAAGGCATCCACCATATCCGGCGATTCAGCAAAAGCGCTGATGTCGTCCATATATACCTGCGTGGCATTTTTAAAAATGAAATCAATTCGACGAATCACGCCCGATGCCGCCATCGTTGGAATCCCCGGGGTCCTGTCGCCGCTTTGCAGGTCGAGCACAACCGACTGCCAGGTCGACGGATCTGCATCCAGTTCTACTGAAGAGCCGGGAGAAACCGCCCGGCCGTCAAGATAGAAAACCCCACAGGAGTTTGTCAGTGCAGAGTTGTAGATGACGACATCGTTGCTGAGACCGTACCCGTTATATTCATAAATACGGACATACTTCAACGTCCGGTTGGCATGCGTGTCATCCACAGCAAAGTTCATGAAGAATTTAAGATAGCGGGCGTTTTCAATATCCACATTCCCCAGCAGATCCAGCGTGACACTGAGATAAACATCTCCTTCGCAGGTGCCAAAAATCGACGCTTTTCCACTGCGAGCCACTCCGTTGGTAACCGTACCTCCCTGCAGGTTTCCAATAATCAATTGATCATCAAACAGCACGACATCCTCAGCGGTTCTTGATAGACTGCCATCCTTCAGGAAGCGGGCCTGAAGCTGCTGTTTATGATCAATATATGACCGATGGAACACATAGAAGTGTCCGTCTTCCGCAGCCATAATCAGATCGAGTTTTCCGTCTGAATCTATGTCGACCACACCCGGAGAACAGGTATGTCCCTGAACCACAATATCCGGAAGATCATTCACCATGACCAACTGCGGACTATCATCATTGGTGATATTTTCGTACCAAACGATACTTCCGCCGATCTCTTTGCGGTCGACAAGCAGATCTCGATCGCCGTCATTATCCCAGTCGGCAAATTCAAACTTTCGGCGCCCGCTTCCTCCGGCATCATGCGCGTTGATCTGCCAGGGATCCCCCGTGTAGTCCCGGAAGATCCGCTCACCGCCGCCCAGCATCAGCACGCCGTTCGTGCTGCTGCGCCGGTGAAGAACCAGATACCCTTCCGCATCCAAAGCAACCACATCTGTCAACCCATCGCGGTCCCAGTCAATCGACTGCACCGTACAGCGCCACTGGGTGGACCATTCGTCCGGCTCTGGATTCCACCAGTTCCATTCCGGTTTCGGCGCAGCCCCGTCCCATTGCACTTTCACCGGCTTCAATTCGGAATACAGGCCGTTCCCCAGGTTTCTCGTCCACTCGATCCTTCCCCAAATGCTGTTCATGATGACATCCATCCGCCCGTCACCGTCCCAGTCGACTGCAGAGGGAACCGTGTAGCCCCACAACGCTTCGGCAGGACCCTGGATCGACCCGTTCCGGCCGGCAACAATTCGCACCGCTCCATTTGAGGTTTCCAGCGGTAAATACGCCCCGAACCGAAGGTCCGGATACAACGACTCCCCGGGAAAGTACCCTACGGTTCCGGGGCTGTCTCCCACCAGCAGATCCCATTTTCCGTCCTGATTGAAATCGCAGATGTCAATCGCCGGCAACTGTCCCCGAACCGGATAATCACTTCTGCATTTCAGGAACCGCGCCGGTTTAAAAACAGGAAGTCCGTTCGTGTCGGTGGTGCCGGTGTTTTCAAGATAGGCGGTCCGGTCGTTTTCCGTACGAGTAAACAGATCGTCAAGCCCGTCACCGTTGAAATCGGCAAAAGAAACCATGTTAGCCTGAAAACGGGATTCGTAGATCCCGTTTGTCGTCTGCAACGCCCGCCCGACATCCAACTGCGGCGCCGTCGCAGTTCCGATGTTTTTAAACACAATGATTTTACTGATAAAGTCGCCGGAAACGATATCCAGATCACCATCCCTGTCGATATCGTTAACCGCCACATTGAGGTTCCCGAACATATCGGTCGGTTCCTGATCTACGGTCATCAGCTGGACAGGATCGGCCAGATCAAAACTCTGATTGCTGCCCTGATTTTTAAAAAAGAAAAACCATCCCTGAAGCGGGCCGTTCGTCCACACACCGTCGCTGTTAAAGGCATCGGAAAACCCGTACTCTTTCCAGTAGCAGGCACTGGCAATAAGATCGTTTACGCCATCGCCATCCCAGTCGGCGATTGCAAATCCTTTGATCCGGCTGTCCTGAATCAGGGATCCCGCTTCAGAATCCAACGGCAGAGCAATGGAGGTTTTCTGCACAAACCCGTTTGTCCGGAACCCGGAGTAGTAGCCACTGCCGCTCACCGCATCAAGCTGTCCATCGCCATCGACATCCATAATCTGCGAACACCCGGTCCGCATCTCCTCCCCTTTCATGCTGACCGGCGCGGCGAATCCATTCGTCAGCGGACTGCCCCGGTTTTCATAGAGATACATGGCGCGCTCCGGAACCGTGCTCACCGCTCCGACCAAATCCATGTCTCCGTCCAGATCCCAGTCAAAGACCAGCGGAAGCCCTCGAACCGGCCCCGTCCCGCCCGACCCGCCGAAGCACAGCGCATCGCCACTGCCGATAAAAGCGGGCGTGTCCAGCGCCTGCTGCTCCCCGCACCCTCGCACATCGAAGTAGCAGATATAAACCGCAAGCGCGGCATCCCGACTCCGGCGCAGCCAGGAAAGATGCGGCTTTCGAAAGAGATAGTCTTTGATGTGCCGCCGGGGCCATTCATCAATTTTCGCGGGAACGAAATAGGCTTCATCCCCTTCCCTGGAAGGGTCGTACTTGATCGGTTTTTTGGTCCATGCATCGTATTCGATCACCCGGATGGAATCGGGATTCCACTGGGACGAATCGATCAGGCCCTCGGCATAAGCCCCGTCAAAATCCAGCTCCGCCCACGCCAGTTTGTGCGAAAACCCCGGCAGCGGAGATTGACACTGCAGCACAACACGGTAGCGGTTGGCAGTCATCCACTGCCAATCGCCGGGGGAGCTGACCGATTCAACCGGCATCCGACCCAGCATTCCAAAAGGATCTCCTTCCAGGCCGGGCTCCATCCTACTGACGGAAAGAACCACGAGAAAACACAGGACAGACCTCATTGCTATCTCCCCCCGGCACCATCCGTTTTGGGTTTATTGCTCAAAGATATCCGGAGAGTCAGAAAAGAAGCTTATGTCATCCAAATAAACTCTGGAGGCGTTTTTGAAGATGATGTCCACCCGGCGGTAAATACCAGAAGGTGCCCGCGTGTTGATGCCATGTGTGCGCGCACCGCCGTGAAGATCAACGATCACCGACTGCCAGGTCTCCGGGTCAGCATCCAGCTCAACCGGATCTCCCGGCCAAACCACCCGGCCGTCAATATAGAACTGCGCCGGGCAATCCCGCGACATCGAATCATAAACGACAACGTCATTATCTTTCCGGTAGCCGTTGTACTCATAAACACGAACATATTTCAGGCGACGGTTTGCATGCTCCACGTCCGGCACAAAATTAATGAAGAATTTCATATACCGGGAATTCTCAACATCCCAGCATCCCCGGAGGTCGAGCATGATGTTGAAATAGTCCGCTCCTTCACTGACTTTTTTAATCGCCAACCGTCCACTGCGCACCATCTCCCCGGACACAGTCCCTCCGCCCAGCTTCCCAATCGCAAGCTTGTCATCAAACAGCACGATCTCTTCCTCAGTACGAACGGGTCCGTCCTCCGTCAGGAAACGGGCCTGGAGCTGCTGTTTGTTTTCGATATATGAACGGTGGAATACATAGAAGTGTCCGTCTTCGGCCGCCATCACCAGGTCCAGCTTCCCGTCGGAGTCCAGGTCCACCAGCGCCGGAGAGCAGGTGTGCCCCTGCACCACAATGTCAGCGAGGTTATCCACCATCACCATCTGCGGAGCTTCGTCATTTGTTACATTTTCATACAGCACCACATTGCCGCCGATCTCTTTGCGATCCACAACCAGGTCACGATCGCCGTCATTATCCCAATCGGCAAATTCAAATTTTCGCCGTCCGCTGCCTCCGCCGCGGTTCGTCGTGATCTGCCAGGGATCACCCTTATAGTCCCGGAAAATCCGTTCCCCCGGGCCGAGCACCAGCCGGCCATCCACTTTGCGGCGGCGATGAAGCACCATATAGCCTTCGTAATCCATCGTAACGGCATCAAGCAGTCCATCTTCATCCCAGTCGATCGGCTGGACCATGCAGCGCCACTGCGTGGACCACTCATCCGGCTCCGGATTCCACCAGCGCCATTCCGGTTTCGGAGCGGCACCGTCCCACTGGACTTTCACCGGCTCCAATTCGGAATACAGCCCGTTACCCAGATTCCGGGCCCACTCAATCCTTCCCCAGATGCTGTTCATCAAAACATCGTTTCTGCCATCGCCGTCCCAATCAGCTGACGCGGGAACCGTGTATCCCCACAGCGCTTCCGCAGGCCCCTGAATAGACCCGTTCTTTCCGGCGACAATGCGCAACGGTCCGCTTTCGGATGCCAGCGGCTGATAGGGGTGAAACCGCAGATTCGGATAAAGCGCGTCACCGGCAAAATATCCCAGCATTCCAGGGCTGTCCCCCACCAGCAGGTCCCATTTGCCATCCTGATTAAAGTCGCAAATATCCAGTACCGGAAGCTGTCCCCGGGTCAGATAGTCGTTTCGACTTTTCAGGTACTGCACCGGTTTAAAAACAGGCAGCCCATTGGTGTCGGTCGTGCCGGTATTCTCCAGATATCCGGTCCAGTCGTTTTCGGTGCGGGTGAACAGGTCGTCATAGCCGTCGCCGTTAAAATCGGCGAGAGAAATCATATTGGCCTGAAAGGTCGACTCGTACACTCCGTTCGTCGTCTGCAACGCTCTCCCGATATCCAGCTGCGGTTCCGTTGCAGTTCCGATGTTTTTAAACACCATGATTTTGCTGATAAAGTCTCCGGAAAGTATGTCCAGGTCGCCGTCCCTGTCGATATCGTTAACCACGACATTGAGGTTGCCGAACATGTCTGCGGGCTCCTGCTCGATCGTCATCAGCTGGACAGGAGCGGCCAGATCAAAACTCTGATTGCTTCCCTGGTTCTTAAAGAAGAAGAACCATCCCCGCAGCGGTCCGTTGGTCCACACCCCATCACTGTTATAAGCATCAGAAAAACCGTACTCCTTCCAATAACAGGCGTTGGCAATCAGGTCATTAACTCCATCGCCGTCCCAGTCGGCGACTGCAAAGCTTTTGATGCGACTGTTTCGAATCAGCTCGCCGGCCTCTGAATCGAGCGGCACCCCGATAGGGGTCTTCTCAACAAAGCCGTTGGCCCGGAAGTCGGAATAGTAGCTACTGCCGCTGACCGCATCGAGTTTGCCATCGCCGTTCACATCCATGACCTGCGAGCAGAACGTCAGCATCTCTTTTCCTTTCATGCTGACCGGCTTGGCAAACCCATCCACCAGCGCATTGCCTTTGTTTTCATACAGGTAAATGGCACGCTCCGGAACCGACCCCAGTCCGCCCAGCAGATCCAGATCGCCGTCGTCATCCCAGTCAAAAACAAGCGGAACTCCTCGCACCGTATCCAGCACAGCCGGAGCACCGAACGAAAGGGCATCGCCGCTGCCGACAAATGCCGGCATCAGCAGCTTCTGCTGCTCCCCGCGGCCCTGCACATCAAAGTAGCAGATATAAACCGCATTTGAAGCGTTCCCGTTGCGACGAATCCATGAAAGATGCGGCTTTCTGAAAATATAGTGCTTGATGTGTCTCCGCCGCCATTCATCAATTTTAGCCGGAGCAAACCACGCCTCATTTCCCGGCTTCGTATCATCATATTTCACCGGCTTCTTCGTTTTGGCGTCATACTCAACAACCCGTATCGAATCCGGATTCCACTGGGACGAATCGATCAGGCCCGCGTCATATGCTCCGTCAAAATCGAGCTCGGCCCAGGCCAGCTGGTGCGCAACCCCCGGAACCGGAGGCTGGCACTGCAATACAACGCGGTACCGGTTCTCAGTCATCCATTCCCAGTCTCCCGGTGAATCAACCGACTCTACCGGCATCAGATCCAGCGTTCCGGTCGGATCAGGCGCGCAGAGTGCTGCAGGGTTCCTGTCAGGATTTTCCAGAAGCATCACTTCATCGATATACACCCGGACGCTGTTCTCAAAAACCACCTCAACGTCGCTGATACGCGGCCCGCTCAATCCGGGGCCGCTGTCCAGATCCAGGGCCAGTTCCTGCCAGGTTTCCGGATCGCGATCAAAGGGAATCTGATTGGTCTCAGCACACGCCTGTCCATCGATATAAAACCGGGAACGCTGCGTATCCCTCAGATTATAATCTGCAACGCCCTCCCCATTACGAACCCGAATCCCGTAAACTGCAGCATCCTGATATTCCCCTTTCGGAATAAAATTGATTTTCATTTTCAGTCGGCGAAAGGCTCCAACCTGTATCGCCGGATCAAAGGAAATGCCGATCACTTTCTCTGCACCACCTCGAAAGGATCCGGTCAACGACATCTCCCCCGCAGAAGCTTCCCGGGCAGATATTTTTCCATCACAATCCACCGTACCGATAGAAGCTTCTTCATCAAAAAGCATTCTGCCGGGAGCATCTGCCACCAGGCGGACATCATCAATGTACACATTCACCGCATCCTGAAAAACAATGGAGATCCGGCTGATATCCACTTCGGAAAAATCCAGCTGATCGACACTGCCCAGATCAAGCGTCAGCAACTGCCAGGTTCCCGGATCCGCATCAAAACTCAGTCGCTCGTCCAGAATCGAGGCCGGCAGTTCGTCAATATAGTAAACCGCGGTGTTCGGCGTATACGCCACCGTCATACTCTGACTCGTTAAAATCTCTATCCAGCCTATTTTTGCCGCGGGGCATTTCGCTTTCGGATCAAAGTTTACCCGCATTTGCAGAAAGCGGTTTTTTCCGATTACTGCCGCCGAGGCAAGGTCGATTTCAGCAACCGTATTATCATTGCTTTCAGTTAAGAAATTCAGGGACTCTTTCCCCGCAAACGCCATATCTTCACTCACCGAAAAGACATCCGAGGATACTGCAGACGTATTTGAATCGGACCAAATCAGCACGCCATCATCGACGCCCCCCGCAAAAACGACTCCCGCAAAGAATACAAACAGGAAACACAGGCCTAATCTCATTTTTCATCTCCTCAATAATAAGTGCAAAATCGATTTTTCTAATCTGAAAAAATACCACCGTATTTCATTTACCGAAAAACTAGCGAAGGCTGGATGCCCGCGGAACCAGCGAAGCGTTAAAAACACGGGATACCAGTCTCGCATCGGCATCAAACAGCTGTTCCAGCAGCATCCGGGCGGCACATTCATCTTTATCCACCCGCAGAAATGCCGTCAGCGAAGGGTCGAGATACTCGCCCAGCGCAAAATCACCGACACCGATCACCGCAATATCCGACGCAATCCCAAGCCCTTTTTCTTTTATGGCAGAGTAGGCGCCGACAGCTAAATAATCCGAAACACAAAACAATCCATCCATCTGTTTTGACGGCAGGAACCCGCCCACGGCGGACAGGCCGGCCGGAACACTGACATCCTCCGCCCAAAGAATTTCACCGGGAACACCGGCCTCTTCGCAACGTTCCATAAACCCATCGACCCGGGCTTTGGTTGTCTGGGTCAGCAGCTCTTCCCGCGGCGCCAGCACCACCGGTCGGCGGCAGCGGCTCCCTTCGAGCAGTTCACGGGCCGCTTCCCGGCCGATATGACGGGCGTCCTCACTTACGCAGTTATATCCCGGAAGATCCCGTCCCAGGAAAACCACGGGATAGGAAATATTGTTTTCCTCAAAAAAACGATCATCGTCAAAACCTGTATTCGTAATCACCGCGCCGTTGTAGCGGCTTCCATCCAGAATTCCGGGAATGTCCTTAATCCGGTTGCGGTGAAACATCACAATCTCCACAAACGAAGTAATGTGCGGATAATTGCGGCTGACAGCCTGCTCGAGAGCATGTACGATATTGGTCGAAACTGCGGCAGGAGATTCATAAGCGGTCAAAACAGCCAGCTCGCAAACCTGCATATCTTTGTGCACCCGCAGGCGCCGGGCGGCCACATTGGGCTGATAACCGTATTTCCTGGATTGCGCATTGACGTAATCGACCGTTTTTTCCGAGATCCGGCGTTCCCGGCTGCGGTTATTAAAAACCGACGAGACAGTCGCTGCGGAAACCCCGATTTTGGCCGCAAATTCTTCCAGAGTAATCATTAGCTATCAACCTTCATAAAAAAAACGAATTAGCAGATACTTATCATCTGCGGATCCGTTAATGCAAGCCTTTTGGAAAAGAAACCATTTCCCCCGTTTTACAAGAGGAAATAATCATAAATATTCATTTTCCACTTGCATCCGCCCCGGCGAGTGAATATTGCTAACAGTCCCATTTAGAAAAATCCTTTTTGCAAACTATGAAAACGACAACAGACCATCTTAAACAGGCATTTTCGGACAGCTTCCGCTCTCCGTCACCGACCAACCGGGCAAAACCGTTTTGGTCATGGAACCATGATCTCAACGCGGATGAACTTAAAAACCAGATCCAGCAGCTCAAAGAGATGGGAATCTCCGGCGCCCTCGTCCACTCCCGCTCCGGCCTGATCACCCCCTACCTCGAAAAAGAGTGGTTCGACCTCGTCAATGAAATCTGTGAAGAAGCGCTCGCCCAGGACTTCACCCTCTGGATTTACGACGAAGACCGCTGGCCGAGCGGCACCGCCGGCGGAATCGTAACCAAAGATCCCGCGAACCGCCAAAAACGGCTGTCCATGACGGCCGTTCCCGCCGAGTCCTTTGAGTTTAAAGAGAACCAAATTGCCGTTTTCTCCGTGCAGTTCGCAGACGGACAGATCGAACGCTTCGAGCGGATTGAACCTTTCCAACCCCTGGAAAAAGGCAGCACGATCCTCGCGTTTGAACTGCTGGTAATGCCCTGCACCGACTGGTACAACGGCGGCGCCTACCTCGACACCCTCAGCCATGAGTCGGTCAAAGCGTTCATCAACTCCACGCACAGAAAATACGCCGAACACTGCGGACAGTATTTCGGCAATCCGATCACGTCGGTGTTCACCGACGAACCGCACCACGAGTCCGTCCTGGCCCCCACCATTTTTTCCGTGCAGAACAATTCCTCGGAAGAAGGCAAAACATACGAACTCCCGTGGACCACCGCCCTCCCCGCCTTTTTCGAAGAAAAATACGGCTATGATCTCCTCGACCAGCTGCCGCTCGTTATCTTTGACCGAACCGGGCAGTGCGCCAACCGGGTGCGCCATGATTTCCACGACTGCATCACGCACCTGTTTACCGACGCCTATGCAAAACAGGTCAGCGACTGGGCCAAAGAACACGGACTGATTGATACCGGACACATTTTCTGGGAATCCCCGCTCAACAAAATGGCATCCTATGTCGGCTCCATGCTGCGCTATATGGAACACATGCAGATGCCCGGTGTCGACATTCTCAGCACAACCGCCGTTTTCACAGACGGGCGGAACGAATATGACAGCGTCAAACAGTGCGCCTCGGTCGCCAACCAGTTCCGAAAAACACATATTCTATCCGAAACCTACGCCTGCTGCGGCTGGGAATTTACGCCGGAAGACATGAAGCGACTCGGCGACTGGCAGGCCGTGCTGGGCGTCAACTGCCGCTGCCAAAGCTGCTTTGCCTACACGACCGCCAACGACGGCAAAAGGGACTTCCCGCCTTCTTACTTCCATGTCCCGTGGAAAAAAACGTTCGCCCGGATCGAAGACTACTACGCACGAATCAATGCGTTTATCTCCCTCGGACAGCCCCTCCGGAAAATTCTCGTCCTGCATCCCAACGAAACCATGTGGCAGCACATCAAAGCGGACTGGACTGAAACCGAAGAGTACAAGCCGGTGGAAACCGCCTATGAACAGCTCCTGCAGTGGCTGCTGGAAGAGCAGATGGACTTCGATTACGGCGATGAAGAAATCATTGCCCGCCGAGGGAAGGTCAACGGAACCGCATTTGAGATCGCACAGGCATCCTACCACTGCGTCATCGTGCCCGACCTGCTCACCCTGCGCGAAAGCACCCAGAACCTTCTGCAGGAATTCCGCGACCAGGGCGGAACCGTGATTTTCACCGGTCGTATCCCGACGCATGTCCAGGGCGAACCGTCCGTCCTGCCCGAAGAGCTGGCCGGGCGCTGCACCTGTACGGCCCACACAAAAGGGGAAATCATCCCGGCCCTTTCGGAGTTCAAAGCGATCACCGTCACCTCCGACCAGCCTGCCGAAAGCCTGCTGTGCAGCTGCCGGGACGACGACGAAAACTCATACCTTGTTGTGCACAACACCGACCGGAACCGGAAATTGCAGAACATCCGCATCTCCCTGCCCTGTTCTCACTCTGCTGCCGCGGTTTTTGAAGCCGACCCGTTCACCGGAGAACAGCACCCGGTTCCTGCCGACACAAACAGCGACAGCATCTCCATCCCGGTCGACCTCGAACCGCTCGAACTCAAACTGTTCCGAATCACCCCCGGCGAAGCGGACGTTCCGGAACGGCCCCGGCCCATCCCGTCCGGCGCCGAAAGCTGCAAGCTGGTTTCGATTGAGCGCGACAACGCCAACATTCTCGTCCTGGACGCAGCTGATATCTGCATCGATTCCCAGCCTTGGAAAAAAGAGTATCTCTATAACGCGGACATCGAAATCCGCTCCCGGATGGGATGGGCCCGCCGCCGCTTCAACATGCGCCAGCCCTGGGCCGACCCGGACTGGCACGGCCCCCAAAGCATCCCGGTGACCCTTCGTTTTCAGGTCCGGTTTGACACCATTCCGGAAACGCTTCATCTGGCGATGGAAACCCCGGAGCGGTTCGACATCCGGATCAACTCCGTCCCGCTTACCGGCAACCCCGACGGCTCCCTGATGGATCATTCCCTGAAAACCGTTCCTGTAGACACCGGCTGCCTGACAGAGGGGTTGAACACGATTGAAATGAACATCGACTACCGCAAATCCGATGGGCTGGAAAACATCTGCCTGCTGGGTGATTTCAACGTAACTCTCGAAGAGAGCGAAGCGCGGATCAGCGCCCCGTCCGTCCTGCCGGCCCATGCCGACCTGACCGCATCGGGCAATCCGTTCTTCTGCGGCTCCGCAACGTACTGCTACACGCTGACAGCGCCGTCGCATGACAAAGCGGTCCTCTCACTCCCGCAATGGGATGGAGCAGCCTGCTCCATAAAAATCAATGGCGAACCGGCCGGCGACATTGCATTCAAGCCGTACACGCTGGAACTCGGAAACCGTTTGACCGACGGAGAAAACCGGATCGAAATCACGCTGTCCTCCACCGCCAGAAATCTTTTTGGGCCGTTTCACTGCGCGACGCCGTTCCGCGGAGAGGGCTGGACCGATCCCCGCGACTACACCTGTCCTGAATTCAGCCCATCGAATGAATACACCTTAATCCCGTTTGGCATTACGGAAGCGCCGGACGTTCATTTTTTTAATAATGAAAGGAACTAAATTTATGAGCAACTTAAACGGAATCATTGTCCCGCTGGTCACGCCGCTGCAGGATCGCAACACCCTCGATACAGAAGGGCTTGAACGCCTCATCGAACACGTCATCGGAAACGGCGTCGACGCCGTCTTCATTCTGGGGAGCACCGGCGAAGCGCCGGCGCTGAGCTATAAACTGCGGCTGGAACTCATCGAAAGAACCGCCCGCCTCGTTGCCGACCGCGTGAAAATCCAGGTCGGCATCACCGACACCTCATTCGAAGAATCGCTGACCATCGCCAACGCCGCCAGCGAGCACGGAGCGGACTCCGTGGTGCTGGCGCCGCCCTATTATTTCACCACCAGCCAGCAGGAGCTGATTGAATATATCAACCACATAACCGGCCAACTGCCGCTTCCGCTCTACCTCTACAACATGCCCGGCCTCACCAAAACAACCTTTGAACCGGAAACCGTTCTTCAACTGGCCGACAACCCGAAAATCGCCGGGCTTAAAGACAGCTCCGCAAACATGATGTATTTCCACAAACTGAAATACACCCTGCGCAATCACCCGGACTTCGCCCTCTTCACCGGACCGGAAGAACTGCTGGCCGAAAGCGTCCTGCTGGGCGGCAACGGCGGCGTCTGCGGCGGAGCCAACTTCTTCCCATCGCTCTATGTTTCGCTCTATCAGGCCTGTAAAAACAAAGACCTCGATACGGTCGCTGAACTGCACAGACAAATTATCAAAATCAGTTCCACCATTTACTGCGTGGGCAAATACGGCTCCAGCTTCCTCAAAGGTGTCAAATGCGCCCTCAGCCTGATGGGAATCTGCAACGATTTCATCTCCGAACCGTTCCATCACTTCCGCGAGAAAGAGCGGGAGGAAGTCCGCAAACACCTTCTCGATCTCGGACTTCTCTAACCCGGAAAAGGAACACTATGAGCATCCATCCCGTTGATATCATCGTCATTGCCATTTACTTCGGCGTCATGGCCTTTATTGGCTATTACTTTTCCAAACGAAATAAAAACACAGAAGAGTACTTTCTGGGCGGACGATCCTTCTCGGGATGGGCCATCGGCCTCTCCCTGGTCGGAACCAGCATCAGCTCCGTAACGTTTCTGGCTTATCCGGCTGACGCCTTCAAAACATCCTGGATCCGCTTCATCCCCAACCTGGCCCTGCCCGTTGCGGTTCTGATGTCCGCCTACCTGTTCCTGCCGTACTTCCGCCGCAACCGGGTCACGTCCGCCTACGAGTTTCTCGAAGACCGCTTCGGCCCGTCGATCCGCGGCTATGCCGCGGTGTGCTTCATCATCGGACAGCTCGTTCGCGTCAGCATCATCCTCTATCTGGTCTCCCTGCTGATCTTCGAAATGACCGGTCTGAATATCTACTGGAGCATTGTCATCTCCGGCCTCCTCGTTTCCGGGTACACCATCGCCGGCGGATTCGATGCGGTGATCTGGACCGACGTCTGCCAGACCATCATTCTGTTCCTCGGCGGCGTCGCCTGCCTGGTCATCATCGCGAACACCCTCCCCGGCGGACTCGGGCAGATCTTCCATGACGGAATCGCCGCCGGAAAATTCAGCTTTAACGACGTCATCGACGGGCAGGCCCGCCCGATCGGCTGGGGCCTCTCGCTGACCGAAAAAACCGGAGCGATGCTGTTCTTCCTCGGCCTCACCGGATGGCTCACCGAATACTCCGGCAACCAGTGCACCATCCAGCGCTACGCCGCCGCCAAAAGCACCACGCACGCACGACAGGCCATGCTCGTCTGCGTCCTGTCCAGCCTTCCGATCTGGGCCTTCTACATGCTGCTCGGAACCGCGCTGTTCGTCTTCTTTCAGGTGTTCCCATCCACCGAAGCGGCAGAAATGCTGAACGGAACCCGCGAAGCCGAACAGGTGCTTCCGTTTTTCATCATGAAATACGTTCCGATCGGAATCAAAGGCCTCGTCATCTCCGCCGCCCTGGCCGCGGCGATGAGCTCCCTCTCCTCCAGCATCAACTCCATTTCAACGATCAGCGTTGTCGACCTCTATAAACGCTACTTCAACAAGACCGCCGACGACCGTCGCTGCCTCACAATGGCCAAGATCGCCGGAGTCGCCACCAGCACCCTCATGATCGCCGGTGCCATCGTTCTGGCCGGAAGCGAAACCCAAACCCTGCAGGATGCCGGAACCATCCTCAGTTCCATTGTCGCCGGCGGGCTCTTCGGGATCTATGCGCTGGGTTTCTTCACAAAAATCGGCGATGCCCGTTGTGTATGGATTGGAATTACCTGCACCGTCCTGTTCACCCTCTGGACCATTTTGGCAAAGAGCGGCGTGCTGCCGGAATCCATGAACATTCCCTTCGAACTTTATTACACCATGATCATCGGCAATCTCGTCATGTTCCTCGTCTCATTCTCTGCGGCAGCCCTGACCCGGAAAATGACCAACAAATAAATCTGCTTTCAGAAAACATCTAACCAAGGAGAGACCATGAAAATACACTCTATCCGGTGTATCATTGCACTGTGCGGAATATCCCTGCTGGCCGCCGCATCGGAGCAGGTTGAATACCTGAAACTGAACCGAAAAAATGTACCGAATGCACAGACCATTATTGCTGCCTGCGAAAAGAATCTCCGGTTCGACACAATCAGCTCGGAAACTCAGCACAGGAAGGCCCGCCTGTCGGCCCTGATGCCGATCGCGAAAATCGGGTACTCACTCTCCGAAAACAGCGTGCCGCACTACGACAAGGTGGACCAATATTCATACCGGACCGGATACGACACAAATCCGAACTCACCATCATATGGTGATCCATCATATAACCAACAAAGCAGCCGATTCACCGCCACCGGTTTCGACAACGTGACCACTTACGATGCCTACCTCGAATGGAACCTCGAAAACCTGATCATGAATCCCTACGAGGTCTCCATTGAAACCGCCAAAGTAACCCAGGAGGACCAGGTTCACTTTCTGGTCAACGACATTGCCAAACACTACGCCGAACTGTGGCGGGCCCTGCCCGAACACGCGGACACCAAACTCTCGACCGCGGCAGCCCTGAAGGTGGTTGAAAAGGCGGGAATTCTGGACGCGATGAGCGGTGGAGCAATCACGGAATTCCTCATGGAAACAGAAGCTCCTGCTCCGGTCGTCACCGGAAACGGTCCCGCCCTCGAAAAGGAGATTCAGCAGATAAAAACAAATCTTGAGACCGGCAAAATCCTGGAGGTGTCGGACGGACAGGACGATACCGTTGAAAAAATCGGAGAAGAGGAATAACCCATGAAACATTTTAAACTCAGCATTACCATCGCAATTGCCATTCTTTCCGGCACTGCGTACGCAGTGGAAACCGCCGATTATCTGTCCCTGACCCGGGAAGACCTTCCGCACATCCAGTCAGTCATTCAGGCGGCGCTGGACCGGATCGACCTGAATCAGAGCAATCTGGAAGCACTCCGCAAACGGACCCGGCGGGCCGCACTGCTGCCCCGATTCAGGGTAAGCGGATCCATCGCCGAAGGCACCGTACCTCAATACGGCTTCATCGAAGACTTCAGCGAAACAGTTAAAGACAACAATCTAATAGCTACAGACGGAATCCACGCCGTAAACGGCGACTACCGTGATCGAATAAACTATGGCGCGTCGGTTACATGGGATCTCAGCCAGCTGATCTGGTCCAACGGCGAAGTCAGCTGGAGCAGCACGGTTTCCAAGCAGGCCAGCGTTATTCGCCGACGCATCACTGAAGTCAGCAGGCGCTACACAATACTGGCGGGAAGCCTGCCGAAGGATTCCTCAGAAAAACTGCGGCCGGCCAACGTTCCGACCGTACTGGAACAGGCCATCTATCTGGACCGCATGTGCGGACAGATTATCTCCGAGACACTGAACACAAAACACAGCAAAACGGAAAGCAACTGATCCCGAAGAAGGCAGCGACTGCTGCCTTCTTTAAATCCGTTATTTACTCGATAAAAGCTCTTAATTGAAAAAATGCCTGACTGCTCTGATCGGCTTCAATGGTTTCTTCGAATCCGGAGCCGGTCACGTTGGTTACAAGGCTCCAGGTGCTGTTCTGCAAATGGGTGCTTTGATAGAGCTGGTAGGTCCGATCTTCAGCAGTATCGAAAGAAAAGCGGATGCCGTCATTCAGAACGGTCTGTTTCAGAACGAACCGGGATGACGAATCATTTGGATCGGTTCCGGCAACATATTCGCGGAGGTTCGGGTCGCCGTCTCCGTCGGCATCGGCGTCCTCATCCGCGACACCGCCGGTGATTTCGTTGGTGGAAAAGTTGTCCATCTGCCACTGCAGCAGCTGCCCTCCCCGCCACGGTTCACCCGCCGGCTGGATTTTATAGCCGGTCATCTGCCACTGCGGCAGGTTGACGGGAAATCCGGTGACGTTCCGGAAAAGCAGTTCGGCGCTGTAGAGGTCGTATACATCGGAAACCTCGTCGAGCTGAACGGTTCCGATTGTGTTTTCGGTGGGCCAGATTCCAACGACACCGTGGCCGGCATAGACCGGCACGGTCACATCGGAGTCCAGCACCTGACGAACTCCGGCCAGCCGCATCAGGCCAAGCAGCCAGACTGCCTCCAGCCGCTGGACTCCGGCATAAACACTCGTCCAGTCTCCCATGTTCTCCATGACAATAGCCGGGCGCTGCGTACTCCCGTGCGTGTACCAGGCGAGAACCTGCGCTCCGGCCCCTGATCCGGCGACGTACCATTCCGGAAGTCCGGCGATGCCGGGGTTGTTCCAGACGGTCTCGTCCATTGCTGCAGTCAGAACAGACGTCGGCTGAATTCCGGTCAGCACGGCATCAGGGGCTTCTTCGACATTGAAGCCGGTCAACGAAGAGATGCGGTCCAGTCCCCAGCCGTTTTCATCATAGAGCCCGGAGCCGTAGAACCAGAACAGTGTCTTTCCGTCCCGCTTGAGGTTTTCGTCGATCCAGTTGCGGGCAGTGCGGTCGAGGTGATAGGTACCTGCAAACAGGTAGGCGGAGCAGTCGGGAACGCGGCCGGCAATCAGGTCGCTCAAGAGGTACACCCCGTAACTGATTCCGGAGCGGGCAAGATGGTCGCGCAGAAACATGTTGATCGATGTGCGAACAGCCGCATTGCTCTCGCTGACGGTGGCCACATAAAATGTGGCCTGCTCATCGAAAATGAGCGCTACTTCCGGAACATAGCCGGCGGCATAGGATGGATCGCTGACGAACAGGTTGTTGAGGTGCCGCTGCAGCCCGAGTTCCTGCATCAGTTCAGGGGAGTTGTACCAGCCGGTTCCAAACAGGTCGAGCCGCCAGATTCCCGCACCGCGGGTCAGGCCGGCCAGCTGGTTGCGCCGAAGATCAGCAATGGTGTCGACGACATTGGTAAAAAACGATTTGGCGGCATCGTCCTCGGTTAAATACGTGCGGCTGTCATCCTCGGTATAGAACAGCTTTCCGTTGGAAAGGATGGAGTCGACCGGACCGTGGAACATGCCCGCACTGATGTCCGCATTGGTTTCACCCAGCCATGCAGCACTGCGATAGACGTAGGAATACGGTGCAGCCAGGAAATCGACCCATGGACTGCTGAGCACGCTATGCAGTGCGTGATGTCCAGTATATGCATTCTGCCCAGTCTCAAGCATGTAGCCGTAGAACGATCCGACCAACGGTTTAACATCCCGCCCCGAAGCCTCTTTGGCGGTTCGGCAGAAATCAATCAGGCAGTCCGCGCAGTTTTCCTGCCAGAATTCCGTAAAGTCAATGACACTTCGCCGGGCATCCGGGTCGCGAAACGGACCCCAGTCCGCAGCAGAAAATTCCGAAGGGGGCGGAACCGCTACCGAATCAAATGAACCGATTCCATTGGTGCTCCACGCCGTTTCCAGAGCGGCAACCGTTCCATATTTTCCCTGCAGCCATTCCTGAAAGCCGCTTTGACTGGCCACCGAATATCCCCAGTAGCCGGCCGGCATCACCCATTCGCTGCCGCCGAAAACCCCGATGCGGTATCCCTCGACGGCATCCGCATACGGCCGGCTTTCAACATATGACACCAGATTGGAAATATACCGTTTGGAACAGCTGCGATAGACCGGCGAAGACGGATCGGGAAACGCGCTGCGGGTTCCCTCGTAATTCAGAAGTTTCGGCTCGTGACCGTAATAGCTGTACCAGCTCCACGGCGGATGAAGTCCGCCGATGTTCAGAAAAATTTTCGCATCCGGATTGTCCGCAAGAATATCTGCAATCCCCTTATCGAGCAGGTTGGTGTTGAATGTGAAGGTTCCGTCGCCCTGATCCACGGATGCACAGATGCCGCGCAGGAAAACCAGATCGATCCCGTTGCTCGCCGCCATCAGAAATTCATTGGAGGTAACCGGATTCTCATCAGCCACTGCATTAAATGCATCCTGAGCCGTAACCGTTCCATCCTCCAGAAGCGCCGGGGTTCCTCTGATGATTCTCGACAGAGCCAGCGCCTCCGTCTGCTCCAGTCGGAAATTATCGGCCTGCATCACGCTGGTGCTGCTATAGATTCCGGCGGCTCCGCCATCAACCGCATTGGCATTGGTTACCGTCCCCGAAAGGATCAGCGATCCGTCATCTGCATTTGCGAGGCTCCATTCGAACACGCCGAGCTCACCGGAGGAAACCGTCAGATGATATGCGTGACCGGAAACATGCGGAAATGTCTCCGCAGACAATACCGCCGGAGTCCCGTTCCTGTACTGGAGCAGATGCAGCACCCCATTTCCGGAACAGCGCAACGTGTGATAGTTGGTGGAATCAAAAGCATGAAAGGCAATTCCGGCCCAGGCCGTACTCGCCGTTGTGTTCAGCGTAATATCCGCCTGCAGATCAAATGCGCGGTCTCCCGCGGCAACCGTTTGCTGCGGCTCCCACAGAAGCAGTCCCGCACCGGAAATACGGTCCATTGCCACCGCTTCATCCCGAAGCCGCCAACTTTGCGATACGATGTTCCAGTCGTTACTGTACAGTCCGACCTCACACGGCCCGGCGTTGGTTTCCCACGCAGTATCGTCACGGGCAAACTCATCGCGAACAAGCGACGTCATGATTTCCGTTTGAAGTTCGCCGGAACGAACGGTGATTTCCAGTCCGGCAAACAAAGCCGCTGTCGGCAGCATCCAAAGCGCACCGATCTGTAAGGCTGTTTTCACGCTTCCGCTTTTTCCTGTTTGATTCGGTTGATCAGATCCGCGGAAAGGTCGTAGCGACGTAAAATCAGGAATGCGATAATAAATGTGGCCGCAGGAACCAGCGCCACCAACACACGCATACCAATGATCGTTCCTTCTGGCTGATCAACTCCCAGATCCGCGCTGAATCCGGTCAGAACCAGAACAAAGCCGGAGACCAGCACGGACAGGGAACTGCCGATTTTTGTGAACCAGCCGTATACGGCACCGAATGCGCCTTCGCGGCGCAGCCCGTTTTTCCACTCGTCCCAGTCGCAAACATCGGCAATCATGGACGGAGCAACAATCCACAGGCCGGTCACTGCCGGGCCGCCCAGGAACAATCCGACCATCTGAAGATACGGATAATCCGGATTGATGAGTACCCACGAAAGCAGACTCCCGGCGGTTCCCATCAGCATCAGCCCGCGCAATGTGATTTGCTTGCCGAAACGGTTACTGCACCAGGCCACAGCCGGAATGATAACAAGCGAACTGAGTGTGTACCCTGTGCCGATGACTCCCTGCAGCCGTCCGGCAAATTCCTGGGACCCTTTGCAGACATAATAGATGTTGAGATACATCCCCAGCTGCATGATCGACAGCTGACCGACAATGATCAGCACACAGACCGAAATCACACGGATAAACGGATCCACTTTCCACGCAACCGAAACGCTTTCATAAAATGAGATTTTTTTCTTCGGCTCATCTTTTTTCCCTTGCGGCGCGCGCTCCTTACAGAACAGAGCCGTGATCACACTGGTCAGGATCACCAGCCCGCCGATCACCGATCCCACAACCTTCATTCCCTGAACCGTGTCATCAAAACAGGGGCGCGTGCATCCCCAGTAAATCCACTGCATAATGATGCCGCCGAGCAGACTGAAAAAACTGCGGTAACTCATCAGCGTTGTGCGCTCGTTGTAATCGGGACTCATTTCAAACCCGAGCGCGAGATACGGCACAATAAAAACCGTAAAGCAGGTGTAGAAGATCAGCATGTAAAACAGAAACAGGCTGAACGTAGCCATCTGACTCCAGCCGCGCGGCAGCATCCAGATCATCGCGAACGCCAACCCGGTCAAAATCCCGCCAAACAAAACAAACGGACGGCGACGCCCCATCTTTGACTTGAAATTATCGCTGATTTTTCCCATCAGAGGATCAGTAAACGCATCCCAAATACGGGGGATCGTCAGGGCCGCGCTGACCAGCACCGGGCTCACCCCCAGCCCGATATTCAGAATCGGGTTGGCCATAATATTCGTCGTATTATGCAGAATGTTTTCGGAACTCCCGCTGACACCCCAGGCTGTTTTTTCGACTTTACTGAGAGTCCCCTTTTTCTCCGCTTTTTCAGGCATGCTCATTCCGTTTCCTTTAATGGTTCTGTTTTTCAGCAGTATCGTTTTTCACATCCGGCTCAAGCGGATTTGTATCCAGAGTTGATGTTCCGGAAAGCCATCCGAGGTTCTCCAGAAACTGATCGGTCTTCATCATGGTTGAATTGAAATCTTTTTTGTCACCGAGATAATTGAAAAAACCGTGATTGCGGTGGGGATACAAATACAGTTCACAGCGCACGCCCTGCGCATCCGCCTTCTGCTTGTACGCTTTCGACTCGTCGACCGGCACAGCACTGTCATTGATGCCGTGAAACAGAATCATCGGCGGTGTATTCTCCGTCAGCGTATGCAGCGGAGAAATCTTCCGCCACTCTTCATTCGATCCGCTCTTCTTATCCGCATAGCGCTCCGCTGTCATATCGGTCGGCGGATTGAAAAGAAGCAGCGCATCGGCCCGGGCACTGACGGACAGGTCATCGGTCGTCTCATCGCAATCGGTCTCGTTGCCGAGCATGGCAGCCAGATGCCCGCCGGCCGATCCACCGCCGGCCGCAATGCGGTTCGGGTCAATACAAAGTTCTGTGGCGTGCTCCCGCATCCAGCGGATCGCGGAACGGGCGTCCTCCACCGATTCATACGGCGTCGTATGATGACGGGCTTTCACCCGATAATCGGCCGAACAGGCCACCATGCCGCGGTTTGCCAGATAACGGCACTGCGCATGAAACTGTGATTGATTCCCGTCAAACCAGCCGCCGCCGAAAAAGAAAAGCGCCGCGGGCCGGGCATCGCCCTTTTTCAGGTCCGGTGGATTGAAAACATGCAGCGTCAATTCGATGCCATCCACGGTTTTATAGACAACAATCCGGTCCGGCACAAAACCCGGAATATCCAGCGCCGCATGAACTGCCGACGAACAGAACATCCCGGCACAAATCAGCATCATGATTCGCTTCATCTGTTCTCCCTGAATTTCATGACGGGACTCTCTGCATCAAATTTACGGCGCAGCTTGTTCAGTTCCGACCGGTATTCCGGATCGGAATTCAGATTGACGGTTTCCTCCGGAGCTTTCTGATAGTCGTACAGCTCTTCAGCGACGGGTTCTCCCGCCGGATTCAGCCAGCGGGTATAGCGATAGCGGTCCGTGCGCATCGAATATCCGGAGTTCGGATGGTTCCATTTGCGCTCGTTCATGGTAAACGCCGCGGTTTTCCAAGGTTCGGAAAAAATGCTCTGCCCATCGCACTGTGCAGGAACTTCCAGCCCGGCCAGATTGCACAGCGTTGGAAAAATGTCCACAAATTCCACGAGACGATCCGTCCGGTCAGGAGCCTCGGACGGTGCCCGGATAATCAGCGGGGCACGAGCCGCCACTTCGTAGTTGGTGTCTTTACAAATGATGCCGTGCTCGCCCAGGTGAAATCCATGGTCGCCCCACAGCAGCACAACCGTATTGTCATCGAGCCCCAGTGCCGTCAACTCGTCCAGCACGCGCCCGATCTGCGCATCGACGAATGAGCATCCCGCATAGTAGCCGTGAATCGCCCGGCGCAGAATATCATCACCGACCGGCCCCTGCTTCGGCACGTCGCAGTAACTGCGCAGTTCAAAGGAATCGTGCCCGGCATAAGAAGGGGATCCGTCCGGCAGTTCCGTCATCTCCGGCAATTCAAAATCTTTCGCCTCATAGAGGTCCCAGTATTTTTTGGGAACCACCAGCGGCAGGTGCGGCTTCATAAAGCCGATCGCTAGGAAAAACGGCTGATTATCCTTGCGGACTTCGCGCAGCACCTGAATGGAACGGTCGGCAAGCTGTCCGTCCGGATAAAGATGTTCGTCGGCATCGGCCGCTTCGCTGAACGGGCCGACGGTATAGACATATTTCTGATGTTCAGTGAACGTCTCACCGGCAGCCTCACGCGCGGCAATATTCGCCCGCCGCTTTTTCTGATCCTCAATGTTTTTCGGCAGAAAATAGCCGCGGCCTTTGATGTCCACCCAGCGGTCCCACGATGCCGGATCGGTGTTGGCTGCGTGATGAAAAATCTTGCCCGTTCCGACCGTATGATAGCCCTGTTCCCGAAAATACTGTGGAAGAGAAACTCCATCCGCCAGTTTACCGCGAAATGATACCGCGTTATCCTTCAACCCGCTGTGCTCGGGGTACATGCCGGACAGCACACTCGACCGAGACGGACCGCAAATGGCGAACTGACAATAGGCGCGTTCAAACAGAACCCCTTGCGCGGCCAAAGCATCCATGTTCGGGGTTTTCATTTGGATATTGCCATAGCAACCCAGCTGGGGGCGCAGATCATCCACGCAAATAAACAGAATGTTGGGTCTGTCCTGAGCCTGCTCTGCAGCGGAACAGGACAACGCGGCCAACAGGGTTCCAATGATTGGAAAGTTTTTCTTCGATATCATAATCCATGTGCCTTTTTCAAACGCTGCAGTTCCGCGGGATCGAGCAGCGGGTCAGCGGTGTTCCGCCGCCATTTCAGAAGGTCGGCTTTCAGTCGTTTCAGCACCTCGGCCACCTCCGGATTGCCGACAATATTGACGGTTTCGTGCGGATCTTTGCTGAGGTCGTACAGTTCAAATTCCGGAGGAGCTTCCGTGGTTCTATAAGCGGCCTCCATGCCCGGCTTGATTTCCACCACGCCGGGCTTCGGCCGGGTGGCGCCGATATACGGGACCGGATTTTTGCGGGAGGAGTCGAGGTTGTGAACCAGCTTATAGCGTTCATTGCGGACCGAGCGCCTCGGATAAAGATGCTGCTGGGCATGCGATGTATATTCCGAACAAAGCTCCTTGCGCCAGTCGTTCGGCGTGCTGCCCGTCACCACCTCACGAAGCGAACGTCCGGCAACCGGCGGGCAGGCGATCCCTGCGGCATCCAGAAGGGTCGGCATAATGTCCACCGAAGAAATAAAGTCCGTACAGCGCAGCCCGGCCCGGCTGACGCCCGGCCATTTCACAAAAAACGGAACCTGTTCTCCCGCTTCATAACAGGTGGTTTTCGCGCGGCTAAACGGTACGCCGTGATCGCCGAGAAAAATAATCAGTGTATCGTCCAGCATGCCGGCTTTTTCCAATGTTTGGAAAAGCATGCCGAGACCAACATCCAACCGGTTGACGCAGTTGTAGTAGGAAGCCACTTCCTGACGTACCGGCAAGCCGTCGAGGCCGAGATAGGCAAACGGCTCGATATCATTCGGACCGTACGGCTTTTCGGGCAGCCCTTTGCACTGGTTGGATTCCGCATCGTACGGACGATGTGGATCAAAATAGTTTACATACAGGAAAAACGGTCTTTTGCCGACCTGCCCCAGAAACTCCTCCGCCTTTTGAGCGACCATTCGCACATCGCGGGTGACAACCGGATTCCCGTGCGATGCCCATTCAAAATCAAACGGAGCCTGCCCCGGTGCAGCAGAGACATGCAGCTTGCCGAGGATGCCGGTGTGATATCCGGCATCCTTAAGAATTGCCGGAAGCGTTCGGATGTCCGGATGCAGCTTATATTCCGGATGCAGTCCGGCCAGACCGATATGGCCGTTCTGATGCGGATAGAGTCCGGTCAGAATCGAGCTGCGCGACGGGCTGCACGAGGCGTGTGTTACATACGCGTTCTCGAACAGAACGCCTTCTGCGGCAAGCTGGTCAAGGTTTGGAGTCGCAGCAAGTTTATCGCCATAGCATCCAGCCGTCGTGCCCATGTCATCAGCGGTGATCAGGAGAATGTTGGGCATTACCGGCTTGGCATTTCCAGCCATTGGAAAAATAAATGACCACAAAAAACACGAAAACCCGCAAAAGGTTTTCAGAATCTGTTTTTGTGCCTTCTTGTGTTTTTTATGGCTAAAAGTACTCACTCCAATTCTCCATGTTCCGCAGTCCAGGCTTTGTATTCGGCGGGCGGCAGCCATTTAAATTTCCATGGCGGAAGCTCGCCCTGCCAGCGGCGCAGCCGTTTTTCGAGGTCCGCCGCCCGTTCCGGATACGCGGCGATCAGATTGTTCTGCTCGCCGGTGTCATTGCGGATGTTGTACAGCTCTTTAACGCGTCCGCCGTTTTTAAGCACCAGCTTCCAGTCGCCGAGCCGCACCGCCTGCATGCCGAGCGCATCCCAGAAAAGCGCCCTTTCCTCATGCTGTCCATTAATAACGGGCATCAGGTCAACGGAGTCATAGACCCGATCCGACGGCAGTTTGCCGCCTGCCGCCGCGACGGACGTCGCGAACATGTCCAGCGCGCTGACCGGCTGCTGAAAGGTCTGCCCCGGTTCAATATGTTCCGGCCAGCGAATAAACAGCGGCACGCGAATCCCGCCTTCATACGATGAGCCTTTGAAATCGCGCAGCGGGCCGTTGCTGTAGGCACCGGTTGCTTTCGGCCCGCCGTTGTCGCTCAGGAAAAAGACCAGCGTGTTTTTGTCCAGCCCGGATTCTTTAAGCTGGTTCAGAATCGTTCCCACGCCGCGATCGAGACCCTGAATCATGTTAACCAGCATGCGGCGGTTTTCCGCAACATCATCGGTGCCGTTGAGCGGAATGTTTGCCTTGCCGGGATCTTTATCCCACATCAGCGGCGTATGTACCGCACCGAATGACGCATAGAGCAGAAACGGTTCGTCTTTGTGCTGTTCAATAAATGCAGCGCTTTCGCGGGCGATTGCGTCGGTCTGATAGTCCTTTTCATGCCAGCGTTCGAATCCGCGCATAAAGCACTTCGGCGGCTTCATATTGCCGAGGTCGAAATAGCGATAGAGCGACCCGAGAAACCCGAAATACTCATCGAACCCGTTGTTCTGCGGATGACATTCCGGCTGGAATCCGAGATGCCATTTCCCGAACAGGCCGGTCGCATAGCCCTGCTCTTTCAGCAGCTCGGACAACGTCAGTTCCTCAGACGGCAAACCGACCAGGTTGCCGGGTTCGGTCGGAACCACCTGGTCAGGATTGGACGGGAAACCGAAACGAAGATGGTGACGGCCGGTCATCAGGCCGGCGCGCGACGGCCCGCAGGCGGGATAGCAGACATAGGCTTCGTTGAACTGCGCGCCGCTTTGGGCCAGGGCATCGATGTTCGGCGTCTGGACATCGGTGGCACCGTGGATGCTCAGGTCGCCGTAGCCTAAATCATCGGCCAGCAGCACTACAATGTTGGGTCTGTTCGGAGCCTGCCGAGCCTGCACTGCAGCCGCAATCCCCACGCATAATATCCAGATTGAAACAGTCCGCCTCATTACCTTCCTTCCCGAAGAGTTTACTACTCCACAGGGTTTCAAACAATGACCGCGAGCTGAATCATGAAAAACGCATAAAACTTAATGGAATCGATAGGGCCGGACTTTCGCCCGGCCTTTTCAAAAATTCCGAAAAAACGGTTTATTCCGAAAACCTTATATAATCGATACCAACGGCATGCCCATCCCCGTAGTAGATGGGATCGAGTCGCAGCTGGATGATTTCATCATGCCAGTCCGGGTCATTCGTCATATCGAAGGTGTACTCCACCCATCCGCCGCCATTGCCGATATTGACCTTTTTCGACCGGGCTTCTGAAAATGAAGTATCGCCCGTGCATTTCCAGAACAGCTGGGCCACGCTCGCCGCCGCCGGATTGCCGGCATTCGCCATTTTCACGATCACTTTCGGATACATTTCCGCATCGACCAGAATTTCAGGCCCGATAAGCTGAGGCCCGGACTGTGAAGCAGTAAAAATCCACACCCCGTTATATGGACCGTCATAAACTTCCGTCAGGTTGGCGAACGCCCAATCTTCCCGATCACCATTTACATTGAACTCATAGGGTTTGGGAAAATAAAGACCGTAGGTTTCCAGCCCGAAATTTTTAACCTGCATCGCTACACAACTTAGGCCCGGCACTTCCCAGCCCATATTCATGGCTCCAATTTTATAATCGTTATATGTCATGGAGTTGGTCAGGTAACCCAGTTGCCATGCTGCATCTAAAGCATCTTCCACATAAGGAAGCAGGTCTCCGGAAATGTTCTTCCACGCACCCAGAGCCAAGCCATTTGTGCAAAACGGCTCAATTCCAATATTATAAATCAGCTTGCCGGTTCCAATGTCCTCTTTGACAGCCAGTCCTGGAAGGTCAACCCGGTCGTCATACAGCCGTAATCCAAACCACAGATATTCGCCGTAATCCAAGGATGATGTATTCAGGTTTTGAACGGTGAAATATACAAGGAATTGCGCAGCATGTATCAGGGAATTATAACCATTTGTGTAAATATGATTTGCATAACAGAGCTTTGCATCCACATTAAAGTTCAACTCGGTCATCTCGGAAATCCAGGGAGATGCCACTCCAATATGTCCATTTGGTTCGCTGATTTTTTGAGACACAAGCATTGCCGGGCGCTCATCATTATTCGTCTGATACACTCCATTATGCTCATTGATTGAATTAACGGTTAGCTTCAGGTCACTGTCTGCAGTATTGGTCGGGCCCATCACAATTGCTTTGTAAAGGTTCGCCCACTGGTATGCTCCGGATTGCAGAACGCTTGGACTCTGACCATAAACACTGGCCTGGCTGTTCCACTGAGCCAGTTTCCATGCGGGATCGCCATTGGCGGTTGTATACTGAATTTCCCCCTCCACGGCACCGGTATCCGGATCCAGCGCATTAAGCCCGGTCTGAAACCGGTTATCTGTAATCAGCTCAAATGCTGAGCACCATCCGGCCGCGATAAACAATACTGCACCAATACTCTGTTTTTTCATCACTGTACTTCTTTCTTTATTCTTTTATGTTCGACTCAATAACGGGTCCATACCTCCATATTCCTGAACTTGCCGGCGAGGCATCCTTCGTAGCCCTGCTGCATTTCCAGATTCAATGTGGCATATACCAGCCGCCATTTGTCCCGGTCGGTTCCGAGACTGATGCCGTGCTTGTTGTTCAGATAGCTGATCATGGTGGAAAAATGGTTCCATGATTGATCGATTCCGAAATACTCATAATCCAACCACACTCCGTTGGTGAAAACTGACGAGCTCGAGAGAGTACCGTGATAGGTGCCGGCCGCTCCGAGTTTCTGCGCAATCCAGAGCTGATTAATTTTCGGATCGTAGCCGGAACTGACCGCGTTGATTGTACTGCGGCTGTCATAGATATAATGTTGAACATAAATGATGGTTCCGGACTCTTCATCCAGCCACTGAAACGCAGTATTCGCATGCCGTACCCCAGAGCCGGTTGACGTCTTGACGGCCGCATCAAATGAACACTGTAGACGTGGATTCGAATTGGAATAAGCGGTATGATATGGATAAAGCCATGTCTTTACGCCCTGACTTCCCATATAATAGTCTTTGTTCCATTTCTAATAATATTTGACGTTTGGATTATAGGTCTGGCTGGCCACTTCCCCCGGCTGAACATCGAGGCAGATTCCGGTCTGGTTCCCATAAATCTGCACATAGGTCGTCGGTTGGGTTGAACTGCGACCCACTCCGTAGTTCCCATACGGCGAAGGAACAAACAGCCCGGTTTTATTACCCCACAGGCCTGTAATTGCATTTGTCGGTTCAGAAATCAGATCCCATCCGGCAACGGTCTCATCGCCATAAGGCGGGTTTCCTTCATAATAGAAATCCGAAGTAACCGACCCAATATCTCCGCTAACCAGATGATCATCATCCGTCGCCAGAGATGTCAGTGAAAAGACAAAAGAAACCCCCAAAACGGGAATTAGACAGAACAGGCGAAACACCGACCTCATCAATACCTCCTTTTTTGTTGCGAGGCAGGATGATAATCGGGGTTCTAAAAGTTCGCGCCGCAGATCTGCGTATAAAAATTAATAGAAACCAAACAAAAAGATCAGTTCACTGCAACACTGTTCCTATTCAGCCATTCAGGATCCCGGCTCATGTCGAACTGCGCGCGATCAAGCGAACCTGTTACGGTGGGCGGCATGGACCTGGGCCACCATGGCGCAGACCTGAACGGACCCGGTGAATTCTGAGAAGGGTTTCGTTAAAACAGATCGTGACATCAAACCGGGTTTTCGGGCAAGGAAGCATCAAACTTTTGAAGCAGCATCTGCTGGTAGTTTCCGTTATAGGTTCCGTCAAAAAACCGGGACAGTCCTTCTCCAGCCAGTTGAGCCCAGGAAGACTCTTCATGTCCGGGAAGGATTGGATAAAAGAGAGCATTGTTATCGGCGGCGGCCTGAGCATCACCGGGGGCATCACCGATCATCAGCACGCTGTCGGGACCGTACCCTTTTCCCTCTGTCGCAAAACGAATGTGTTCTGTTTTAGTGCCGTGTTCCTGAGCAGCGATCAGACGGACATATCCGGTCATTCCATTCTCTTCCCATTCGCGCTCGATAGCATCGAGCGGCGTTTGGGAAATAACCATCATGTCCGCACGACCTTTGCCCTGTCTTAAAACATCCATGACTCCAGGGAACGGCAGCACACCGTCAACCATATCGAGTACACGCCCATTGACTTCGAGACTCCAGTCGAACAGCTTCCTGAGCTCTTCATTCCCGGTCCGTTCAACTTCCTTTTCCAGCGCCGGGTTGCCCAACCTGCTCTCACGTTTAACCCACGCATCCAGTTCAGGGAGTTCCAATGGCTGGAATCCGCGGGCGTTCACGTCTGGCCGCGCATTGAGCAGGTCGCGGAAATACTGAAGAGCAAGAAAGCGATTGCATCCACGGGTTTTACTGTAGAGGTTGACAAAGTCCCATACTTCCCGGGCAGCTTTACTGACCGGCTGACAACGCATATGTTTGATTACAGCCGGACAAAAGCATTCTTTGTGCTTCAGCTCCATTGAGTCAAATACGCAACCATCGCTGTCAAAGCCAATAAAGAAGTCGTTTTCCCGGGGAAAACTCCTCAGTTGAGAAATATAATCCATCTTTACTCACTTCCGAGATCGACCGTAACCTGATCAATGCGCACTTCAACATATTCGCCAGGGCCGGCAGATCCGCCGGTTTGAGACTCCAGAACAATCCGGCTGCGTCCGGCAGATTGCCACGCCTCCTTCAACGTCTCCGTATCGGGAGCACTCAGTTCTCCCGAAAAGGCCTCCAATTTGCCATTGCGTCCCAGAATCAGTTTCCACACCAGTTTTTTGCCGGAGCCGTTAACCTGCAAGTCGAACGAATCCACATCTGCTCCATCCGAAACGGTTTCCGATCGTAATATATTCCCGTCTTCCGGATTAACTCCTTCAACCGTATTCCAAGCAAGTTTCAGGTCGCCGCTCTTGCGAAAACTGACGACAAAAAGGTCCTTCATATTTCGCATGGCCATTTCAGTGTGGTGAGCCGTGAATCCGAAGTGAAAGATGGTATCCGCCGCAGTCACGCCGTATTGATCAAACGAAAAACCGATGATTTTCAATGAAACCGGAGCAGACCAAAAATCGGCCTCATCCATGTTTTTGGAAAGAATCGTGGCGCGACGACTGGGAGCTCCTTCTGAACGCAAAATCAGCGCGGAAGCATTTTCCGAAACCGCGCAGTCCGCAGACTTCGCCTCACGCCAAAATCGTGAGATCGAATCACTCTCTGCTACGACGCCATTGTCGAAGCAGTCGACAAAAGACTGCGCAGCAGCCGAAACCACACATAGACCGGCCGCGATTGCGGCACAACCAACAGCATTATATTTTTTCATCATGTTTCCTCTTTTGAACACGACGGCTTCCCTCCCGGAACTACCGCTATCGTTTCTGTTCCGTCGGCGCCATATTAAACCCTTTACCGCCACCCCTTTGAGACGCCTCCGGATATTCTTTTGGCATATCGGCCCGACGCTGATAGAGACGAAGCGGGTCGCCGTGTGGAAGCAGATCCACCACATCGGGACCACGCCAGATTCCGGTGTATTCGCCGCCGGCCACCTCTTCTGTATGCTCCACAGTTTCGAGTTCATGACTCAGTTCCACCGCACTGCCCTCGGAAACGGTCGGAAAAATCGCCAGCCCGTTTTCCACACGGCATTCTACCGGGTTGCCATCGACTGAAAACGTCACCTTTTCCGGCATCCAGGGATGCAGGCGGATTGCTACGACGCCGTCCTGCTTCACTTTTGCACAGATGTACCCTTCGTTCGGATAGCCGACTTCAACCGACACGCTTTCCGTCTCTTTTTCAATCGGCAGGTTAACCACCAGCATATCCGGCGTCTCAGAGATCACGCGATCCCAGACCAGCTTCAGGGCCTGCGGAGCCGTCCCGACACAACAGCCGGCAATCGATCGAAAACGGCTCAGAGAGATTGAATTAGGCAGCGCGCCGCCGGACCAGCCGCCGATCACTCGTTCATCAATGTCCTGATAGGTTCGGGCTACGGTAGCTTCCTGAGTATTGTCGACCGCAACAAACTTACCGTCTTTAACCTGATTTTCCTCCAACTGATTGCGGATAAAAAGGTTCAGATCGTTCCAGCATTCATCATATCCGGCTTCAATCAGTTCCGTACAGCACTCAATCATATCTTTGATACAGCAGGTCTCACAATGCTCCTCATCCATCGGATGCCACTGCGCATATTCCGGAACCCAACCAAAAGAGGAGGACAGGGAACGGACATAATCGTAAATCGCTTTCCCTTTTTCAATATATCGACTCTCTTTGGCAATACGCCCGAGACGAACCAATCCGCTAGCGACCCAAACCGCTGAGTGAACGTGCCCGAAGAATTCCATTTTCCAGTTAAAATAGCGGCTGACGCCCAGCAGATGGTTGGCAATACCAATCGCCAGATCCAGAGCGATTTCATCCCCAGCCTGATCATAACGTACCGTCAACGCATGCAGCATCATGCCGTTGCGAATGGAGAGCTCGCCACGACCGGTATGACAACTCTGATCAAACCCGCCATCCCGCAAATAAACATCGTTGGGAAACTCATAAATCACCTCCGGCTCTTCATAATCCCCGGACCAGAATGTTTTGGTCTTGCGCTGAATGATCAGCTTACGCATTCCCCGCACCAATTCTGACGCACGTCGTTCGGCCTCTTTATCGTCCGGATTGTTAGCCAGCATACGGTTAAGCGCTGATAGAATATAGGCCATTTCATGAAAGGAGCTATGGTTGGTTTTGCTCCAGGGGTAGTCTTCATGGTAACGCAATCCGTGCTCTCCCCATGACTTCATAATATGCCGGCGAAAGGAAGCTTCAACATCCGCCCCTTTTTCTTCTCCCAGAATGTCGCGGACCGAAACAATTGCTTCGTACCACGATGCAACCAGTTCAGCATCATCCACCCGGCAGTGCTCCGCCCATGCCGGATTTTCATTAATGCCGATCAACCAGTACGGCAGGTTATCATAGTCCGGGTCGACCATAGAAGTCAGATAATGAAGTGCCCGCGATGCGGTGGCACGCAGATCGTACTTGTCGTAAACAACTGTCATTCGATTTCCTTTCATTTAAATCCATCAGAAGTTCGGAGCGGATATGCCCTCAACCCAGCTTGTAGGATAACCCTACCATATGCCCGGCGGTTGTCCAGACGAAAAGCGGTCTGTCCCGAACCACCTATCTCCAAACGATCGCTTTTAGCGCAAACAGCAAGGGGCTCTGCGATAAACATCACCCTAAGGACTCAAGCCCGCCTCAAGAATCACCTCACCGATCTCGAACCGAACATACTCGCCAGAAGTATTCACTGAACCGCCGCTCTGTCCTTCAACAGCAACACGATAGCGTTCCGCAGAAGCCCACTCGGTTTTCAGAGCAAACGTATCGGTCGCACTCATCATATCGCTGTACGTCTCATAGACTCCATCCCGGCCCAAGGTAATACTCCACACCAATTGAGATCCGGTGCCATCGAGCTGCAACTCAACCGAATCAATCAAAGCCGTATCCAAAACCACCGTGTCCAGCAGATCTGTGCCATCCTCGGGGTTCAGTCCGACTTCGGCTTTCCAGCCGACAACCAAACTGCCGTTCGCCCGCAAACTGACGGAGAACACAGTTTTCATGTTGCGCATGCTGACAGCGACCCCATGAGCCGTGAGCCCAAAGTGAAAAATCGTGTCGCCGTCCTGAACACCTGCTGCGTGAGAGTACGAAAATTCATTAATTTTAAGAGACACCGGATTGGACCAGAAATCGGCGGCGGAAACACTGTCGGAAAGAAGTGTTGCTCTTTTGCTGGAGGCGTCGAACGCCGACAATGTCAGCGCTGATCCAGACTCGGTCGCAGCTGAATACCCGGCATTTGCATACACGCTCCAGAATCCGGCGATGGAATCGCTGTCTTCTACCGCGCCGTTATCAAACCGATCAACCACTCCGGTAAAAAACGGAGTGACTGTAAAAAACCATGAGGAATCTCCCCCCATCGGGATCGACGTGCCAGCGAAGTTGTCATTTGCACTGACCGCCGTCAGCAAAGAAGGGGTCCACGGCGACAGACTGCGCGATCCAAAAACCTGATAAGCGGCTCCGGGAATCGAGCTCCATGCCAAGCGAACAAACCGGGACCGGGACTCCGGCTGAATGGACAGAAGCTCCGGCACCCCGGCCGAAACCCTCATCGCGGGATCAACATCCCTGCGCTGTCCGGCGATACAAACACGATATTCATCAACAAAAATGTCCGACCCTTCGGAAAATCCGGCATACAATCCGGCTTTAAAATACGGCCCCAGCGGGGCATCGACAAATGTCTGCCCGGATTCAATCAGGTCGAACCGCTGTTCTCCTTCAGAATCACGAATGTACAAGGTGAAAAAACCGTTGGTATAAGAAAACCGTGCATGGACAAACAGATCGGTCCACTCTTCTTTCTGCACCGGGCGCAAGCCCAAAACATCCGCACTGTTCGCGCCGATATTGCGCATCCAAACTCCCCAGCTGCCGCCGCTTATTTTGACGTGATAATTCCCGCCTTCAAAATCCGGCGGCTGATAACCGATAAACTGCGAAACTGTCCCGGTCTCCGCATCCGGCAGGCTTTGAGGAATAAACAGCGACCACCCGGCCCAGATTTCTGTCTCCAGGGGGATCCGTTGCGCCGCACTTTCCGTGCGGCCATCCAGCATCACATAGTGTCCCGAAAAAAAACCGGAACGAACCGGCGAGGCAACGACAGCTGGCGTGATGGAGCCGTCATGGTTGCTGCTGCTCGGATTTTTCCACTGGGATAAATCGCCGGTTTCATAGTCGATTGTTTCAATCAGTGACTGCCCCCGGACCTCCCGGGAGAAAAGCAGGACGACCACCAGTCCCACTAAAACCATCAACCCGGATTTTGAACCCACCGGACCGGTTAAGATATATCGAGACACGCTCATAAAACTCCACCGGACTCAAACCCTCAATCGATACATACCAACCGGATTTCCGCTGCAAACTTTCCGACCGGTCCTGCTTCCCATTCATGTGCCGGACAAACGCACCACAACCGGGCTTCAGACCATCGGGCTACTCCAGCCCGATCCGGTAAAAGGCGGAAGCATTGTTGACCGTGGTGGTGTACGAGGTTTCACCGGCCTGTCCGACAATATTAGACTCAGCCACTCCCCACGCCGGAGAAACCAGGTCCAGATTGGTCAAGATGCTGTACTTTTTGCCCGCAACGGAATACCAGGTCACAATCAAACTGTTCCCGTCCGGAACGGTCGAAGAAACAGCAAATACGGAAGTTTCATCGGCTGGATTCGTTCCCGCCAGATACTCCTCCCAGGCCAGGAGACCGTCCCCGTCCGAATCCGTCAGATCAGCGTTCTCATAATCAGCATCAGACACCAATCCGGAATAATAGGTATCCAGCCATGAATGAGGAGTTCCGCGGGTTGTCTGAGAGTCGGAAACAATCATGGAAATGATAACCTCTCCGATATCGATCTGCACCGATTCCCCGGCGCCGACCGAACCTCCGCTCTGCCCTTCCAGAGCAACCCGATAGCGGCCTGCGGCATCCCATTCTGTTTTCAGGGTTGCCGTATCAGCAACGCTGAGCGTGTTGGAATAAGTTTCATACACTCCACCGCGGCCGATAACGACAGACCACGCCAGCTGCGAACCCGTCCCGTCCAGCTGCAACTCAATGGAATCCACCAACAGCGGATCTGCAATCGTGGTATCCAGGACATCATTCCCATCCTCGGGATTCACCGAAACTGACGTTTTCCAGCCGACGATCAGACTTCCGCTACGACGCAGACTGACCGCAAATGCGTCCTTCATATTACGCATGGAGGTGGCAACTCCATGATCTGTGAATCCGAAATGAAAAATCGTATCCGAATCCGTCACACCAGGCGTGTGAGAAAATGAAAATTCATTTACAGCCAGGGAAACCGGGTCGGCCCATAAATTCATAACACCATCGCTCGCTGACAGCAGCGTTGCCCTTTGGCTGCTTGCTTCGGCTGCAGTAAGCGTCAGTGTTGACGCAACTTCCTCAGCGGTCGCATTAACATTTGTGGACAAACCCCAGAATCCTGAAAGGGTATCGCTGTTCTCGACGACTCCATTGTCAAACCCATCTGTAATATCGGTTCCCGGCCCCGAAGCTGCAACGACAGGAGAAATCACAATCGCCCCGATATCGACCTGCACCGATTCCCCGGCGCCGACCGAACCTCCGCTCTGCCCTTCCAGAGCAACCCGATAGCGGCCTGCGGCATCCCATTCTGTTTTCAGGGTTGCCGTATCAGCAACGCTGAGCGTGTTGGAATAAGTTTCATACACTCCACCGCGGCCGATAACGACAGACCACGCCAGCTGCGAACCCGTCCCGTCCAGCTGCAATTCAATCGAATCCACCAACAGCGGATCTGCAATCGTGGTATCCAGGACATCATTCCCATCCTCGGGATTCACCGAAACTGTCGTTTTCCAGCCGACGATCAGACTTCCGCTGCGACGCAGACTGACCGCAAACACGTCCTTCATGTTACGCATGGAGGTGGCGACTCCATGATCACTGAAGCCGAAATGAAAAATCGTATCCGAATCCGTCACACCGGACGTGTGAGAAAATGAAAACTCATTTACAGCCAGGGAAACCGGATCGGCCCAGAAATTCATAACACCATCGCTCGCTGACAGCAGCGTTGCCCTTTGGCTGCTTGCTTCGGCTGCAGTAAGCGTCAGTGTTGACGCATCTTCCTGGGCAGTAGCATTGATATTTGTGGACAAACTCCAGAATCCCGTAAGAGTATCGCTGTCCGCAACCACTCCATTGTCAAACCCATCTGTAACAGCAGCTCCGGCGTGGCTAAGAGCGAACAAACACAATATAATTAAGGTGCTGTACATCTTCATATTCCCGTCCTCCTCATCTTTATTTTCAGTCAAATGAAATCGGTTTTTCTCGATATGCGCACATCGCAGCGCCCCCTAAGGTTGTAGGATAATATGACATTATATCTGGCAACAGTCAACCAAAAACCACTCCAACCCATAAACTTCGAGACCTATTTCCTGTCGGGCAGTCCGCCCTCCAGCAGGGGGTCCCCTGTAGTCTTTTGCCACTGAACCAACCGGTCAGTCAGGTTATTCTTAACGTCTGCAACAGAAGGATTTTCCGCCAGATTCCTCTGCTCCAACGGGTCGAAAAACAGATCATAGAGCTGCACATCCTCCTCCCAGTACGCACCCCAGTCGTGCGCATCGAACAATTCCCGGGAGAGCCCCGCATCGCAGCAGTGCGGAGCAGCGGCTAATTCGCGATAAAAATGAATAAGCTTATACCGATCGGTTCGGATGCTGCGATGCGGGAAACAGACCCCGCCATGATAGTTGATTTCGAAAAAGATGGATTCGTGCAACCGATCGACCGTCCCGGCCACCAGCGGATGGAGACTTTTTCCGGCAAGCCAAACCGGTTTTTCCACACCCGCCAATTCGCAGAGGGTTGGAAACAGGTCCATCTGCGTGACTATAGCATCGATCACTTTGCCACCCCGGAAGACCGAGCCAGTCGGTCCACGCATCATCAGCATGACGCCGGTACCCTGATCGCTCAGCGAACATTTCATGTTCGGAAACGGCGATCCGTGATCCGTCGTAATGATAACCAGCGTCTGCTCAGACAAGCCGGTTTTTTCCAAAGTACTCATCAGGTTCGCCACCGCCTGATCGTAGACTTCGACCGCCCGGGCATAGTCGGCGTAGTCTTGCCGGATTTCGAGCGTATCGGGAAGCGGAGCGGGAGGACGACAATAGCGCGCATCGCCGAGAGCCTTGCCGGCGTCACTAAAAAATCCTCCCCCAAGGCGGTGCGTTTCAGCGATGCCGATATCCAAAAAGAAGGGGGCTTCGTGATGGCGCTCAAGATAGGCCTGCGCCATAGGGACGACTTCCAAAGCGCGACAGTCTTTGGTCACATTGATTTCATCGTACCCGATCGCCTCCGGCGCAGCCCAGTCGGTGATGTGCTGAAACCCGAACAGGGCGGACTTGTACCCTGCCCGCCGCAACGTGTGCAGTATGTGCTCGCTGTAGTCGTTGAGCCGGAATCCAAAGTGCGCCAGATCATACATCCCCGCACAATGCGCCGGCTGCCCGGTAAGCAGGGATGCACGACTTGGCGAACAGGTGGGCGACTGGCAAAACGCGTTACGGAACAACACCCCCTCTTCGGCAAATGCCTGCATCGCCGGACTCTTTACCGAATACCCGTAAGGCTGGATATACCGACCGGTATCATGCGAGTGGATATAGATAATATTCAAAGGTTTCATTGTGCGACGGCCTGTTCCGCTTTAAATGCAACTCCGAGGAGTCCCGATGCCGGGATGACGATGTTTTCACCCAGATCTGTTCTGGTTTCGAACGGTTCCTCCAAGATCTGGTACCAGAGAATTTCCTTCTCCGGGAACAGGGTGGTCAGGTTGACCGGAACTGCATCCTGTGCTTCGTTTTCAACAAAGGCGAATTTTGTGAAACGACGAATGTTCAGGTCGCGGCTCTCGGGCGTTACCGGATAAACGGCTCCGACATCTGTGCTCGTCAAAAAGGCTGCCAGCACTTTCGCCTCGGCGTCATTCAGCGCGTTCAGCGCAATGCCGTCACCGCCGAAATAAAGATAGAAGTTATCTTTTTTAATCAGCGCCGCAGAATCTCCGAATGTGGCAACCTCCTCAACTCCCGGCAACAGCTGATCCCGCGTCACACTTTCCTGGGACGCCGCCACGGAAATGTTTCCAAGAAGGCCCGCGGCAACTTTTCCGAGCGGCCGCTGCAAAACAATCTCGCAGTCCTGATACTCCCACGGACCGATTTCCACCGGCCCCTGAACCATTCCTCCGTTCCCTTTGTTATCGATAACGCGGACCACCAGTGTATTCACGCCTTCCCGAACCAGCTTTTGTGGAATTCGATACTTGCGCGCCGCCTTCCAGTAGTTCGGAACCGAGGTATCGGTTTTACCAATCGACACACCATTGAAAAAAGCCTCATCCTGATCGTCAATGGCACGAGCATAAAACGTAAGGTCCGCATCGGACAGGGAGTCTGGAATTTCAAACTGCACAGCATACCAGCCGACCCCATCATAGCCGGTGTAGCGTCCCCGACTGATCGCCTCATCTTCCCAGGCACCCGGAACCGCCAGCGAATCCCATCCGGAAAAGTCCTCCAGCGCAGGAAATCCTTTTGTCTCGCCAGCCTCCTCCGGATCGGTGGTAAAAAACCATTTCCGGGAAAGATTCACAGAACAGCCGGATAGCCCGCTCTGCTCGGCCGCCAGCTCGACACGCGGACGAAGCAACATGTTTTCGAGCGCCGGACGAACCCCGGTTCCGTAATTGGCCAAGGCATCCACATCCATGCGTCCGGCCATCAATACCGGCTGAGTGCATGTACTCAGGACATTACTCACCGCACCAAGATCCATTCGGGTCAGGTTCAGCACAATCGCCTCATAGTCATTTAAAACCGTTGGATCACGAAGAATTGTCTGGCCTGTAAAAAGGTCATAATCGACATCCATTTGTCCCAGCAGGCCGGCGATACCTGTAAAGCCGGACTCCGGAGTTAATGAAGAAACAACGATGGCCAGCCTTGCCTTCTGGAACCCATCGGCATTGTTGAAAAACCAGGAGACCTCCGGCCAGATTTTCCAATGATCACGAAGCCAGCGGTCAAATCCCAGAGCGTGTTCAAATTTCCGCCCGGGGAAATACTGCCAGCCGATAATCCCGCCGCCACAGGCAAGCATCTCGGAAAAATATTTGGCATTATCCTGAAAGATCCACATTTCCCCGGCATACCACGGCATCCCCGTCGGACGGAACTTATGGGACATGCCCACAATCTCATAGTGATCGGTAATCGAGTCGGCACCCTCCGGCGGGTTATCAAACCACCAGCGACAGTATGTGGGAAAGTTTTCGCTGATGCCCTTAACCCGCGTCACGCGCTGCAGGTCGTGCGACACATTGTAATTAATCAGATGGTCGGGATCCTTCGCTTTGATCTGCTCCACCAAATCTTTAGCAATCCCGTTGTAGACAGACATACAATAGGCATAGAAATCACGAAGCCGGGTCATGTCCTTAAAACTCATATAGGGGTATTTTCGCAGCAGCTCGTGCGGAGCAAAAATGGTTTCATCGTCCCAGCTTTCATTGTCTCCCAGGCTGTTTTCAGGCTGGAATTTCCCGGTCCGGCTCCACGCAGCCTGCAGAACCTCGCGAGTTCCATATTTATTCTTCAGCCACTGGTTCCATGCCGTCCGCAACAGATACGCATCCGACACATTGCTGCGATCGGGATGGTCAAACATCAGCGGGGTGTTTTCGTCGAGATTGGGCTCATTGGCAATAATTTCGTAGACGAGCAGCATCGGCTCGTCGTAACAGAGATCAACCAGCCGGTCAAAGACCATAGAGAGGAACGGCCCTGACGCATTCGGAGAGCCGACAAAGCGATCCAGCCCGGCATACCAATGGTGGAGATCCATGATCACGTAAATTTCATACTTAGTGCAATAATCGAGGACTTTCTGCAGGTGATCAAAATACTCCTTGTCGTACTCGCCCGTATCACAGTCAATCTCCATCACATGCGAACGCGTCACCAGACGGATCGTATTGAAGCCCATCAGATGGAGGTTCCGAAAATCCGACTCATCATACTCTATCAGACTCCCCATATCGAAATCACACGGACGCTCCAGGATCGTCTGCACCGGTGCACCGACCAGATTGTAGTTAAGGCCCCACGGGATCAGCTTGCTGCCGTCCGGATGATGGAAAAAGCGGCCGTCGCGATAGGCAAATGCCTTGTGCTCGAGCGCATAGGACCGAAAGGCCTCATTAATGCTTTCCGCCAACTCTTCAAACCGATCCCGATCACGGAAATCGCGCCGGACGGAAATCTGCGTCAACTCCTCCAGCGTTGCCTGCAGCTCCGCCGGAGTTCCCATGATACCGACGCGGCGCTCGGCAATTTTTACCCGCGAAGGAAATGCCGCGACCGCCAGCCACTGGTTGGCTTGCGCATGAAGCGCTTCCGTCTTTGCAACCAGCTCTTCGCTCGTTTGCCGAAACGCGTCAAGAGGGGAATCCGAAACCTGCCTTATCCCGGCCAGTTTTTCGACAAGCTCCGCAGTCTGAGTTTCCAGTACAGACAGTTCCGCCGGCACAAAAACCAGATCATATTTTTCCTCCAGTTCAGCCGATGCTTTCCGGACATACGAAAGTTTCTGCTCCGTATATTCGAGCTGACGCCACATGCGGTTGATATCACGACGCCGGCGACAGGAGTCGATTTCCTTTCCACCCTCTCCGCGAATAACGATATCTGCCACCACCCCGAAGCCGAGCTGAGACTTATTGGGATACCCCAGGCGCAGGAAACGGGTCGTAATCGGCTGCGGCAAAACAATTTCATGATGGCGTTTGGGATACACCTTCATGGTTTTCGGCGGCTGGTAAAAGGTTTTCCAATTAATGCCGTCTTCAGAATACTGGGCAACGTAGGCGGCCGGACCTAAGTCACGACAGAGATTGCGATTTTCATCACGGTCCCATCTGGGACTGGAAAACGGCCGGGGCAGCGTCGCCGCCATTCGCCAGCCCGTTACCTTCGTCGGCATGCGCAGATCTATCGTAATGAAGATATTCGCCTGATTGCGCGGCTGCCGCCACGATGAATTCAGATCATCGTTAAAGGCATAACGGACATCGCGCAACAGGTGATTATCCTGCACCCGTCCCGGGGGGGCGTAAAGAACCGCCACGCTGTTGACCGGACCGGCATCCGCGGCTTCGGTCGGAACAAAACCGACCTGCGTGCGAGGCTCAATTTTCACTGCCTTGTCGCGGAACACAATGTCCGCCAGCGCCAGCCCCTGATACTCCGCACTTTTCTTATAGGGAGTGAACCCGACCAGCAGCCGTTTGAACGGTGGAAACCCAAAAGGAATTTTCGCTGTGCGAATCTCGTCACCGGCTGACAGCGTAAGCTCCATTTTCCCGTCGGCCTGCTGCTTCCAGTTCATGACCAGCTGATGACTGGTTCCCTTTGTCCACTCAAACGGAATTTTGATTTTATGGTAATGGCCGCCAAAGGATTCACGGCTCCAGAACGACACCAGCACCACCTGCTCAACATGAAGATAGGCCGCAGTAAACCCGAACCCATCAGCACCGGTCATCGTCAAAAAATCCTGCCGTGTGAGGCCGGGCTTTTCATCATCGATCATCGCCAGATCCATGGAAACGGATCCTTCACTACCCTGCAGGCAGTTATCCAACTCGTACGCACTTCCGCCGCGGCCCTCAACTTTCAGATAGGTTTTTTCGTCAGCCTCCAGCAGCGCAAAGGGCGGTAAAGAAACCGTGGAGCTCAATGAAACGCGCGCACCCGCCCGCTCACGGCCGACAAAGAAGTCCTGCGCTCTTGCGCGCCCGAATGGTCCGGCAAGCAGCAAACTACAGATGGTCAACTGAAGCCAGCGGGTGTATCGTGTAGTCATCATGAACGTGCTCTCCTGTCTGCTGTTAAACTGTATCACTTTCTATTGCTTCAGGAAAGGTTCGGCCTCTCCGGTCAGCACCTGCAACCAATATATTGCCTTGACAATTTTCGGAAGAGATCCTACAACTTGTCGCATCATCCTACAAGTTGAATGTTAAAAAATGATGCAGGCTTAAAAGCCGCAATTTTAAAAAGACAGGATATGACCATGAGAAAACGCGTGCACATTCCTCCGGAGGACCGAATTCCTCAATATCAGAAAGTTCTGTTCTCTTTTGGAGGAAAAATGGATTACATCGCCACCGGCATGCTGACAGGGATTCTCTGGATGCCTTTCTTCAATATCGGCCTGGGCATGAAACCTGCGACGCTGGGTTTAATTCTGATGGCATTGCGCGGATGGGATGCCATCACCGACCCGATTATGGGCAACATTTCCGATAACACCCGCACTCGCTGGGGCCGGCGGCGCCCCTTCATTCTTCTTGGCGCCATTCTCACTGCCTGTTTTTTCCCCGCATTCTGGTTTATGCCGGAAACACTGAGCGAAACCGGAAAAATAACTTATCTGATTCTTATCGGCATCTCCTTTTTCACCTGCTTCACCGTATGGTCCATGCCGTACTACAGCATGCAGATGGAGCTTACACCCAATTACGATGAGCGAACCCGCCTGATGGCATGGTTCACGTTCTTCGGAAAGCTTACCGCACTGGCCGGAGGCTGGATGCTCTCCCTGCTCAGCTCCTCCCTCTTTGCCAACCCGGAAACCGGCGAACCGGACATTGTGCACGGCATGCAGGTCGCCTGCTGGTTCATTGCCGGCATGATTGTATTCATGGGTATACTCCCGGCGATCGTCGGAAAAGAACGATACTACCAAAAAGACGCCTCCAAACAGGCCAAAGATCCTTTCAGTAAAAGCCTGAAAGAATCCGTTACCTGTGGACCGATGTGGTGCCTGATCGGCGTCGCCTTCTTCCTGACCCTGGGCTCTTACTCCATCAGCAGTCTGGTGCAATACATCAACATCTACTTTATCAGCGGCGGCGAAATCAGCGTCGGCGCAACACTCGTCGGCTGGAAAACCACCGTCCTGGTCGTCACCGGAATCTGCTGCATTCCGCTCTGGACCAAAGTAGGCGAGATACTGGACAAGCGCACCACCCTGCTCTGCATGCTGGCGCTGGCCATCATCGGACAGTTACTGAATATCTTCTGCCTGCGGCCGGACATGCCTTATCTACAATTAATTCCCGCCGTGTTCGAAGCAGCCTCCATCACCGCGATCTGGCTGTTTCTGCCCTCTATGAAAGCGGATGTGGCAGACTACGACGAATTGAAAACGCACCGTCGCCGCGAAGGGTCACTCAACGCCTTTTTCTCCTGGTTTATGAAAGCGGCCATGACCGGCGCCATGGGAGTAGGCGGACTGGTTCTAACCGTGTCCGGCTTTGATGCAGCAATTGGAGAACAGCCACCCGAAGTGCTCTCACGTATGTTTACCCTGTTTATTTCACTTCCCGTGGTGATGTGGTCGCTGGCCCTGCTGATGGTCATTCTCTATCCGCTTTCCCGCAAGCGCATGGCCGAAATCCGGGAACAGCTGGAAGCTCGCCGCGGCAAAGTCTGATTTTTTCATACACTTCGTGTTAACCGAAACAGGAGACCCTTATGTCCACCGAAGAAACCCAATGGATCGATAAAACTATCCAAAAAATGACCCTCGAACAGAAGGTCGGCCAGTGCCTCGTCATCGGCTACGTCGGCACCGTCATCACCCCTGAAATCCTCAAACGCATCCGCAGCTATCATCCGGCCGGCGTGCGCGTCGGCATGACCATGCGGGTGAAGACCGCACTGCACGATCCTTATGCGTACAATCAGGACTGCGTCCACCGCGTGCTGCGCCAGCCGAAGGACACGGTGAAAGACTACATCCCCGGCAAGGAGCCGCCCTACTGCACGGCCGAAGAGTTCTGCGAATTCCTCAACACCATGAAGCAGGAAGCACTCAACAACGGTGCCGGCATTCCGCTGCACACCACCATGGATATGGAAGGCGATCAGAGCTGCGACTTCATGCGCGCCGGAACCTTCTACCTCCCCTCCTGCCTCGGACAGGCCGAAACCAATGATCCGCAGGTCGCCTATGACTGCGCATGGGCCACCGGCCGCCAGCTGACCGCCCTCGGCGTCAACTGGCTGCACTCTCCGGTGCTCGACACCAACACCGAGCCGCTCAACAAAGAGATCGGCATCCGCAGCTACGGTGACAACGCCGAAACCGTTGAAACCTATGGCAAGAAAGCTTTCGACGGATTCCGCGATGCCAACATGATCACGACCGGCAAACACTTCCCCGGTCGCGGACACTCCACCAAGGATGCCCACCACAGTCTGCCGACCATCGACCTCTCCCGCGAAGAGATGGAAGAGCACCTCAAGCCGTTTAAAGCTCTGGTTGATGCCGGCATCCCGAGCATTATGACGGCTCATACCGCGTATCCGGCTCTCGACCCGTCCGGAACCGCCGCTACGCTTTCAAAACCGATTCTCACCGACCTGTTGAAAAACGAGTGGGGCTTTGAAGGTGTGATTACCTCCGACGACATCACCATGGGCGGAATCGTTGAGAAACACGAAGTCGCCGACGCCTGTATCGAAGCGATCAATGCCGGCTGCGACCTCATTTTGCTGCGCGACGAGAGCCCGCTTCTCGACGACGTTTTCAACGACATGGTCGAAGCCGCCCGTTCCGGCCGCCTGCCGGAAGAGCGCCTCAACGATGCCATCCGCCGCACGCTCAAAGTAAAAATGGACTACGGCCTCTTCGAAAACGGCAACATCATGCCGGTCGAAAAAGCAGGCAGCGGCATTGCCGACCCGAAAGTCGCGGAGATTGCCAAGACTGCTGCCGAGCGCGTTCTGAAAGTGATGCGCGACGAGCAGAACCTGCTTCCGCTCAAACCGGAAACCAAAGTCCTGCTCGTTGAACAGGTGGCGCCGCTCCACGAAAAAACCAACTCGCAGAAGTGTCATCCGTGCTGCTTCTGGGAGCGGATGCTTAAATACTCCGAAAACGTCTCCTGCATCGAAGTGCACGGCGAATGCGACGATACTGAAATCGAACGCATCCTTGCCCGCGTGGAGGATGCCGATGTGGTCGTCATGACCAACTACTTCGACCGGCGCGGCACCTACGAGCAGCGCTCCGTCAACCGCGTCATCGAAACCGGAAAGCCGGTCATCGTTATCACCAACTCGCCCTTCCCGTTCACGGTTCAGGATACCATGAAAACCGTTATCTGCACCTACGGCGTCGTTCCGGAATGTCTGGATGCCGCAGCGAACGTCCTTTTCAGCAAAGAATAATCAAACCAGCACCGGGCAGAACAGTTCTGCCCGGTTTCATTTTTTTGTCACCGGCCCGGACGTTTCCCCGATCACCAGTTCCGGTTTCACTATTTTCTTCTGGCAGCTTTTTGTTTTGCCGGAAACTGCATCCAACAGCAACCGTGTTGCCTCCTTGGAAACCTCACGCAAAGACTGACGCACTTCTGTCGCCTGAATAATATCTGCCGGATGCTCGCTGGTCATACATCCGACCAGTGAAATTTCGTCCGGAATTAATTTTTTGCGCCGTTCCAACTCACGGTAAAATACCGGCACAATCCCTGGATAAATCACTAATCCACTAATATCCGGAACCTTTTCCAGAATTTCATCCATAACTTCTTCAACCGAAAAACGTTCTGAAACTGGAAAGTTCCAGGGTTGGCTGATGGATATGCCCGCATCTCTCAAGGCTTTTTCAGCACCTTTCTTCCGGCGACCGAAAGCTGAATAAACTTCGCTGTCCACCATAGCAATTCGCCGATGCCCCTGCTCCGTTAAATGCTGAATTGCCAGATAAGCCCCGAATTCATGATCTTCATCGGCGAATGACATCCTGGAATCTGCTTGCTGTGGGCCAACTGACACACACCTGATGCCCGACTCCTCCAGCAAATTCAGTTCGTCTTCCGAACACTGGTACCCGGCAAACAGAACTCCGCTGCACTCCAGCTGCTCTAGAGACCGTCCCGGCTTCTGTAAATAAGACAGAAGCGAGTCTCCTGCCCCTAGATTGACAACACGTACCGGAATACTTAATTCATCCAATACGGCATGCATTCCCAGAACCATCGTCGACATAAACCCGCCCAGGCTGTATGAAACAGAATGTTCACAACCAACCAGACAGAAGGAGCGAATCTCCCGCGTAGCCAGCAAATCCCGGGCACCTTCCTGAACAAACGTACCCTTCCCCTGAATCCGGGTTAAAATTCCCTCATTCACAAGAGCAGCCACTGCTTCCCGAATCGTATTACGACTGATACCAAATTTTTCGGTCAGCACATTTTCAGAAGGGATAAGGTCCTTTTCATTAAACTGCCCGGACTCAATCCCTTCTATAAGAAGATTTCTAACCTGTTCCGATTTCGAATAAATTTTTGATGGAAGCATATTATTGATCCTGTCATTTCACGGGATTGCAGAGAATTTGATAAAAATACCAGTTGTAAGGTCATCCTATAAGCAAAAACCGTGAAAGATGCAACAAAAGTACTGTGCAGAGACAGGTCGCACAGACAGGAATTCTGCCCAATCAGCAAAATGCAGGAATTCTTTCCATCGGCTTGAATCACATCGGACGGGAGTAACCACAAAAACATAAACTGCCCCGGAACTGTTTCCGGAAACCCTCTCGAAAACCTGCCCATTTTTCTTAGGCCGCGTGCGGTGTATCGTATGCTGCGGGAGTCAGGAGCTGCTCAAGCGTTCCCGAGCCGGAATGGACATCTTCCCACTCCGAAACGTCGCAATCAACAACCGCGACCGATCCCGCACAGAGATCTTCGCACTCCGCATCCAGCAGATCGCGCAGCAGATCACTGAGACTCGGATTATGCCCTACCAGCAGGATGCAGGAGCACTCTTCATCGGTCTCCTGAATAACGTCGAGCAGTTCGGAATCTGTGCCGTCATAAAGCCGCTCATCTGTTTCCACCCGCAGCGAGAGCTGATTCGAAAATGCTTTGGCGGTCGTCTGCGACCGCAGCGCCGGACTGCTGATCAGCATATCAACCTCTACGTCCAGATCCGCAAACCGTTCGGCCATTTTAATGGAATCTTTCTTCCCGCGATGCTGGAGCGGCCGGTCCATATCATCCAAGTCAGGATGGCTCAAACCGGCTTTGCCATGTCGAACAAGAACTACCGTTTTCATGTTATCCTCCCCTTCCACGGGGAATTGTAACGCGACCGTCAAGAGGTGCAGTAAAAATATCAGACTAATTTCATCACAATTACGCCAAAGCCGTGAAAAACAGTCCTGTTTCCGGCTTTTGGAAAAATGAAAATATGCGGGCTCGGCCTGTTTCCAGGGATTGGAAAAAGTTATCTGCGCTCCAGCAGATATATCCCAAGATGTTCCGCCGGGAGTTCGACCTCAAATGATCTCAGCTCCGCCCGATCGGCCTCAGCAATGATATTGCCGCTCATCAGGTCTGTCACAATAAATGACGAGCCTTTCGCCGGCCATTCGTCCCAAGGCAGCTCAACCGAAAAATGAGATGAGGACGATGCCGCCATGTAATTGGGAACAACCAGCACGGCACGACGATCCGAAAAACGCAGATAGGCCTGCAGCGGGTTCGGATGGCCGTCCCGAAAAGATTCCACCTTGCAGATACTGGCGTCTCTAAGATGTTCCGGGAAGTTCTCAAAAATATCAGGGTATGATCGACGCACCCGCAGGATGCGTTTTACGTCCTCAAAAAACGCGGCATTCTGCGGCTCGTTTTTCACATCCCAGTTGATGCGGTTGTAATACATGGCTCCTTTCTGCTGGAGCAGGTCGCGGGGATTGTTCCACTCTTCGCCGATCCACCAGACGGGAATAAACGGCAGTAACGCAAGATAGCCGAACCGGACCCGGTTTCCTTTTACAAACGGCGCATGTCCATCGTGATAGAGCGGTGATGCCGCGTAAAAACGGAAGAGGCCGCCTTCACCCTTCTGCTGGATCTGCGGAGGGCCGATCCCTACGCCGGTTTGAATGGCATCCACAATGTTCGTGCGAAAAACAAAGGAGCTGTCGTGCATGCTGCCGAACCGCTTTTTCTGTTCCTCGAACTTCTCCTTCGGATTGTATATCGGCGGCTCGGTCCAGCCATTCACTCCAAGCTGGGCACAATCAAATGTGCCCCTCGGTTTTGAAGGCATTTCACTCATAATCAGAATCTTATGCCCTTTTCGAACCAGTTCCTCACGGATCTCTTTGAAGTGATAGCCCGACGTATCCGGGGCCAGATCCACGCGGAAACCGTCTGCTCCGGTTTCTTCGATAAAAGCGACCGCTGCGGCATTGAACCATTCCCGGAACTCCGGGTTCTTCCAGTCAAACAGGTAGCCGCCCCACGCCTGCCTGAATTCTCCGTTGTCCTGACGAATAAAAAATTCCGGGCGCTCCTTAAAAAACGGTGCGGACTCCGTGACTCCCCACGCTACAATATCAAAAATCACCCGGATGTTACGGTCGTGGGCCGCATCAACAAACCGCCGGATTTCCCGATAGGATTTCTCAAGAGAGGCTTCACCGGTCAGCGCTGCTTCCACCGTGTCCGGCCCGAAATTTCCATACCCGTTCCTGCCCGGCGGACGCTCGAAGATCGGCCCGACCCACAGACCGTTCACGCCGGTTTCCGCGTAATGATCGAGCACTTTTACCGCGGCGGAGAAGGTCCCTTCCGGTGTCGCGGTTTCAATGCGGAACTCCGCCATGATCAGCGACTTGACCCAGTCGGGCGACATGCCCTCCATGTCGACGCCCCGCTCATTGCGTACCAACGGAAGCAGGTCTGAATTATCTACCGCCATCGTCCCCAACGGCAGCATTCCCAGCATTAAAAAAACAAATCGTCTAATCATCATTTACGGTCCCGGTGACACCTGCAGCCGATAAAAAGCCCGGGCCGGGCGGTTCGTGGCCGCGAGCGGATGAAACATCACTGAATCGCTCCACGGCAGATTCACGGCATTTTCTGCATCCGTCCAGCTGTTTTCAGAAAGGTTCGTGGAAACCTGAAGCGTATACTGCTGATAAGGCGCTCCAACCCAGTAAAGCATATCGTTTTTCATCTGAATATCCGGCGCATCGCCCTGTGCAATTGCTGCAGCGGATATCGGCCGGATAAAATCAACCCCAATGGCATGATCATCACCATAGGCAACCGGATCAAACCGCAGCTGAACAATCTCGCCGGTCCATTGCGGATGCGCACTCAGGTCGAACTCTTTGATCTGCCAGCCGCCGCCGTTACCGACGGCCACCGAAACCGAGCGGTTGGTTGAAAAGTCCGCATCGCCTTCGCGTTTCCAGAAGAGCGTCGCCACACTGCCATCGATCGGATTGCCCGCATTGGCAATCCCGAACAGAACGGACTGATAGCGCTCTGCGTTCAGCCGCAACGCCGGCCCGATCAGCTGCGGATCATCGCCCGGCACCTTAAAAATCCAGCGGCCGTTGTATGGCCCGTTATTCAATTGGGTCAGGCGGCTGTATGTCCAGCCTTCAGCATCGCCGTCCTTGTTAAACTCAAACGGTCGAGCGAAGTCGAGACCGTAGGCCTGTACGCTGAAATTGCGAACCTGCATCGCCACATCGCTCAGCCCCGGAACTTCCCAGCCCATATTCATGCCGCCGATCTTGTAGTCGGCCAGATCAAAGGAGTTGGTCAGATAGCCCCGGCTCCACGCCTCCTGCAGTCCGGCTTTAATATGCGGAAGGAGGTCGCCCTTGATCCGCTTCCACTCACCCACCTGCAGGCCTTCATCCGTAAACGGTTCGATGCCGATATTGTAGATCAGCTTACCGGTTCCAATATCATGATTGACCGACAGGCCGGGCAGCGTTTCCCGATCATCATAAAAACGCAGTCCAAGCCAAAGGTAATTCCCATAATCGGGATTGGTATCCCGCGGAAGCCGCAGATTCTGGATCGTAAAATAAAGCAGGAATTGAGCGGCATGAAGACTCTCGGAATAACCAGTCGTATAAATATGATTGGCGTACCGCAGATTCAGTTCGATATCAACGATCACTTCACTCAAATCCGAAATCCACGGCCCGTATTCCTTGAACCATCCCTTCGGGTTGCTGATGCTCTGCGAAATCAAAAGCGCCGGCCAGCTCTCGCCCGACTGACGGTATACCCCGCCATATTCATTGATCGCATTCACCGCCAGAACCACATTGCCGTCCGAATGGGTCAGCGGCCCGAACACCACATGCTTGAACGCATTGCTCCAGACCGTTGCACCGCTCGGAAGCCTATACGGCTCCGTCCCCCAGAGCGTCCCCCGACTGCCCCACTGGGCCAGACTCCAAACAGTTTCATCGTAGGAATCTTGATACAGGAGCCGGCCTTCCACCGCGCCGCCGACCGGGGCCAGCAGATTCACTCCGTCCTGAAAAAACCGGTCGGCCTGCAGCTGCGCGCCGACCGCACAGCCGGCGGTCAGTGCAACCAGCGACAGCAGCTGCCTTACGCCAAAACAGGCTCTGCTTCGGGTCGGTTGCATACTTCAATCCGGTGCTGGGTTCCCTGATACCAGACATTGAACGACAGTGATTTCCACTGTTCCGGCAGGTGCGGATCTGTGCACAGCTGTCCATCGCGAACCTGCAGACCGGCGAACCCGTAGGCCAGGGCCTGCCACAGGCCGCCGAAGTTGCCGATGTGAATCCCGGCCCATGTATCTTTATTAACATCCAGGGTGTCAAAATCCGCCGACAGATTAAAATAGTCCATGGCCTTATCCATCAGCCCGATCCGCGCCGCCACCAGCGCATGAATCGACGGACTCAGCGACGAACCGTGCAGAATAAACCGCTCGTAATAATCCCAGTTCGCACGCAGATATTTTTCCTTAAAAAGCTGCGGCAGAAGCACTGTCAGCAGCACCACATCCGGCTGCTTCAGACCCTTACACTCATGATACTCCGCGCCTGGCCCGCCCCAGTCGCTGCCGGTGATTTCCCACGAATCTTTCAGATCAAAAAATCCGTCGCACTGAGGAATCAGCCCCGTTTTTTCATCGACCGGACAGACCATTTTTTCCGCGATGTCCATCCACTGGAAACGTTCATCCGCATCGTCGCTCAGCGCGGCGGCACGCCGCAGAACATACGCCGTCAGCCAGTTGGTGTAGGCGTTGTTATCCGTCAGCGGATGATATTCATCGGGCCCGCCAACTCCGTGGATTTCAAAACGATCCTTCTCCTCGTTATATTCGACGCGCTCAACCATATAGCGTGCGCACTCGCGGATCATCTCCGCGCCATCGGTTTCCAACCACTCGAAATCGCCACTGATGTCGGCATAGCGCAACGCGCAGTAGGCAATATCCGCCGTCACATGAATCTGTGTGCGGCTGCAGGTGATCGCAACCGGCGCGTGCTCGAATCCGCCGATCGACGTCTGCCACGGATAGCGCGCGCCGCTGCGGCCTTCAGATGCCGCATAGGCCCGCGCATCGGCGAGATTGCGATGACGGTAACGCACGTGCGCACCGCCCCACTCCGGGAACACCCACTGATAGAACGGCGCGAGGTTGATATCCGTGTCCCAGAAAACATGTCCGCTGTAGCCCTGTCCGCTCAGTGCTTTGGCACCGATGCTCACGCGTGAGTCCGTCTGCGGCGACGCAATGATCAGATGGAACAATGCATAGCGGATTTTTCGCTGCGACTCCGAATCGCCTTCAATCCGAATATCCGCCTGCTCCCACAGCTCTTTCCAAACCCTGGAACTTTCTTCCAGACATTGGGAAAATCCTTCGGCCGCCGCTTTTTTTACAAGCATCTCTGCGGCCTCCTGCGGGGTTTCGTCCTGCGTGGAGTAGAGCGTGGAAAATTTTTCAAGCATCAGCGTTTTGCCCTGCTCCGCCCGCACCGTCGCAATCTTTTTGTAACGCCGAAGCTTTATCTCTGAATCCCATTCCAGCGGAATGGATGCGCCACGATGCAATCGTGTTTCCAAACATTGGAAAGCGACTGCTCCGCCCTGCACCTCGGATTTCAACGTCAGTCCCGCCGGCGTTTCAGCAACCACACTCTCGGCATATTCATTGTTGAGTGAGGCATCGATACCGCTTTCAATCTTCACTTCGCCCGACCAGTTTTCCGGCGTAATGGAAATTTCCTGAGCGATCAGGTGGCGTTCGTCCATCGAGCAGAAGCGACGGAATTTCAACGAGGTGATGTTTCCCTTACCGTCATCCCAGCGGACAGTGCGGTGCAGCACGCCGGTTTTCAGATCAAGCGTGCGGTTGTATTCCAGCAGGTTCCCGTCCCACATGCGAAACGGTTCGCCATTCAGCCAGATCTTGCAGTACAGCGGATCCGGCAGGTTCTGGATCAGGTACATCTCTTCCGGCGTCGGCATCAGCTCTTCATCGAAAATGTATTTTTTGCGACAGAACGTATCGGCAATGCAGAACTGCTGCTCGATGGATTTGCGATAAACGCCGGCAGCAAACAACCCCTGCACCTCTTTGGTGCCGAGTTCCTCATAGCTGCCGCGCAGCCCCATCAGACCGTTCCCAATGCAGAACAGCGTTCCGCCCGTGCGTTCATTGGCCGGATGATACACCGATTCTGAAATTGACCATTCGTTTGAAAATTGACTCATCTGTTTCCCCTCATCAAATAGAAAGCATGCTCCTATTCCCCGGGAAACAGAATAGCCATAACCGTATTTCACCTAATGAAATCCATACCCTCGATGAAAACCGAAAACTATAGCTCATGCACGGATGACGGAGCCTTAACCGCCTTGCGGAAGGCGGAGGGCGACTGGCCGGTCAGCTCCTTAAAGACCGTGCTGAGGCGAATATCGGAACTGAAGCCGCAGGCCTCGGCAATTTCGGCAACGGACAGATTGGTGTCGGCAAGCAGCTGGCGGGCCCGGCGGATACGCTGGCGGCGAATCTCGACCAGTGGCGTATGGCCCAATTCTACCTTGAATTTACGTTCCAGCAGTGTGCGGGAAATATACACATGCTTGAGAAGATCCTCCACCTTGATCGGTTCCTGGATATGATCCTGAATAAACGACAGCGCTTTCGCAACGGTCGCGTCGCTCACCTGCATCACGTCGGTTGACTGACGACTCACCATGCCCGCCGGAGGAAGAAAATGTTTCACCTCCTTCTCGGCTGTTTTCTCCAGCAAACGATCCAGCAGCGCAGCGGCATCGTAGCCAACTTTTTCAAACGGCATGCGGATGCTGGACATCGGCGGCTGCGAGACATTGCACAGCAGTTCATCGTTCCCGACCCCAAGGATTGCCACATCCTCCGGAATACGCACGCCCTGCTGGCGGCAGAACTGAACAAACTGAAATGCTTCCCAGTCGTTGCAGGCAAACAGTGCAACCGGCTTGGGCAAAGCCGCCAGCCACTTGGCTTTCTGGCGGTCAATACTGGTGCGTTTCCGCTTGTCGATGCCGTACACCTTCGTTGGATACAGCAGTGTATGACAATCAATCCCCTTTTCTTTCAAGGCATATTCAAACGCATCGGCGCGCTGAAGAGAAAACTCATGTTCTTCATTTCCCAGATAAGCAAAATGACGAAAGCGGCGATTGATGAAATAGTCCGCGGCCATCCGGCCGACCGCATCTTCGTCGATAGTAACAAATGGAACCGTTTCATCATCCGGCTGCGCCAGCACCGACACCCACGGCAAACTGTAACGCTGATCCTGCATTCCGGACGGCAGATCGACCATCCCGGAAATCACCCCGTCCGGTCCCCAGCTGCGCAGGTCTTCCTCCAGAACCGGCGAGTCGGACTGCACCAGATGAATCACCCAATCAGGATGATCGTGCACATATTTAGAAACCCCCAGCAGGATATTCTGTCCATACCCGTGCCAGGGAACCACCACAGCCACTTTCTTCGACTCCACCATCATATGGAACAGATACACCGCCCCACATTTCCCGGCAAGCGAAAAACATTAAGAAGGCTTTGAAAAACCACGCGCCAACTGAACCATCCAGTGCACAGACTGAACTTTTGTTCAAAAAGACAAAACAGCCCGACCCCAAAACTACTGCTTATTGATCCGAACATCATCGATGAAAAGAGTCTCATCAATGTTCAGAAGCGCCTCCAGTTTTAAAATGCACGTACTGCGAACCGGCACCGTATAAACCGATGACTCAAACGGCTCATAGTCACCGCTGGTTCCGGGCCGGAATGTTCCCAGAGACACACCGTTTAACAGCACTTTCATTTGCTGAATCTGATCACCAAAATTTTTTCGCTGAGCGGCATACAATGCAACCGTATAACTTCCCTCACTCAAAGTCACCGGCTGGAATGCACTTGCGGCTCCTTTTAAAAGAAGGACTTGATCGCCCTCTGGCGGAGGCGGGTTGCCGGACGTATATGCTGTTGAAGATTCAGTGTACCCGGCCAAAGGGCTGAATGTCCACGGAAGGCCTTCCGGACAGTATTCATAGCCGTTATTGTCCGGATCAAGGAACGTCATCTCAAATCCGCCATCCCGCAGAACAGTTGGCACATAGAATATATTTTCAGAATCAACAGCCTGTACCGGGTCGAGCATTTCCGTTCCGTTGATCTCATAAAACACATTGTTTTCCCTAATGGCTACATCCTGTGCATTATCCAGTTCAACTGCGGAGGTATCCAGACCGATAATCTGATTGCCTGCCAGCTCAATATTACGGGCAAGCCGGCTGTTTGTGACTCCAGTGCTTGAATGGATTCTGACAGGAGCCAGATGTGTGGAAATGATGGTATTGTTACTGACCAGGATGTTTTGAGGAAACGGTCCGGCAAAGAACGGTCCTCCATACTCATTCTCGAGCAGGATTCCATTTCCCCCGACCCCTTCAATCCGGTTTCCGCAAATTATTCCGTCAACCGACCGGGCAAGGATTGCATGGCGGCGCTGGGGCTTGAACACATTGTTCCGGATAATGTATCTAGCATTGCACATGTCCAGATTATAAAAATGGGTCGATAAAGTGTCCCCCGAAACTACACGCCCCGTTACCACGTTCAGGATCGGCTCTTCAAAAGTGATGATCTCACGGGAATTTGAATCGACCGAAGCAACCCTGACCGGCCCGATGTATTCTCCAGTCGGCGGATAAAAAACCATGATCCGGTCGCCAGCATGCATACTCGAGGAATCTTCGGTCCAGCTTGTCGGCCCTTCAGCCTTGGTCATCCGGAATGTATTGCTCGATATAATTTCTGAAGCCATCACCGTGTTCTGGCTCATATTAATACTGTCATCAAGCAAGGCCTCAAAATAGCAATCTTCAATAATCGGACCAATCCGATTGTCTTTACAGTGAACTCCATCCCGCCAATTGGACACAAACCGTTCGGAGCCGGGACGAACCATCACCTTAAACCCACGCACCGTAATCCGCCCGGGATTAAGATCCACCCGGCTCGACATGGAACTGCGACCGCTGTAAAGCGTCACATTTTCCAGCAGACAGTCTTTACTGTTGGTAATATGAATATTACTTGCATACCCATTGAAAATGAGCGGCTGGAAATAGATGTCTCCCACGTGAACATCATTCAAGTCTGTTATATATCCTGACTGCATATAAAGACGATACTGTTCAGGGCCTACTGCAATATAACTTTCCGGCCTGAAATGGTCTCTCATATCCCAGCGAATTCGTCGCAAGTCGGGATCAATCACCGCTCCCCAGTCCAGAAAAGACATTCCTGCGGGAATCGGATTGTACCCCTCCATAATTTCCATCTCGAAAAAGCCACCCGCCGGGGAAACATTTGTGATAATGCCCTGCGTATATCCCAGCGGGGCCTGTTCAATTTCAAAATTCCGGACCGTAACGCCATCACAATGCTGCATCCGAACAGAAGCCCGATAAGGAGTGTTCAGCAATATCGCCCCGTTTCCTTCCACCGTCACATTCGTCATGCCCTGCAGGTCCACTTGAAAATTGCTGTCCGGACGCATTCCGAGTTTATACGTTTTACCGGAAGAAAATTCCAGAATGGCTCCAGGGCCTGCATCCCGAAGCGCCTCAATAGAAGCAACAACTGCCGAGATATCATCCTGCATTCCGTCACCAACCGCTCCGAAATCATCCACATACAGCCGTGCCGGCGGGGCGTTGATTTTAAAGACAAAAGCCTGTACAGACGGAACCAACAGTCCCGCCAGCACAAAAGAGAAACAGATCTTTTTTTTAATTACATTCATTCCGATGACAACGTTCGCTCATCGAGAATACGACGGGTTTTTTCAGCCCGACTGCGAGTAATGGGATAGAAACAAAACAGGACCAGAGCCAATACAAAACCGCCTGCGCGGAAAAACACCACCTGTTTTTTCATCAACTTCGCCACAGAATGCTGTTTTTCCAGACTTTGGAAAAACTGTTCATGGACCCTCCCTGCATATGCATTCAGCTTTTTCTCTGTATCCGCATCGGTCCGTTCAGAAAAAAGCTGTACTTCCGCAAGCCAGTCCTGAACATCTTTCTCAAAGTCATACCAACGATAATAAACCGCTTCACCGCGGATAAGCCGCCAGAAAAGTGTCCATCTGTTCCCGCTTTTTACGGCGGACTTGTCATCGGCAATCAGCTCAAAACGTTTTGCCGCCTGATCAAATATTTTCGCGGCCTCTGCAAAATGTTCATCCTCAATACTCCATGTGCGCGGCGGCTCAATCACCTGCGCAATCGTATCGGCTTCAAAGCGGTCAACTGTTTCGGCATTAAAACCGGAATTTTCCAGAAGAAAAGCACCGATCAGGGCGGTCAGGCCCAAGGCCGCTTTCAGTGCAAAACCGTTTACGGCACCGAACATTCCTTCACGACGCAAACCGGTTTTAAGTTCATCTTCATCGCAGATATCCGCGACCATCGAGCTGACCATCAGCCAGCAGCCCTGCAGCCCCATCCCGGCAATGATGTTTGTAATAAACTGAGCCATCGGCCAGCGCGGGTCCAGGGCAATCAGGTCTCCAAGTGCACCTGCAAGCGCAAAACCAAGCCCCACCATCATGGCCGTTTTTTTACCGATCCTCGACGCCACAGCCGCCACCAGAAACATGCTTCCGTAAGCCACCAGAGCCATCAGGATGCCGCTGCCGGCAATAATAACACCGGCAAAATCCTTATTGCCGCCACAGATATAATAAATGTTCAGAAACGACAGAAGGCTGAGCGCGGAAAAAAGACCGATAATAATAATGAGATAAGCAATCAGCATAATGACAAACGGAATGTTCGTCATTGTCACTTTTATCGCAGAAAAAAAACGGATGGTTTCCTGATGCTGGCCATCTTCCCGCTCTCTGCAGACCCATGCCGGAATCAACCCGGATCCGATAATCAGGATTCCCATGCACATGGAAACAATCACCGCGCCCCGCGCTTCATTGCCGAACGAGTCAAGCTGGCAAAGGCGATAGACCAGCGGAACCGTCAGCGAACCGAACAGCCCGATATACATGCGCCAGGCCAGCACACGGGTGCGCTCATCATAGTCGTTGGTCAACTCATAGCCGAGTGCCGTGTAGGGAACCACATACAGCGTGTAGGTCAGCGCATAAACGAGTCCCAGAACCACAACGTACAAGAACGGGATATTACGCCACCATTCCGTATTAGAAACGGTACTGAGGCCCAGCGGAGTCCAGAACAGGGGCAGCAGGATAGCCGAGAGAATGGCGCCGACCACAATATATGGACGGCGACGCCCCCAGCGCGAACGGGTGTTATCGGAAATGTTCCCAATCAGCGGATCAGTAACCGCATCAAAAATCCGCGGGATCGCCAAGGCCGCACCGGCCAGCATCGGCGGCATTTTGAAATACTGGACATAAAGAACCAGAAAGACCGCGTTCAGGACGTTCATGATGTAGTTGTCGGCCAGCCCGCCGAATCCCCAGCCAATGCGGGTTTTCAGCGAAACACGTTCCGACTGAGGAGCTTTATGTGCTGGATGTTTCTGGGTCATGCGTTTACCTCAAATGTATAAATTCCTTTTTCGATTCGATATGTTCCGGTTGGCAGGACCACTTCCGCGGGAACCGGCGTTTCAACCTCTACGATCCATCCGGCAGACGTTTTTTTCCAATGACTGGAAATCCGGCCCTGAACCGAATCGTATGACCCTTTCACAAAGTCGAAACGGTCCGTCAAACAGGGTTTGATTTCCAAGGTTTGGAAACCGGGCGATGCCGGACGAATTCCGACGAGCGATTCAAACATCCACTGGCAGACGGCCCCAAAGGCGTAATGGTTGTAGGAGTTCATCGCCGGATCGCCAAATCCGTTTTCTTTGGTCCAACTGTTCCAGCGCTCCCAGATGGTCGTGGCCCCGTTGTTGACTTCGTAGAGCCATGACGGATGGTCTTCATTCAATAAAAGTTGAACCGCCAAATCCGGTCGTCCGGCTTTTGACAATGCCAGACTAAGGTAAGCCGTCCCAATGAACCCGGTCGTCAGGTATCCGTTCGAGTTTTCCAAGCATTGGAAGAGACACTCTTCCGCCGCCTTCAGATCATCACCAGAAAGCAGTTCCATATGAATTGCCAACGCACAGGCGGTCTGTGTTTCCACCGCAATTTTCGAACCGCGGAAAAATTCATTACGGAATAATAAGCGGCCTTTGTCGGCTTCGCTTTTAAAATACACTGCATCATCAGACTTTTCGAGCGCCTCCGCCATTTCGCTCATAAGCCGGGCATCGTAAGCCCGATACGCCAGTCCGATCAACCGCTGCGGCGTTTCCTCTCCGAAATGCAGCCAGTCGCCGTACGATTGTGCAGCCGGGCCATTGTGGCGATTGTCATCCGTGCAGATCAACTCCATGTATTTTTTCATGGAATTCCACCACGGACGGATAAATTCGAGGTCGCCGTACATTTGCCACAGGGTGTACGGACAGATGATTCCGGCATCACCCCACCCGGCACTGGCATAATGCATACGGCCGAGAAACGGCGCAGCATCGGGATAGCCACCGTTCGGGCACTGTGCATCGTGCAGATCCACCAGCCATTTTTCATAAAAAGGACGAATATCCGCGAGATACGCGGCGGAAGGAATGAAGATTTGGACATCACCGGTCCAGCCGAGGCGTTCGTCGCGCTGCGGACAGTCGGTCGGCACTTCCAGATAGTTGCCGCGGAAGCCCCAGCGAATGTTTTCAAACAGACGGTTGACCTTTTCGTTTGAGCATTCAAACGATGCCGTCTCGTTCAGGCCGGACATCCACACCACACCGGTTACGGTGCCGAGCTGAGGAATGATTCCGGCAGGCAGCCCTTCAAGCTGAACATATCGAAATCCGTGAAAGGTAAAGCGCGGCTGCCAGATTTCTTCGTCATCACCTTTGGCAAAGTAACGGTCGACGGCCCTGGCTGAACGCAGGTTCGCCGTATAAACGGTTCCTTCCGGCTCAATCATCTCCCCGTGTTTTAAGATAATTTCGGTTCCGCGAGGAACGCCGCTCAATTTCAAACGAACCACTCCGACCATATTCTGGCCAAGATCAAAAACAAACACGCCGGGTTTTGGTTCGGTAATGCTTTGTGCCGGAAGTTCAGCAATTGTTTGGACCGGCACGCCGGGGTATGGCTCAATTCGCTCGGGCAGCACTTCCTCTTCGGGACGAAACAATACCGCATTTTTCCACTCCGTATCGTCAAAGCCCGGCATGTCCCAACCGGCTATCTCCTTGCGTGCATCGTATTCTTCACCCATCAGCAGGTCCGCGCCGACAACCGCGCCTGCAGAAGCCTTCCAAGCTGGATCGGTGACAAGTTCCCCGGATGTGCCGTCCTCATAGTCGAGTTTGAGCACAGCGGAAAACCACGGATCGCGCCCGTAGAAACCTTTATCGCCGAAGCAGCCGATATGCCCGGCAAACCAGCCGGGCGCAAC